>CAZUPM010000015.1:0-11613 GCA_964622365.1 uncultured Candidatus Saccharibacteria bacterium | reverse complement strand
ATGGTCGCGGACGTGGCTAAAACTGTAGTCCCAATCGGCGTTAGCTTTTTTGTGCGGATTAAAAATGCCCTCGGGATCCATGATTTTTTTAGCCTCGCGAAATATCTCTAGCATTTCCTTGCCGTACATTTGCTCCAGCCAGGGCCCGCGCACCAGCCCATCGTTGTGCTCACCGGAAAGCGAACCATTGTATTTCAAAACCAATTCATCGACCTCTTTCATGGCCGGCAGCAATTTGCGGCGCTCGTGCGGGTCCTCCAGCTTCATTAGTGGGATGATGTGAAAATTGCCGTCGCCCATGTGTCCGGCGATAGTCGCCAGCAGCTTATACTTTTTGACGATTTTACGAAGTTTGGGTAAAAACTCAGTTAAGTAAGGCGGGCTTACTACTAAATCATCAATAAACGGCGCCGTATGCTTGTCTTTGACTTTGCTGCGCAGCAGATTAAAGCTTTGGCGGCGCATCAGCCAAAACTTTTCGCTTTTGCCTTCGGTGGCGTCTTCTTCAAAGCCATTAATCTCGTAGCGGGCATGGTATTTTTTAAGCTCTAGATGCAGCGCTTTGATTTTGTCGCGCACTTCTGTTTCGGTATTACCGTTAAACTCCACCATTAAAATCAGTTTTGGAATGCCGCGCAGCAACTGTAGTCCGTCCGGGATCAAGCTGACCAACAAATGGGTAAATTTCTTGAGCCCCAGCATCTTTAAAAAGCTGGGCATAAAGCGGATGGAAAGCTTAAGCGTTGCATCGTCGAAGCTTTCAAACGTGGCCGGTTTATATTCCAAAACTTTCGGAATTATTTCGCCGAGCGCGTCTATATCACGCAAAAACAACACCAAAAGTCCGGAGTGTGGTCTGGCTGGCACAAGTTTAAAGTGTATGTCTGTCGTAAAACCCAGCGTACCTTGGGCGCCAACAATTAACTTGGTAAGATCAAAAACGTCCTTGTTTTTATCCCAAACGTCCCACAGGTTATAGCCTGTCGAATTTTTGGTGACTGCCGGCTTGGCGGTTTTGATTTTATCGTAGTTCGCATCGATAAGCTTATATAGCTTGCTGTAAACTTCACCTTCGAAATCCTTTTGGCGCACCTTTGCGCCAAGCTCCACTTGGTTAAGCGGTTTAACGACGCGCTCCACGCCATCGGCGAACACAAACTTGAGTTCGCTGACGAAGTTTTCGGTTTTGCCGAATTCCAACGATTTTTCGCCACCCGAGTTGTTATTGACCATGCCCCCAATCGTGCACAGGTCGCGGCTGGCCGGATAACTTGGCATCAGGGCTTTGTGCTTTAAGGTCTCCTTTTCAAAATCCCTGTAAAAAACGCCCGGCTGGGCATGGCCGAAGCGTTCGGTAACCTCGCTGATTTTAGTAAAGTGCTTGTCAAAATTAACGATTATTGAATCATTGATAGCCCCGCCGGACATATCGGTGCCAGCCGAACGGGCCGTAAGCGAAAGATTGGGTATTTGTGATTTGAGATCCGAGACTAATGCTACAAGTTTTTCCACGTCACCAGCCGCCTTAGGAAAAACAACCAGCTTTGGCGCAATTTCAAACAGCGAGGCATCGTGGCTGTAAAAAGCCAGCGCCTCCGGGCTGTCGTCTATTTCGCCCATAAAGCCTGCCGATACCAATTTTTGTTTGATGCCATCCATCTAATCTTAGATTAAACTTGGCGGCACGATTTGGCAACCTTGCCATGTTTGATAAAATAAAAAGGTTAAGGGCTAAAACCAATATGCCAAAAAAACGTGTTCTAATCGTAGGTGGCGGCTTCGGCGGCGTAAAAGCCGCGCTGGAGCTATCCAACAAACCCGGACTTGAGATTACGCTGCTAACAGATCGGCCTAACTTCCGATATTACCCAACATTGTTCCATACAGCCACCGGCGGCGCCCGGGCGCAGTCCAACATCCCGCTTAATAAGATATTTTCGGCAACAAATGTCAGGCTCAAGCAAGGCAGCGCCAAAAAGCTCGATAAAGAAAAGCGGCAACTTATAACAGCCGAAGGTGATATTTGCGAGTACGACTTTTTAATATTGGCGCTTGGTGTTATTGCCAATTATTTCGGCATCAAAAGTCTGGAACAGTACTCGTTTGGCATTAAGTCAGTTGAGGAGGCCGAGCGGCTCAAAGCCCATTTGCATCTGCAATTGGCCGACGAGCGCGCGCCGGACCTGAACTACATCATAATCGGCGGCGGACCAACCGGCATAGAGCTGGCCGGCGCCTTGCCGCACTATTTGCACCACATTATCCAAAACCATCACGCCGGCAGGCGGGCCGTACATATAGATCTGGTGGAAGCGGCGCCACGCCTTTTGCCGCGTTTACCAAAGACGGTCTCGCGCTCCGTCGCCAAGCATTTACGCAGCCTTGGCGTTAAATTATACCTCAATCAAAAAGTAGAAGGCGAAACGTCCGATGCCTTAATGGTTAACGGGCAACCTATAGAGAGCCACACTGTAATTTGGACGGCTGGCGTGACCAATCATCCGTTTTTTAACGATAATGGGTTCGAGATCGCCGGCCACGGTAAAGTTAAGGTTGACGCCTATCTTCAGGCCGCGCCTGATGTTTTTGTGTTGGGCGACAATGCCGATACACCGTACAGCGGTTTAGCGCAAACGGCCATTTATGACGCCTTTTTCGTGGCTAAAAATATCAAGCGTCATTTAAAAAGCCATCCACCCAAAATCTATAAGCCCAAACAGCCCATTTCGGTTATTCCTGCTGGGCCGTATTGGGCCGTGGTGCAGTGGGGAAAGTTCACTTTCTACGGACTGGCTGGCTGGCTGTTAAGGGAAACAGCCGATTTTGTCGCCTTTCATGATATCGAGCCTTTGATCCCGGCCGGCGAGCAGTGGCTGGAAGAATTTGTAGAACAAGAAAATTGCCCAGAATGCGCCACCGCCGCCAATAGCTGAGTTAGTTCGCGGCCCCAAAAAATGCGATAATAAAGGGCATGGATAAGCAGCTTGAGGCGGAGTACCAAAAGCTCAACGCGGCGCAAAAGCAGGCCGTTGATATGGTTGACGGGCCGCTGCTGGTAGTCGCCGGCGCCGGCACCGGGAAAACCCGTGTCATAGTCGAACGCATTGCCCGTTTGATCGAAAAGGGCGTGGACGCCAGATCTATACTCGCCCTGACCTTCACGGAAAAAGCCGCGGGTGAAATGCTCGACCGTGTTAACGCCGGCAAAACCGGCGTGACACTCGATGCCACCATCGCTACCTTTAACCGTTTCGGTCACGATTTACTGAGGACATATGGCAGCGAGTACGGTTTGGGCCGGCTTAGGTTGCTAGGCGACACCGGCCAATTGGTTTTTTTGCGTGAGCATTTAGACGAGCTGGAATTGGACTATTTCGCGCCGGTAAGCAACCCTGACGGGCAGCTAGGGTTACTGGCCGATTATGTGTCGATCCTCAAACAGCAGCTGATTACGCCAAAACGGTACGCGGCCTATGCGGCTAAATTGCCGGCTAGTGACGAAGCGGCGAGGCTGGAGCGACAAAAGCACCAAGAGCTGGCAGTTTTTTTTGAGACTTACCTTAACTTATGCCGTCGCGAGCAGATGATTGATTATGATGACCACATTTACCTGACGATAGAAATGCTTGATGCCAGGCCAAACATCCTAAAAGATTTGCGCGAACAATACCGCTATATTCTTGTCGATGAGTTTCAGGACACCAACCCGATACAGACGAAGCTTATAGATGTGCTGGCGGGCAAATCGAAAAATATCATGGTAGTGGGCGACGACGACCAAAGCATTTACGGGTGGCGCGGCGCGACTCTAGCTAACATACTTGAGTTTAAAAAACGATATCCAAAGTCCAAGGAGGTTGCGCTGATCGAAAACTATCGCTCAGCCCAGGCAATCCTGGACAGCGCCTATCGGCTGATCCAGCATAATAACCCGCATAGGCTAGAAGTTATAAACAAGATAGATAAGCGCCTACAGGGGCAAATCAAAGGCAAGGTGCCGCGACTGCGACACTTTATTAGTTACGGTGAGGAAACGGCGTGGGTCGCCAAAGACATCGAACGTCGCCTGGCAGAAGGTCAAAAGCCCGGTTCGATTGCCGTTTTGGCCAGACGCAATCAGGGAGTTCAGAAAATTCACGAAGCGCTTGAACTATACGGCGTGCCTCATGTCGTTGCCGGATTAGACAACGATATATACGAAGTGCCCGCGGTTCGCCAACTGCTCGAAGCCCTGAAATGCGTGGCTGACCCCTACGACGATATGGCGCTGTTTCACACTTTAAGCGGGCCGCTGTTTGCGATTGACGTGGCCAGGCTGTCTGCCTTTTCCGGCCGAGCCCGGCGTGAACACTCCAAATTGTGCGAAATCTTAAGGACTGAAGGCCAAGGCGGCATGAAAGAAGCGCTGGCTGAAATCGACGATTGGCGCCTGTCCGCACGAGAGCAAACAGTCGGCAATGTGGCCTACAATATTATTAGCGACACCAAGTGGAAAAAACAGCTATACAAACAGGCAGAGCATGAGCCTGGCGTCTTCACGGAAGTCCAAGCCTTAGCCAAGTTTTTCAAAACGCTTAAAGAGTTCGAGCGAGTCGCTGGCGTGGCTAGTGTCCAAGAATATATTGGTAACCTGACGGTGTTAAAAGCCGCTGGCAACCAGTTTTTGGATGTCACGCTCGACATTGCTGACAACCAGGTAAACGTCTTAAGCGTGCACCGGGCCAAGGGGTTAGAGTGGCAGACTATTTATATAGTAGATTGCACCGAAGGCTCATTTCCTCTAAGCGCTTTTGGCGGCGGCCTGAAGCTGCCAGACGAGTTAAGGACCAACCCCAACGAAGCCGACGAACACATGGCCGAAGAGCGACGCCTGATGTACGTGGCTGTCACGCGCGCTAAGAAAGAGGCGATTTTAAGTTACTCTGATCGCCACGACAGCGGCGCTCCGCGCAAACCTTCGCGCTTTTTGAACGAGCTGGGCGGCATCAAACCCGAAGACTCAGCAGAAGAGACCGATCGGGCCAATCTTGAATTGTATGCCCCGCGCGTCGATGCCGCATTTGACATCAGTTTGCCAGAAGCTATGCTGCGCGACGGCAGATTGTTTTTGAGCGTCAGCCAGATCGAGTGCTGGCTGCGCTGCCCGCAAGACTTTTACTACCGATATATACTAAACATGCCATTGCCGCCAGCGCCTCAACTGGCGTACGGGAGTTTAATTCATGAGGTAATCGAACGTGTGCACCAAGGGCGGCAGGGCGGCCACATACCGAGCCTTGAAGAATTAACAAAGGAGATGGCGCGTTGGTTACCCATGTCTGGCTACCCCTCAAGAAAATCCCGTGAGCGGGCCCACTCGCAAGCTATAAAAACGATCAAGTCAGTTTACGAGCGCTTTTTGTTGGATGATCTGCCAATCGAGTCCGAGTGGCCTTTTAGTCTGGAGCTAGCCGACATGCCGCTTACCATAAAAGGCAAAATCGATGCCATTTACCAGTTGGAACACGGTGTTGAAATTCGAGATTTCAAAACCGGCACCAGCATCAGGACAGCGGAGCAGGCCCAAAGGCGGGTCGCCGGCTCGCAGCAACTCACGCTGTATGCCTTTGCCTGGCAGCAACTAAGAGGTGAGATGCCGGCCAAACTTACTTTGGATTTTGTAGAGACAGGCCAGATAGGTTCAATCAAAAAACAGCCAAAGTCGCTAGAAACCCTAAAGGGTAAGCTCAAGATTTTGGTCAAGCACCTAAAAGCTAAGCAGTATCCGTACGGCCACGACCACAGCCGGTGTATGCACCCTGTGACTAGCGGCTAGAGCCGGCGCCCAAAAATAAAAGTGCCGCCTCAGCTAAAGGCGGCACTTAAAAGTTACTGGAACTAAATTATTTCTTTTTACTAACCGCTAGTTTAAGCTTGCCGCTACCAATCAGTAAGTCGTAAAGGTTGTAGCCAACGATAGCGCCAACCACCGGCCCAAGGATGTAGGTACCCCAACCCATTGAGCCCCAGATGTCCCAGGCGTGTGTGCCTAAAGCTATGGCCGGGTTAATCAGGCCGTTAGAAGCCAGAGAAGCCAGCATGATACCGACAGCAAAAGCTCCGCCGATAGTCGCCGCCCGGCGTCCATCTAAGAACTTCTGGCCAACGGCCGCGGCCCAGCCGATGGCGAACACCAACATGCCAATACCTTCAGCTACCATTACGCGAGCGGCATAGTGGCCGCCAGTAGCTTGCAGGTGGGTTTTTACCAAATAGACGTATATCCCGTAAGCCGCCCAGCCTCCGAGCAGTTGTACGATTATGTAGGCTATTGCCGGAATCGTTTTAATTTTACGAGCCGTCCAAAGCCCGATGGTAAGCGCCGGGTTAAACTGAGCGCCCGAGCTTTCGCTGAACATGAACGATAAGACCGCCAAAGCGACTCCTGCCCCCAACGCAACGAAGAAGGAATAGCCGATTCCTGAACTCCGCACACTTATTACCGCTAGCGTTAATACCGCGGTACCTAAAAACTCAGCCACCAGCATGGCGAGATTTTTCTTTCCTAACATACGTTCCTCCGTATTTTAGATTATTATGCACTTAGCATACCATGTTAAGTCAATAGGGCAAGAAGTTATGCACAACCTAAGTGCGCTTCACTACATAAACCGGCAAGTCACCAGCCGTTAAAACTGCTGCCGTAGCCAAAGTGTAGGCCAGTTCCGACAATAAGCCTAGCCGCTTGTCTGCGTCATTGCGCCACAAACCAACGGCCAGCTTTTCTAGGCGCCATACATCGACGGCAAAAACTTGGGCCCGTCCGCCAGTACTGCTACGGACTAATTCTTGATTGACGGTATAGCCCTCTATAAAGTTCAGAATTATCCTGGTTTCTTTGTGCTCGTCGGCCAACTCTTTGATGATTTTGTGATTTTCAAATATCGCATTCAAAACACTGCGTCCGCTATAGGGCTGGCCCTGTAGCGTATTAGCAAAAACACTGAAGGCCTGAAAAATCTCGGCCAGGCCGTCGACGTTGATACCGAGCGACACAATTGCATTGGCAATTGGTTGTTGATATTGGGCTATGGCAGTTATGATCTGGGGCGACTTATCAATCGCGCCACAGCCACTATTTTTGCCGGCAGCATGGTTATCTATATGTGCGCCAAAGTCCATGCCACTCCTATTAAGCTGGACTAGGGCAGCACGAAAGACAGACTCGAGTGGCTGGTTACCGGCCTTATCCAAGCCGATACGCATAGCTGTCGCCATGGTAGCGCCGCCGCCAAACACTTTGGGTCGATAAAGCGATTTTGCAAAATTACGGGACTTCGAAAAAACGGCGCCTAGCTTTATCATAATATTCCGGCCATCGCCGCAGCCATCGTCTTTAATCATTTGGCCGTCTGGGCCCAAGCTGACTGGCACTAATATATCTGCTGACTTTATGGCTTGGTCAGTTAGAGCGGCAAGGTCTTTATTGTCCGGCTGCTCTTCTATCGCGGCGCAAGATATGCTGCCGTCGCCAAAGCCCAAACCTGCACTGACTTTTATAACTTTTATACCTGGCACGTTTTCTCCTGGAAAAACTTAACCGACTTTTAACAACAGCGTATAGGGCCTTTGCATACCAAGCCGGTTTTGGCTTTTAATTATATGTACTGATTGTAACAATCTAACAGATGACGATCAAGAAGCTTTGTGATGGACGTCACACCCCCAGATAGCGCTCTTTTAGCCACGTTGGCGACGGCGTTTTATCCCAGCCACGTGTAAACGTACAGCCTGCCGGTCGATAAGGCTTTGGGCATGTTGTAGGTTGGCTTGATCTTTGGCTTCGGCTCGCATCTGCTGGGCAAGCTGCATGGCTTTTTGAGCCTCGGCCTCGTTGATTTCATCAGTGTGGTCAGCCTCGTCGACTAAAACCCGTAAAGTGTTATTGGCTACTTCTATCACCCCGCCGTACGCAGCGTAATGATCGAGTTGGTCGGGGCGGTCGTGCGGCTGATGGCGAATGGTTATCACGCCCACGGTCGCTACACTTACCAGCGGCATATGGTTCTGCAAAACTCCGATTTGGCCTTCTAGAGTAGGCAGAACCACCTCGTAAACGTCATCGTCAAATTTAAGTCCTTTAAGCGTAAATAGCTGGAAGTGAAGCATAACTTACTTAACCATGTTAATGGCGCCTTTCATATAGAAGGCGCTCTCCGGCTTGTCGTCATGTTTGCCATCTAAGATTTCTCGAAAGCCGGTAATCGTGTCCTTGAGCGGCACGTACTGGCCTTTATTGCCGGTGAACTGCTCGGCCACAAAGAATGGCTGGGAAAGAAAGCGCTGGATACGCCGCGCCCGGGCGACGGTTTGCTTGTCCTCCTCGCTCAGTTCTTCCATGCCCAAAATGGCGATTATATCCTGCAGGTCTTTATAGCGCTGCAAAATCCGCTGGACCTCGCGGGCCACGCTGTAATGCTCTTCGCCGACGATTTCCGGATCTAATATAGTGGAGCTGGAGTCTAGCGGATCGACAGCCGGATAAATGCCGATTTCGGTCAGTGCCCGGTTTAAGACAATGGTGGAGTCCAGGTGGCTGAAGGTCGTGGCCGGCGCCGGGTCGGTCAGGTCGTCCGCCGGCACGTACACAGCCTGCACGGAAGTAATCGAGCCCTTGTCGGTACTGGTAATGCGCTCCTGCAACGCGCCCATTTCTTGCTGCAAGTTCGGTTGGTAGCCGACGGCGCTCGGCAAACGGCCGAGCAGGGCAGAGACTTCGCTTCCGGCCTGGGTAAAGCGGAAGATGTTATCAATAAAAAGCAACGTATCTTTGCCTTGGTCACGGAAACCTTCGGCAATCGACAGGCCGCTGAGCCCTACGCGTAAGCGTGCACCCGGCGGCTCGTTCATCTGGCCAAACACCAGGCTGGTATTTTTAAGCACGTCCGCTTCCTTCATTTCGCCATAAAGGTCGTTGCCTTCACGGGTACGTTCGCCCACGCCGGCAAACACGCTATAGCCGCTGTGGAATTTGGCGATGTTGTTGATAAGCTCTTGAATTAAAACGGTTTTGCCGACGCCGGCGCCACCAAACAAGCCAACTTTGCCACCCTTGGTAATCGGCGCGATTAGGTCAATAACTTTAAGGCCGGTTTCCAGCACCTCGGTGGTGTTGGACTGCGCAGTCAGCGGCGGGGGAATTTTGTGGATTGGCGCTTTTTGCGGGAATTCGCCGCCCTGGCCGTCGATCGGCTCGCCAACTACGTTAAACATCCGTCCAAGTGTCTTTTGGCCGACCGGCACGCTGATGGCCGAGCCGGTGTCCGTAACTTTGGCGCCGCGTTTCAGGCCGTCCGTTCCGCCCAGCGCGATGGTACGCACGCTCGATTCGCTCAAATGCTGCGCCACCTCCAGTACCAGCTTTTGGCCTTCCAGCTCCACCTCCAACGCGTTATAAATCTGCGGTAAATTGCCGCCGGCAAAGTCCACATCCACCACCACGCCCACAATCTGGCTTATCTTGCCGTTATTTACTTTTGAACTCGTCTTAGTCGCTGCCGCCATTTTGTTCTCCTCCTGTCATTATCTCTACTGCATCAAAGACTCCCCGTAAATAAGCTTTGCCTTCTCTCGCGTCAAGCTCGGCGTTCACTCGTCTGGTTGCTTCTTCTAGCGTCTTACCGCTTCTACTAAGTCCCTCATAAAAACTAATAAAATCTACGCGGTACATAAACTGTCTGAAACGTTCTCTTTGATCTGCGGTCGTTAAATCCCCCTCAAACAACTGTATGGCTGCGCTCTCTTCAATGGCTCTATCAGCAATTACGCCACTAATCACTTCGCCTGGCAGTATATTCATTGTTGGATGGCCTCCGCACCGCCGGTGATTTCGGCTAGCTCCTGCGTGATGGCTGCCTGGCGGGCTGTGTTAAATTCTAGAGTCAAATCATCAATTATGTCATTGGCGTTGTCGGTGGCGTTCTTCATCGCCAGCATGCGCATACTATGTTCGGACGCCAGACTTTCGAGCAACGCCTGCCAAATCTGAACCTCCAGCAGCCGCGTGGCGGCACTGTTTATCACTTCCTCTACCGATGGTTCAAAGTTAGTAAAGGTTGCTAGCTCGGCCTCGTCCTCTATATGTGCCGGCAACAGGCTTAAGGCTACGGCTTGCTGGTTCAAGTTGGAGATAAACTTGGTATAAATAATCTGTCCTTCGTCCACCTGTTTTTCACGGTATTGCTCGAGCGTGGTGTTTAAAATCGGGCGCAAGTCGTTGGGCGTCGGTTCGTCACCAAAAGCCGGATAAACCGCTAGTAAGTTGATGTGTTCCAGCCGGCGCGCAAAGTTAGAGCCCTGTTTGCCGATAGTTATCACTTGGCTTTTAACGCCGGCATCCCGGTCGGCTGTAGCCGATTTGGTAAAAAGCTTTAGCACGTTGTAGTTGTAAGCGCCGGCCAGACCACTGTTACTGGTAATAATTATGTACAGCCGAGAACCAATTTTGCGTTTTGCGAACAGCGGGTGCAGTTCGGCTTCTTTAATCGTGCTCAAGCGGGCGAGCAAATCATAGGCCGCGTTTTGGTAAGCCCGGCTAAGTTTGGCATGGTCTTGGGCACGGCGCATTTTGCTGGCGCTGACGAGCTCCATGGCCTTGGTAATCTGCCGCGTGTTGCGGACCGACGTAATCCGCCGCTTGATGGCAATTGTATTAGGCACGGCAACCTCCGGTTGCAATTATCAATTCACAATTTACAATTTTCAATGAGTTATCAATTATCAATTTACATCTCGTCATTTTGTCATACTGAACTTGTTTCAGGATCCAGGCTCTCTCTGGTTTCGCAATCGTATTAGGCATTCGACGCGTCCTTAGTTTTATCAACTTTTTCGGCCTTAGGTTGATCCTCATCGGTCTTGGGCTTCGCGGCCTCCTCGCTAGCCTTAGCTTTTTCTGTAACGTTATAAGTTTTGGCGACTTGGTCGGCGACTTTTAGAATCGTCTTTTGGTCAGCTTCGCTCGGCTTGTCACCCTTATTGATGGCCGTAATCAGTTTGCCGTGCTTGGATTTGAGCTCGCGCAGCAAAGCCTCCTCGGCCAGCTTAATTTTCTCCACCGGCACTTTGTCGAAGCTGCCGCTTGTAGCCGCCAGCAGGGCAGCGTACATTTCCCACGTGCTGTAAGGGCTATACTGCGGCTGCTTAAGTAGCTCTGTTAAACGTTGGCCGCGCTCAATCCGGCCGCGGGTTTCGGCGTCCAGGTCGGTACTGAACTGGGCAAAGCTGGCCAACTCGCGGAACTGCGCCAAATCGATACGCAAACTCTTGGCTACGCTTTTAACGGCTTTGGTCTGGGCGTTGCCGCCAACACGCGACACGGAAAGCCCGACAGAAATGGCCGGACGGATACCTTGGTAAAACAGGTTGGTTTCCATAAAAATCTGGCCGTCGGTAATACTGATTACGTTCGTCGGAATGTAGGCGCTGATGTCGCCGGCCTGAGTTTCGATAATCGGCAGGGCGGTGAGTGAACCGCCGCCTAGCTTGTCGGATAGTTTGGCCGCGCGTTCCAGCAATCGTGAGTGCAGATAAAAAACATCTCCGGGGTAAGCTTCGCGGCCGGGTGGGCGGCGC
>CAZUPM010000014.1:0-11880 GCA_964622365.1 uncultured Candidatus Saccharibacteria bacterium | reverse complement strand
TATAACACCACTTTTCCACAGTTTTACCGAAGAAAATCAATTATACACAACATGTAGCGCCTGCTGCAGTCGGCTAACCACCACGATTTAAATTATTAGCTTTGTTTGCCTATTTCTGAACCACCTGGAAGACGAACTACTTCTCCCACACGCAAAACACCATCTTGATCTTTGGGTATTTGCGATCCTATGGCCTGCATCTGCTCATATAGTCTTTCAGGGTTGTTGGCTACTGCTTGACCCTCAGCCGAAGCAATTCCCCAAATTGTATCCCCTGGTCTTACTACATATGTCTTGGTAAAGTCTTGGACATTTTGATCAATGCCCGAACCTTTATCCGCTTCTGAGATTGCGACAGATGCCGCGTGGGTAGCTTCCGGGACAATATGAGCTACGCCAGAACTCGCTAGTGATAATGTGCCTACAAAAGCCACGGCACGCACACGTTTGCCACGTCTTGTTATATGATAGCGTTCTGTCATAACTTATACATTAGCAATATATGGGCAAAAAGTCAAGCTTATGGTTAAGGGAATTGTGCCAGTCTCACGAGTTCAGCCGCTATCACTTCCCCGTCGTGTCTGATTAAGCTCCTGGCTTGGGCTATCATGTCGCCTTCTCTTAATTTAACCGGTCTCTTGGCAATTAACGGCAGGCCTATGGCCTGGTAGCGCTGCTTTGCTAGTTCCGGCACGTCATAGCCTACCAGATATTCGCCCTCGTGGATATAATTGGTTAGCAGCCTCTTGGCTGGCCTGGCGGTATTGTATATAACAAAATCCAGAATGGGCGCGTCGACAAAACGCTCAAGTTCCGCCGCGTAATCGTGGACTTTAAAGCCATCTGTTTGCTTTGGCTTGGTTACAAGATTACAAACATACGCAACTTTAGCTTTGCTATGTTTAAGAGCGCGGCCCATACCGCGCACCAATAAAGCGGGCGCGAGCGAACCATACAAGCTCCCGGGCGCAATAACAATTAAGTCCGCCGCCATGGCAGCCCCTCTGGCAGGTGGATTTAAAGAGGCGGATGGCCTTAAGCCTAGTTTTGGTTGGGGGTTAAGGCTAAAATCGTAACCGGCTATTTTAAACTCGCCGCTAACCTCCGTGCCGTCAGTAAGTTCGGCGACTAAGTGCGTTGGCGTAGTCGTAGTGGGCAGCACAGCGCCTTTGATTCTTAACATCTCACCGGCCAAATACACGGCTTGGCTAAAATCATTTGTAATTTTTTCTAGAGCACTTAAAAACAGGTTGCCAAAACTGTGGCCGGCTAAGCTGCCTTGTTCAAACCTATAATCAAATAAATCGCGTAGTTCCGAAGACTCACTTAAGGCCACTAGGCATTGGCGCACATCGCCTGGCGGCAAGACGCCAAGCTCGTCGCGCAAAATGCCGGTTGAACCGCCGTCGTCGGCCATGTTCACCAAGGCGGTCAGCTGGCTCGTATGGTTTTTTAGGGCCTGAAGCAAAGTAAAGCTGCCTGTGCCGCCACCTATAACTACGATGTTAGGTTCTTTTTTAGTTGGCACTGCTAAATTTTATCAAACATCTGCACTTTCGCCGTTAGCCAGCACAACAAACTGCAACCCGGAATCGCCGCCAAGCATTTTGGCCATAAATTCCGGGTCGTTCGGGAAATAATCGTAGTGGATCGGTATGACCTTGCTGCAGCCGACTTGCCTGATAAAACTATGCACGTCATGCGGGCTGATATCCGGACCGACGATCGGCACGGCAGCTTTATCAACTTTAAGGTCTTCGATCGCTATGCCATCGCCAGGGTGGAAGAACACGCTGTCAATCACAAAACCGGTGTTTTGCGGGCCTGGCGAGCCGTCCACCATCAGGCAGTGCGGCAATTCACGGGCTTTAATTTTAAATCCCGCCAGTTCGAACTCTTCCTGGTCTTTAACGACTTGGCTCACTACTTCGCCGAGTGTATCGCGTGTGCCTTGGTTGCTAACAACCGGGGTTTGCGCCTGGCCGACAAGTGCCTGCAACAAAGCTGGGTCGGCATGGTCGGCGTGTTCATGCGTAATCAATATGCCGTCCACCGGCAGCAAATCCGTCACCTTGTACTTGGCTGAAACGAATGAGCCAGGATCAATTATTAACCGTTTGCTGTTATCCTCTATCACTAAACAACTTTGCGGATATTTTGTAACCTTCATATTTAATCCTCCTTCAATTTATATAGTACTAGCTTTAGGCGCGCGATAAACGGAGATTTTTTACAATACTAGCTTTTTGGCCTGCTGAAACGACGCCTATAGGCCAGCTGACGGCGCAGCTGGTCCAATCTGATTATGTACTTATCATAAGCGTTATAAAGTTGCGAATAATGGCCGTTGGGCACTAAAAGCTTGAGCAGGCGGCCCTTGCCTTCTAGATACTCTACCAGGCTGAAAAAGTCACCGTCGCCACTGACTATGATGGCTTGGTCGTAGTTACTCATTTCTTTCATGGCCCAAAGTACTAAGTCGGCATCGATGTTGCCTTTTACCGGACGTTTTTCTTCCGATTCCGCCTCGGTCGGTTCCTGGCGCGGGCGGCTCATATCAAAAGTCGGTTTTAGCACCACCATGTAGCCAGCACTATGCATCTGCTCGTATAAATCTTCGTTTTCGGGCACGTAACCTATGAACATATAGGCTTTGGTCGCGCCGTATTCATCGGTCAAAAACCTGCGGAACTTGCGCCAATCCATATTCCAGCCATACTTTTGCACTCCTACATTAAGGTTCTGGCTATCGATAAACACGTACACCCGCGGTTTTTTATCGTTTGTTATCATGCTTTAATCATAGCAGATTGGTTGCGGCTTATGCGCCCGGGTGGGTGTTCACTGGGGTACCACGAAAGCAGCCGATGCTGTAGGGATAATCGTGCGTTAGCACGTAGTGATACATGTTAACCATTTTGCCGTCCCACAAAATCTCGCTGGTTATGCCATGGCATTCATCCAAATTGGCGCTGGTATACAAGTTGCCTTTGGCGTCCCTATCGCTATAAATACCAAACCCGTCCAGCGCGTAACCGACCAGCGTGTTATTAGCATCCTCGTTGGAGATGCAACTGCTCATGCTGTGGTAATGGTAAATGCCAGCCCCTTGCGGATGGCCGTCGCATTTGTCCTGGATCTCATGCGCGACGGCGTCGCGGCCGCTGGCATCTAGCGCGTTAAACAGCGCCACGCCGTTTAGCATATAGCCTATCGGCCCCAGACCCGTGCAAGTCGGCTGGGCAGCAATTGTCGGATTGGCCGGCAAGGTGTAGCTAACCGTGTAAGCTTGGATGGAGTTGGGGTTTCGGTCGTATTGATAAGCTGTGGTACCGGATTGGATCGGAAAGATGCCAGTCGGCGTATCCACCGGCAGACCGTTGCCCGAAAGCACCCGGCTAGAGCCGCTTAAAGTCGTGCTAAAGGTAGTGTTTGGTCAAGTAACATTTCCCTCCACCGCAGGCTTTGTTTCTTCGTTCCAGGCGCTACCGCTGATCCAGCCGCCGGCATGCTCTGCCCCGCCGCCTTTGAAGTTGGTGGTACAGCTATCCAAGTAACCCACTTTTGGCGTGGTAGTAACTTTGCCGTCACCCAGCGGCAGTTTAGTCAAATCCGCCGTGGTCTTGGCGCTGGCGCCGGAACTTTGCGAAGAGCTGTTCGTACTGGTGCTACTGGTTGTCGAACCGGGCACGCTGGCTTTATGGCCACGCACGTACAGGAAGACTCCCACCACTACGGCCACGACCACGACCGCCAAGTAATACCATCAATAGTGTATTGCCCTTTTGGTCGCGCGTTAAGCGTTTCATTGACTCGATTATAGCAAACGCTTGGGCCTTTTTCCGCCAAATTTAAAATACCGGGTTTTGCCCGGTATTTTCGGCCCTTTCCGTTTGATTGGAATGTGCCTTTTTTGGTGTAAGTTTTCGTTTTAGTGATAACTTACTGTTTAGTAGTATAACAAAACGTAACTACTTTGTCAAATCGCCCGCCGCGTAACTCAGCCTTAGCATGCGCCACTCTTGGCTTTGGGTTAAAATAAGGTTGAGTATGTTTAGCAAAAACCAAAAAAACATTTGTAAAAAGAAGGTTCGCTTTGCTAACTCAGCAGCCGCCCAGGCCGCACTTAGAAAAATCAATCCCGTCCGTCGGCTTAAAAAACCTTACCGAATTTATAGATGCCAAGCCTGCGCCGGCTGGCACCTGACCTCCAGCCCCAAGCGCTAAGCAAATTTAGCGTTTGTTAATTTCATCGTCTAGCTTCTTTGCAGCTTTTATAAAATGTTCACGTATTTCGGCTGTCTGCTCGTTACCTCTTTGGATTGTGTAAAAAAGCTCTTCGCTATGGCGCCCCTCTAATGCCGCCAGGCTTAAAAGTCTTTTAAATGATGGCGTACTGAGCTTCATATCGTGCAATCCGCAATCTTTTAAAACGTGAGCTATAAAAAAACGTCAGGCCCTGCACCGTGGCCATCTCTTTGTCATGCTCGGCTCTGCGGACATTTGAATTACTTCCACCCCCTGCTCGACTGCAAACTGCTCAATGCTTTCGGCCGCTTGCCTGTCCGAAGCTTCCGGGCAGACAACCAGCACGCGGCCATCCAGTGATTCAGTGGCCGATTCCGGACCGAAAAGCGGGTGCGTCGCTACCATTTTTTGCTCGGGCAGAATGGTCTTGATGATTTTTACAAGCTCTCCTTTAACCGAACAAACGTCAACAGTCACCGTGTCGGGACCAATCAGCGGTTTAATTTTTGTAAGCGTCGGCCGGTAAGCTTCCACTGGGATTGCCAAGATTAAAAAATCTGCCTTAGCAACGTCGGCTAGGCTGGCAGCCCATTTATTTGGCCGACCGCTCGGGCTGTAAACTGTAACCCGGTAAAATTTATCCAAACGCTCGGCTACAAATTTACCAAAGCTCCCAAAGCCAACAATGCCAACTGTTTTCATCTCGCCCCAATCATAGCAGCAATCGGCCTAGCGGCCATATACATCTTTGCGATGGCGAACTCTTAGAACCCGCATTTCTTGGCCTTTTAGCTTGACTAAAATTCTATACGCACCAAACCGAAAGCGATGCGACGCCTCGTGGTTTGTTAGAGGCTTGGCCTGGGCGAGCGGGTATTCCAGACCCTGCCAGTAAACCAACTTCTTTTTTAACCTGGCCTGCTCTAACTTTGGCAGATTGGCAACGTCTTTTTTAGCCGATTCGCTAAAGGTAAAAAGCATTAGAAGCGATTAATTATCAAACACTTCGTCCAGCGTGTAAGTTTTCTCCTTGGCCGCTTTTTTGAGGCTTTTCTGAAATTCAGGGTCGTGCGACTCTATCAAATCCTCTAGATAATCCAGATCGATCAAGCCAAGATCGGGCTTGCCCCGCTTGGTAATAATGGCAATGCTTTTGCCGCCGCGGATTTGCTTGGCAATCTCGGCGTAATCGTCGCGCAGCTGGGTTGTTTTAATAATAGTTGTCACTTTGTAAGCTACTTAAATATACATTACAATTGTACGTTTCAAATATCCACTCTGTCAACACACTTTGCCTCAATCATAGCACTTATTTTTGCATGTAGTGCTGGCGCTCGGCCGGGCTGAAATGCTCGATGCTGTAACGCAGCATGGTGCGCGGCATCTGTTGTGCGTACACGTCTAAAAATTTTACCAGCTCGGCGCGGCCGCCGTATTTGCCGGTTTCGCGCAGCATCCAGCCGACAGCTTTGTGGATCAAATCGTGCTCATCGCCGAGTAGAACCTCGGCAATTTTAAATGTGTCGCTAAACTGCCCGGCCCGTATAAATTGCCAGGTGCTGACGATGGCGATGCGCCGCTCCCACAAATCCGCCGACTTGGCCAGTTTGTAAAGTTCGCCGCGCGGTTTATCCATCAAATATTCGCCAACGATGTCGCGGCAACTTAAATCGACCAAATCCCAGTTGTTAATGCGACTAGTGTGCGCCAGGTAAAATTCGTAAAGCTTTTGCCGGCGCGCCGGTTCGGCGCGTTTAAATTGCTGCACCAAAATAACTAGCGCCGCCAGCCGGTGCTCGTGGATCGGGCTGGCCAGCAACTTTTCGATTTCGTTTAAAGGCAGGGCTTTATACTTTTTACAAACCGCCCGTACCACCGGAACTTTTATGCCCAAGAATTTATCGCCAGCTCCATATTGCCCTTTGGCCGTTTTGAAAAACCGCTGGGCAAACCCAGCCGCGTCCGGATTGGCCAAACCGTTGAGCTCCGCCTCAACCTCCCCCGCCTTCATCCCTCAATCACAGCATTTCTAAAGTTGCCAGTATCGTTTCCATAAATTCTACGTTACTTTTTTCGGTCTTTGCGTGCCTTTTTATTCTTTGTTAGGATTTGTTTTAACTGGCATATTGGCAGTCTCTAAAATAGTTTTAGGCGGTAGACTTCTGTATATATCGTCTATATAAATAACGAGCTGATCAGCATCTTCTATTAGGTCAACAAAAGCTTTATCTAAATCAGCCATCTCGGTAGATGGAATCTTAAGCAATTGATGCATAATTTTATCTCGATTGGTCTTTATCTTTCTTAGAAGCGGAACGATTAATTCCTTGCTCGGAAATATAAATTGATCGAGTTCTTTTATTACTATGCCCAAAGGCTTATTAGAAGAATCTTCAAAATCAGCAACTATGACGCCATTTAAAAACGTTCTGATGGCGTTTTTTGTAGTTAATTTAAGACTTGCTAATAAATGAGCGCTTAGATAATCTGCTAAGTTTGCATATAGTAACGCTGCTGCAAATTGTTTTTCGGAGTCGGAGCTTTGCGCAAACTCCTTAGCTATATTTAAAAAACGTTGCTTGACTTCTAGGTCTTCGTGCACAAATGGGTATTTCATTTTTTTATCACCATTCTATGGATCCGGATTTGGTTTTGAGGTCAGCAATTTTAACGCGCGTTTGTTTGGTTGTATCGCGGTCACGAATCGTGACCGTATCGTCTTCTAAAGTCTGAAAGTCGATTGTAATACACTCGGGCGTCCCGATCTCATCTTGCCTACGATACCTTTTACCCACATTGCCATTGTCGTCCCACATAACAGCGCCCTGCAAAAAAGTCGCGCCTGTGTTCGGCTCGGGATTCTTGAGCATTTTGTAGACTTCGCGGGCTTTTTTAACCAGCTCGGGCTTGTTCTTGAGTAGCGGAAAAACGGCGACTTTAACCGGCGCCAAGTTGGTCGGCAGTTTTAGGAACACGCGCTTCTCCCCTCCCTGCTCGTCTTCGCAGTACGAATTGCTAAGCACGGCCATGGCGTGCCGGTCAACACCAAACGTCGGCTCAATCACATGCGGTATGAACGGCGCGCTGCCGTCTTTGGGCCGGTATTCCAGGTTTTTGCCGCTGGTCTTTTGGTGGTTCTTCAAATCAAAATCGGTGCGGTAAGCCAGCCCGGCAATTTCGTCAAAACCGAGGCTTGGGAAATCGTAATAAAAATCTATCGTGCGTTTGCTGTAGTGCGCTAAGTCTTCTTTGGGCAAATCGTGCTCTTTGATTTTGGCTTTGTCTAAGCCCAGCTTGGCGAACCAGCTGTGCATGTCTTTTTGCCATTTTTCGAAGTGCTTTTCCCAGCCGGCTTCTTTGATGAAAAATTCAAACTCCATGATTTCGAACTCGCGTGCGCGAAAGATAAAATCGCGCGGGGAGATTTCGTTACGGAAGGCCCGGCCGACTTGGGCCACGCCAAACGGCAAATCCGGATAAAAACTATCCAAAATATTTTTGTAATTGGTGAACATGCCCTGCGCTGTCTCCGGCCTTAAGTAAACGTTGCTTTCTTCTCTTTTTTTAAAAAAGTTAATATAAGTTTCTGAGTGATCTTCGAGAGCTTTAAGATAGGTGTCAGCCTCTTCTTCGGCTGATATATCTTCGGGTAAATTTTTAATTTCGTTTGATATTGATTTAATCTTATTAAAAGTTTCGAGATTGCCTAAAGCTGAAGTGGGCCCTACTTGAGTTTCAAACATCAAATTAAATTGACGCGGTTCGTCGAACGTTTTTTCTTTGCCGCAGTTCGGGCATTTGCTGGTATCGATTTTGTCGGCCCGAAAACGTGAATGGCAATTGCTGCACTCCACCAGCGGATCGGTGAAAGTATCGACGTGGCCGGAGGCCTGCCAGACTTTGGGGTTCATTAAAATGGCCGAGTCGATTAAATACATATCGTCCCAGCCGTCGACGAAAAACTTTAGCCATTCATTAATAATGTTGCGCTTAAGTTGCGCGCCCAGCGGGCCGTAATCCCAGGTGCCGGCCAGACCGCCGTAAATTTCGCTGCCCTGGTAAATAAAGCCGCGCCGCTTGGCCAAGCTAACGATATCGTCTAATTTCACTTCGCTCATCGGCTTTGATTATAACTGTTTGTCCCAAATTAGTCACCCGTCACCAACCCACTATCATCCTGAGCCCACAACGTCATCCTGAACTTGTTTCAGGATCCAGCTAAATTACACCAGCCGTAGGCTGGATCTTCTTCCCACTTTTGGTGGCAAAAGTGGGGCAAAAGCCACCGGTCGGATGATTTCACTTGGTTAGCTGTTAATACAAAACAGGCTCGCTGCGGAACTCCTCACTAACTTGCTACTGGCAACTTAGCTCTTCAAACAATCCTCGCGGCCAAGCCCGCCTGTTTTGTACAACACCAAGCCAGGTTCAATCATAGCCCGGAAGTTAGATTCTTATGTGCTCGGTTAGCATAGTGCGGACGAGCGGCGTCGGATCGTTGGCAAGTTATTAAGCTATAGTTGTTTCGTTAGCTTTTGGCCGGTAGAATTCCGCTAATTCCGCCGCGGTCGCCAGGTTTGCAGGATCCGCGAAAACGTCAATGATTACCTTGGCGTATTTTTCCTTAAGTTCATCCTGCTTATCGGCCAGATGTAAAATCTCTTCATCGGTAAGCTTGGGCAGCAAATCGTCTAGCATCAAGGGTCGACGTTGGCCGTTGTCAAATAACTTGATATAGCCACTGGGGTCTTTGCCAGATTCAAGGAGGTAATCGAAGAATACTGTCGCATCGAAAATGTCATCTTTAACTATTTGGTGCAAAACTTTTCGACCTTCCGGGGAAACCGAATCATTAACCAGTAGTTCGTCCGGCCCTTGCACATCAATCTCGCGAATACTGTACCCCCCATAAGCATAAGTTGGCACCGGGCCGCCGTAGCCATAATGTTTAGCCATTTTTTCTCGCTGCGCCATATTAAACCTAAACGGCAAATGAGAGTGCTCAGGGTTTAGGTCGACTCTCCTGCGGCCAGAAGTGTTAGCTAGCAGCTCGGTGTAGTAACTTTGATCTTCCTTCGAACCATCGTACCCACGCGTCAAAAGGCTATAAACCATGCGGCTGGTACGACCGTTTCCATCATTAAAAGGATGGATGATGTTAATCATTAACCCGAGCATTGTGGCGGCTTGTTCGGGATCATCAAGCTGTTGAGATGACCGCAGAGCTTCTTCCATTAGCATGCGACGATCTTCCTTTGCCGGCGGACTGTATTTATGCATGGAAGTCCTGGTTTGGCCAGGGAGGTTTAAAGATTCGGCTATAGTGCCTCGACCATCTAAAGTTCTGGCGCCAGTTGCGATTTCGCGACAAATACCATTTGCCCTAGTTAGTAAATCTTCAAATTGATCATAGCTGAGGCTTTTTAGCAATTGCAAGGAATGGTCTGGTGTAACAAACGCCTCTTCGGCATGGACACGGCCCATAAGATCAACTAGTTGGTGATTCGGGGCGGCTCCAACCGACTCTAGCGGAAGCATTTCTCTCATGTATAAACATTAGCATGATTTTGTATTACGGTCAATTAGGTTCTTATGTATTCGCTTAGCATAGTGCGAATGAATGGCGCCAAATCGTTTAGCAAAGCTTCTATCCCGCTAACCTGCTGCAAGGTCTTGGGTTGATAATTGCTAAAGCCCAGCCGCAGCAATTTGATGTGATTGGCCGTGAACCGACCGCGCGGCGCCGGGGCAAAAGACATCGCTTCAAAATCAAAGCTGTATCTGCCCTGCTCCGCCAGCGTGTTGCCGGCCGCGTCGGTTTTTAAATTGGGCGTGTGCCCGGCCAATTTGAGCAGCTGCATACCAAACCACAAATTAATAAGTTCGAGGCTGATTTTAGAATCATCCAGCGCTGCGAAAGTTTGCTGCAGCAGCTCGAAATATTCCGGCTCCGGCTCGTCTTCCGTCGCCCGGTTAAGCTGCTTGATAAGTCCGTAGGCCAAATTGGTACGCTCCAGATCTTTGACGATGCCGCCATAATGTCTAGCCAGCCGCGTGGAGATGAGCGTGCCAAGCTCGCCCTTGCCGCGTATGAACGTGATGTGGCTGATGCTAAAAAGCTCTATGCCACCAGCCAGCTTGGACTGCACTTTGCGCACGCCGCGGGCCAGCAGCCGCAGCTTGCCGTTATCGGGCGTTAGGATTGTGAGTATGCGATCGGCCTCGCCGTAGTTTGTACGGGTTAAGATTATGCCGGTGGTAACGATTTGCCTCATACGGTACTAATGCTCAATGCTCAAGTGTTAATTGTCAATGAATGAATCAATGCTCTTTAATAATTTACAGGTTTAAATCATTACGCGGTTCATTGAACATTGAGCATTGATAATTGACCATTTACAACGCGCAGCAGCTGCGCAAGGCTGGTGCGCGGTTTGTACAGATAGCCGGCGACATTGAGACCGTCTGTAAGTTCGGCTGAAGCTTTAAATTCGCCCGGCGGCACCACGCTATGGATGAGCACCGGAATATTTTGCCAGTCGGGGTAAGTACGGAACTCATACAAAAATTCCAAGCCGTTGTGGCTGGCCAGCTGCAGTTCGACTATGACCAGTTCTGGTTGTTGTTTATCAGCGGCCAAGATAGCAGTCTGGGCGCCGGCAGCCAGCATAACTTTATGGCCATCGTGTTTTAGCGCCTTGGCGTAAATGCCAGCAAGTATGGTATCGGGTTCAATTAGCAGGATCCGCGCCACCGCCCTACACCAACTTAAGTTGCTGGCTAGGCGTTAGCACCGCAGCCAGGCCAGATTGTTTATGGTAACGCACGGCCTTTAAGTTAGAAGCCATAGACCTAAGGATATTTTGGGCTACAAATATGCCGGCACTCGGTCCGGCCGAAAAGCGGCGCAGCGGCTGGCGACGACCGCCAGTCAGCCGTTCGGCCGCCCGCAGCTCGGCGGGCGATATTCCCAGACCCTCGGCGTAAAGGCCGGTGATAATACCGCCACGGGCGCGATACGCGGCCAAGGTTACAGTTAGCGGTTTATCAACCTGTGGCTGGGCACTAATAACAGCTGTCCCCAAGCTCAGCAGTGCCGATTGCAGCCCGGCGCGGTGCGCCATAACCGGATCCAAAGAGACAGGCAGTTCTACGGCTAAACTAACGCCGCGCCGACGCGCTATTTCTTCCAACCGCCCCGCCACGTCATAAATCACGGAGGCTGCCGAGACCGGTTCTAATTCTAGCAGCTGTTGGTTTTCGGCCAACTGCAAGCCCAGCAGATAGCTGTCCACCAGCTCCAGTGCCGAACGGGCGCTTTGGCCTACGCCCACCAGCGTTTCTTGCGCGGAAGTCCTCCCCATGCCGGCCAGTTCCGACTGCCTGGCTATATGCATCAGAGGCAGCTTGAGTTCATCGGCCACGGACTTGAGTAAAGCCTGATACTCTGTCTCTAAACCGCCCGTGGCTTTGAACGATGACACGCTAACCCCTCATTAATTTTCCAATCTAAGTATAGCACCAAGAACTTTGATCATGGATTATAAAACGTAGAACATTGAGGGGACTTGAGATTAGAGAAATGGGAATCTCGGGTTTTTGATTGCTAATTTTTGTTTTTAGCTATGGGCT
>CAZUPM010000013.1:0-12605 GCA_964622365.1 uncultured Candidatus Saccharibacteria bacterium | reverse complement strand
CCAAAGCACCTAAATCGGTGCGCAAAAGTCATCGCACCAAACGCAAAGTCCGGCCGCTGGTAGCCATCGGCATCTTGGCTGTCATAGCCATCGCCATAGCCGGCATCGTGTTTTATCAGTTCTTGCCAAGGCTCGATTTGAGCATAGCTGCCAACAAAGCCGGCGTGCACGCCACATTGCCAAGTTACAGGCCACCAGGTTACGGCATGGTCACTCCTATCAAATACGGTTCCGGCACGCTGACGATCAACTACCGACAAAAAAGTAGTGGCCGTCAGTTTAGCCTCACAGAGCAGAATTCCGGCTGGGATAGCCAAACGCTACTCGACAGTTTCGTTGTGCCTGCCGATCCCAATTATCAGACATTAAATAAAGATAGCCAGACTTTTTATTTATATGACCAGCACGACCTGACCTGGGTTAATGGCAATCTCTGGTACCAAATCACTGGCAACGCTAGCCTGAGCCAAAACCAGCTGCTCGATATCGCTAGCAGCCTGTAGCCGTTATCGGCGCGATTGTGGCATACTAGGGTTATGGCTGTAGTCCGAACCCGTTTCGCGCCGTCTCCTACCGGTTTCTTGCACGTCGGCGGCGTCCGTACGGCGCTATTCAATTATCTTTTTGCCAAACAAAACGATGGCACATTTATTTTGCGCCTGGAAGATACTGACCGCGAGCGGTTCGTTGCCGAAGGGGTGGGGCAAATAGTTGAAAGCCTTGATTGGCTGGGCTTAAAACCAGACGAAGGCTTTTGGATTAGCGAAGGCGTGCATCAGGGGGGGGAATATGTACAATCACAAAGACAAACTACCGGTTTGTACCAGCGATATGCGCAGCAATTAGTTGCTGACGGGCTGGCATACTATTCGCCAACCAGCCCAAAGCAACTAGATCACCTGCGAGAAAAAGCCAAGCTCGCAAAGAAGCCATTCATATATAGAAAGGCAGACGATAAAACTAATACCAGTCAAAGAATGGCTGGCGCCCCTATCAGGATCGACATCGAAACTTGCCTTAAAAAGTACGGCGGAGAAAAACTGGTAGCCTTTGCGCCAGAACCCACGGGCCGCAGCCCGGCCATCATAAAAGTAAAAAATATAGAAGACTTCGTACTTGTAAAGGCTGACGGGTTCCCAACCTACAACTTTGCTAACGTCATTGATGACCACGAAATGAATATCAGCCATGTGATGCGCGGCGAAGAGTTTATAGCATCAACGCCAAAGCACGTGCTTCTTTATCACGTCTTGGGGTTTAAAATGCCTAGCTTCATCCACCTGCCGGTTATCAATGGCGCCGACGGTAAAAAGCTTTCCAAACGAACGGGCGACACTAACGTGCTTGATTATCGTGATAGGGGCTACCTGCCGCAGGCTCTGCTAAATTTCTTGGCGCTGCTGGGCTGGAACGATGGCACGGAACAAGAAATATTCAGCCTGGACGAGTTAGTCAAAAAGTTCCGGCCAGAACGCGTAAATACCAGCCCAGCAATTTTTGATTTAAAGCGGTTGGATTGGCTCAATGGCCATTACATAAGGCAACTGCCCATTAATGAGCTTTATAAAAAAGCCGAGAACTTTTTGCCGGCCGAAGCCGCTAAGGCTGAACCGGCCTATAAAAAACAAGTGCTCGGCTTGGTACAGGAACGATTAAAATACTTCGCCGAGCTGCCAGAACTAACGACATTCTTTTTTGAAGACTTGCCGGTTAACAAGAACTTGATAAAGAACCACAAAAAGCTAGGCACTATGGAGATCGAAGATTTAAAAACGCTGCTTGAGACTACCCGCAGGAGTTTGGGCGAGAGCAACTTTACGGCCGAGGACCTGACAAACCGGCTGAACGCCCTGCTGGTCATTACGCACACCAGGCCCAATGTGCTGTTCAGCCTAATCCGTATCGCCACTACCCAGGCGCCGGCCAGCCCGGACTTAGCCGACACTCTGGCTGTGCTAGGCAAGGAGCGCAGCCTAAGGCGCCTAGACCAGCAGCTCGCCGTTTTTTAGCGTGGCTGGATATATCTTTTGCTATAATAACGCTCATGGTTAACGAAATCATCACGCCCGAAGCTTCCGGCCAGGAACCAGAAGACGAGAAGCCAGGCGATCTAAACAAAAAACGGCAGCCATCATTTCAAACTCCGGAACAGGCAGCCAGCCACGACCTTGCCGCAGCCGCTGCTTCTGATACGCCAGTTAAGAAAAGCTGGCGCGACTGGCGCCCTACTAAAAAACAGGCGGCGATCATAGCGGTTGTCGTTTTTTTGCTAGCCGGCGGCTTGGTGTCGCTGGCGCTAACCCACAAGGCCCAGTCGCCCAAACAATCTGTCAAGCAAGTTGTCGCACCAAAACCCAAAACCGCGCCAACTACCGTCCCATCAACGCTGACCGGCTTGCCGGTGGCTCCAAGTGTTAATCAAAAGCCAGTAACAGGCGTGATTATCGAAAACAGTTTGCAGGCTAGACCACAGTCCGGCTTAGACCAGGCCGGCGTGGTTTTTGAGGCCATTGCCGAAGGCGGCATTACGCGCTTTTTGGCGCTTTATCAAGATACGCAGCCATCTTATATAGGCCCCGTGCGCAGCGCCCGGCCATATTTTGTGCAATGGTGCCTGGGCTTTGATTGCGCGTTAGCACATGTCGGCGGCAGTCCCGAAGCATTAACAGATATAACCAATTGGGGCGTAAAGGACCTAAACCAGTTTTATAACGGCAGTTACTACCAGCGCATCAGCAGCCGCTACGCGCCACACAATGTCTACACCAGCATGACGCAGCTTAACGCGCTGGAAGTCTCCAAAGGTTTTGGCGCGCCCCAATTTACTGGCTTTGCCAGAAAACCAGACCAACCCTCCAAAAGTCCAACCGCCGCCTCGATTGATTTAACTCCTTCCAGCTATTACTACAACGTCCATTATGCCTACGACGCCAAAACTAATTCGTACGACCGCAGCGAAGGTGGCCAGCCGCATATGGAAATCAACCAAAACGGCACCCAGACCCAAATTTCGCCCAAAGTCGTCATAGCTTTGGTTATGCAGTACGGCCTAGAAGCCGACGGGTATCACTCGGTCTATAATGTTGTCGGCAGCGGACAGGCCTACATTTTTCAGGATGGAACCGTAACCATAGGCACTTGGCAGAAAACTTCGATGACTTCACAGATTACGTTTACAGACAGTAGCGGCAAACCTATCAGGCTCGACTCCGGCCAAACCTGGCTTACGGCCGTCGGCTCCAGCGGCGATATAAGTTATAAGCCCTGACCGGGCACGCCATGGATGATTTAGAGCGATTCAGGGATCAAGCCGGCTGGAGATTGTGGCTGGCGCTTTTAGCGGTCAACCTGGTAACTCTAGCTCTGTGGCTCATAGAATCTCAGATATGGCAGGCTAACCGGCTGATGATAGGCATGGCCCTGGGCCTTTGGGCCGTCATATCGTCCGGCCTGGTCGCCTTGGCCGCCGCTAAATACCTAACCAGGCCGTTAAAAACCTTGTGGCAAGCCATAATTCATTTGACTCCAGACGGCCGGCAGATTGCGGCGCCAGATATAGACTCCTTACGTTTGGGGCGACAGTTAGTGGCCAGTTTAGTGAATCAGGTTTACCAGCTGGCAACGGTTGCCGGCCATTCGGCACTTGAACCTCGCGAGGGACAACTCAGCGCCAACCAGATTGCCAGCCGGTTGCCGCTGCCACTGTTCATATTAGACAAAAACCAGAACATACTATTGGCAAACGAGGCAGCCCTTAGTTATATACACGCACAGCCAGCCGACGCCAATGGCAAAAACATCTATTCCTTACTAGATATGTCGTTCGCCAGCGAAGACACGCTTGATCGGTGGCTTAACGAAGTCAGGCAAAAAGTGGCCACCGCCAGTCACACATGGGAGCGTGTGCGACTGCCCTTAGCCGATACAAAGCAAGTCCTGATGTTTGATCTGGCAGCTTATTATAACAGCGAAAACCCAGAAGGTTACGAGGTTATGCTGGTGATGTTTGATCACACCGTGACCTATTCGGAGCCAGAGCAGCAGTTCAGTTTAGTGGCATTAGTGGCGCACGAGTTAAGAACGCCCATAACACTATTACGAGGCTACGTCGAAGCGCTCGAGGAAGACCTGACGGGTAGACTGCCAGAAGAAGATAATGAGTTTTTGGAGCGTACCGAGGCGGCTGGCCAGCAACTGGCAGCGTTCGTCAATAATGTGCTGAACGCCGCGCGGGTGGAAGGCAACCAGTTCTTAGTCAAACTTAGCGAAGAAGATTGGCCGGCCGTCATAGATTCCGTTATCCAGGATTTTAGTTTGCGCGCCCGCTTGGCAGGAGTCGACATCGAAACGGATATAGCGCCAGACTTGCCGACAGTAGGCGTTGACCGCCTAAGTATGTACGAAGTCCTTGGCAACCTGCTGGATAACGCCATCAAATACAGCAAAAATAAGGGCAAAATAATCATCAGGGCCACAGTCACGGCCACCGGTTTGATAGAAACAACTGTTCAAGACGCCGGCATTGGCATACCGGCCAGCGTCGTACCCAATTTGTTTGATAAGTTTTATCGCAGCCATCGAAGCCGCAACCAAGTCGGCGGCACCGGCCTTGGGCTATATTTATGCAAAAAAATCATCGAAGCCCATGGCGGCAATATATGGGTCCGCTCACAGGAAGGCCAGGGCAGTACGTTTGGCTTTACACTTACGCCATACGCGCAACTGCCACAAGGCAACCAGGCCGGGCGTTCCGACCTAACGCGCGTAGCGCACGGTTGGATTAAGAATCACTCGTTATATAGAAAGTAAGGAGCGGCCATGGGATCAATCAAATCGAAAAAGAACGACCATGCTAAAAAACTGCTATGCATAGAAGACGAGTATTTTATCGGAGCTTTATATACACGCACGTTAGAGCGGGCCGGCTATGACGTGACCTTGGTGCAAGACGGCCAGAAAGGCCTGAAAGAAGCTCAGACCGACAAATATGACATCATACTGCTGGACCTGATGCTGGCTTCGCTTTCCGGTATGGAGATTCTGCAGATACTGCGCGATCCCTCCCAAATCCCGCACTTGCGAGCCAAAATAATCATCACAACCAACCTGGAGCAGCAGGGCAAAGTCCGCGCCAATATAGAAAGCCAGGCCGACGCCTATTTGATTAAAGCCGCCATCACGCCGCGCCAACTGGTCGAGTTCCTCTCGCAAATTAGTACGACGGCTCAAACATAAGGCAATATCTGCCACCATTTAGGGACCCTGATTGAGTCGAGGGGGACTTTATCTGTGATGAAATAACGGGATACTGAGGCAACAACAGTGGATATTAGATGTCCTAGCTGCAAGTAGAACCTAGCTCTCTAATAAGCGTGGATGAGCCTCGACCAAACCCAGCAACTCTTCATCGTTGTAACGATGTCGTTCGATATGCACCCAATTACCAGCATCCCAGGAGCGGCTCTCATCCCAAGCACATACTGACCTACGCCATTCAAGACGGCTGCTTTGTTCTCCAGTAGAAGGGTTAGTCCTTGTGTAATGCAGTATTTGACAGTTGGATAACTTAAATGCTTCATCCTGTTCCTGTCGCTGCCATTCTTCGGGGAGTAATCTCTCGAGTACGAAACGAGCTACTTCCATTGTTTCACCGTGCGTTACAGCAATGACTTTCTTGCCAGCTAACTCCCGGTGCATTGTTTCAAGAATATCCTCAAATCGTAGTCTTACGCCAGTAGCTAGCGACTCTCCACCGGGTGGACACCAGTACCATTTGCTCTGTTTCTTTAATTTGCGAGATAGGTCATATCTATCCTGTTGCTCAGTATCACTTAATACTCCATACTCTCCCCAGTCACGTTCTCGCCATCTATCATCAATATCCCAGTTACCATTTATAGCTAACCTGCCGGCGGTCTCAACGGTTCGCATTAAAGACGATACATAGTACCTATCAAAGCCATCTGGGAACTCACTCCTCAACCATTCACCTGTAGCGTCTGCTTGCTCGACTCCAAGAAGCGAAAGTCGCATTTGGCTGTCGTGACGGTCGAAGAAACCGTCTGGAGCAGCAGCATCTCGCATTTCCTTCCGCTGCTTCTGAATAATATTAGCTTCGGATTCACCGTGTCTAACTAGTACTAAATCCTCAGGCATAGCCATATCTAATCTATAACATTTTTTATATATTATTCCAGATTTAACCCTAATGGGCTTTGGGCCCAAAACAGGAGGAGTAAAAATATAGAGACTAGTGTAAGCATTAAACCCTATCTGTTATTTCAATTTGGTGACCCCGGCGGGATAGCGGCCTCCGGCCTTTTACACTGCGGCGTGCTCGGAATATATTCCTGCGCACGTCCTCCGCTCCACCGCACCCGCGTCGCGCTTTCAATTCTCTGCGAGAATTACCATGGAACAAAAAACCACCTTACGGTGGCATTTTATCCCATGGTGACCCCGGCGGGATTCGAACCCGCGATCTTTTGGATGAGAACCAAATATCCTGGACCGCTAGACGACGGGGCCGCAGTTGTCCGCTGGCTAGCGGATCCCAACCTGCAATTATCAATTTACAGTTATCGGTGACTTGGTAGCTAGCCGCATTAGCTTATCACATCTGTTATCTTGCGTCTATAAAAGCCTTGTCGGAAAGTTTGATAAACAAAGGTAGGACGTGCGATAATGTTTATGGCTATTCGGGTGGACCCTAATCAACATGAATCACGTATCCAGTAAATGGCTCCGGAAATTGCGATGGCTGTTTTTGCTGTATTGTCTGCACTTTGTTGGCATCTATTTATATATAGGTCTGCGATATCATGAGTGGGGCGGTACAAAAACCTTTCCGGCGATTGTCGTTGTTTTGGTTGGTTTGCAGCTTGTTTATGAGCTTTATGCGAGCCTACGGCTAGTCAAGCGCTCGGCTTTTGTAGCTACCGGCGTAACAGCGCTTCTGATAGTAATCGAAACAGGCATAGTGTTTAACCCTACGGGCGTCTATTACTCGCCCTACGTAATAGCCTTTGTAGTTTTGTCATTTGCTATCGGAGCTCTGGGCTGGATATGGCCTCTTGTGCAGCTAGCGGTCCTATGGCTGTTTTATCTTTTCGGTCTAGCCGGTTTCTTAACAACGCCGATTAGTGCCACAAAAACCTTTAAGCTCGCTGGCCTGGGCGAATTGGTGGGTATTACGGCTCTGTCGATAGCAGAGTATTGGTTTTGGAAACCACGTTATGATTTGTCTGAAAACGCCCAACTTAGTAGACTCGACCGCCTGCTTAAAAACCGGCAACAGCAATCGCTGATTATCATCGAGTCCATTAGTGACGGCGTGATAGTCTTTGATACCAAATGGGCCATCAGTCTTTTTAACCCGGCGGCGGGCGCGATTACGGGCTGGACCGTTAAAGACGCTATTGGCCTGGACATCCACAATGTAGTTAGGCTTTCCGGTGTAGATGGCAAACCATTGCCAACAGGCGTAGACTTATTCGCCAATGCTCTAAGTGAGGCTCTGGACAATAAACAGCATGGCGCGCAAAAAGTGCAGATTACCGGCCGCGATAATAAGCAAACAGTGGTCTCTTTGGCCGTTTCACCCGTAATCATACCCCCCAATAACGCGGTTGTCGGCGGGGTCGCTATCCTACGCGACATTACTAAAGATGAACAAACCGAACAACAGCGCACGGAATTTATCAGCACGGCCAGCCACGAGATGCGCACGCCAGTGGCGGCCATTGAAGGCTACCTGGCGCTGGCGCTAAACGATAAGGTCAGCACTATAGACGAGCGGGCCAGAGGTTACTTGGATAAAGCCCACCAATCAACACAGCATCTGGGCAAATTATTCCAGGACCTGCTTACCAGCGCCAAGGCCGAAGACGGACGGCTAACCAGCCATCCGACCACAGTCGAGATCGGCGAGTTCTTAGACCAACTGACTGGCGACCTGAAGTTTTCCGCCCAAAAGAAAAATCTGGGGATGGAGTTTGTCGTTAATTCTTCGGATGTCATTGACGCCAGCCACGACAGCAGCAACTTGCATGCGGTGCGGCCACTTTATTATGTCAACGCCGACAGCGACCGGTTGCGTGAGGTCATCACCAACCTGTTTGATAACGCCGTTAAATATACCGACGAAGGAAAAATCATCATCGGGCTCACCGGAGACGTCAAAAACGTTCAGATTTACATAAAAGATACCGGGCAGGGCATACCAGAAGAAGACATACCACACCTTTTCCAAAAGTTTTATCGGGTTGATAATTCCGCCACCCGCACGATTGGCGGCACCGGCTTGGGCTTGTTCATCTGCCGTAAAATTGTAGAACTTTACGGTGGTCGAATATGGGTCGAAAGTAAGCCGGGCAGTGGCAGCACATTCTTTATAAACCTGCCCCGCATCGACACGAAACGCGCCGAACAGTTAAAAGCCAGTTCTACGTCAGTAGAAAAAGCCGCGGCTGGCGTGCTTGCTACTTCGTGATACAATGATGATGAGCATAAGCATAACGGTAAATTAAATAAGGCAGGGACAGACTCATGGCAGCCAAAATAATGCTGGTAGAGGACGACACTAACCTAAGCGACATTTATAAAGCCCGGCTAGAAGCCGAAGGTTTTCAGATTATTACCGCCGTTGATGGTGAGGCAGCACTGGCTTTGGCTGTAAAAGAACACCCCGATCTCATCATAAGCGACGTGATGATGCCTAAAATCAGCGGCTTTGATATGCTTGACATCCTGCGCAGCACAGACGGAATTAAAACGACTAAGGTCATAATGATGACAGCATTAAGCCAGGCCGAAGATAAGACTCGTGCCGACAAGCTAGGAGCCGATCGTTATTTGGTAAAATCCCAGGTAACACTGGAAGACGTTGTGCGTACCGTGCACGAAGTATTAAATGAGGATGGCACTACTGCGGCCGCGCCGGCCATCGACGATGCCACCGCGCCCGTGCCAGATCAGCCACCTGTCGACAGTACAACCGCCCAGCCGGGCAGCGTGCCGGCTGCTACTGACGACAACCCCGCCGATTCGCCAGCCCCAGTCGACCCCACGGTTACTAAAGTCCCGGTCATGACGCCGCCGGACGACGATCAACCAGCACCAGCTAGTGATCAAAACCAGAGTGAAGTTAGTCGGGCGTCAGAGCAGCCCAATGATGGCTCTTCGCAAACAAACGGCAAGTCCGAAGCTTTATCGAAAATCCAGGAATTCGTCAAAAAGCAAGAATCATCAGATAAAACGGCTGGCCAAGATGCTGGCGCACCAGCAGGCGGCGGGACGGCAAAAAATGAAGATAGTGGTGAGGAGGATGATCAAGATACTGCCCCCAAGAAAAAGGTTATTGAACCGTTGGTAGATGCGGCAAAAACTTCAAGTGGCGACACGCTTTTAAAGGCTTTGTCAGAAGAAGAAAATAAGCCTAACGGAGAAACCGCGAACGGTCAAGGGGGATCGGTTATCACTCCGGCCTCCTCCGATCCGCAAACTAGCGGCACCAACAGCGAAAAAACCGCGTTATAATTTAGTTTATGCGCATTAACCAGTTCGTGGCCGCCGCCAGCGGCTTAAGCCGGCGTGCAGCCGACCAGGCGATTACTGCCGGCCGGGTTACCGTCAATGGCGCGCCAGCCACGGTTGGCCAAGTGGTGCCCGACAACCAACATATCACGCTTGACGGCGCGATCTTAAAGCTCCCGGCAGAAAAACTTACTATTCTGCTTAACAAGCCGGTCGGCTATGTTTGCTCGCGAGCCGGGCAGGGCAGCCAGACTATTTACGATTTACTGCCAAGTGAATACCAGAATTTGAAGCCGGTCGGCCGGCTGGATAAAGATAGCTCCGGCCTTTTGCTTTTGACCAACGACGGCAAGTTAGCTCAGCAGCTGACTCATCCTAAATTCGCCAAAGAAAAAGTCTATGAAGTCAGCCTAGATAAGCCTCTCACGCCGGAAGACCGGCTTAATATCCAGCGTGGAGTCGAACTGGAGGACGGCCTAAGCAGCCTACAAGTAGCATACAGCGGTCAGCGTGCAGCGCACAGGAGAGTAACTGAACGCTATCCGCTAAACGCTAAACGCTTAATAGTGCGGATGCACGAGGGCCGTAACCGGCAAATCCGCCGCTCGTTCGCCGCGCTCGGCTACGACGTAAAAAAACTCAATCGTATTCGGTTCGGTAACTTTAAATTAGGCGGGTTACAAGTAGGCAACTGGCAAATATTATAAGAAGATGCGATAATATAATTATGGCAAGTTTACCGATAGTGGCTATTGTGGGGCGGGCAAACGTTGGCAAGTCCAGCTTATTCAACGCGCTTTTAAACCGGCGCGAGGCAATTGTAGCGCGCGAGGCCGGCACCACGCGAGACTCGATTACCGCGAAGGCCGAATACAATGGTCAACACTTCTGGATTGTCGACACGGCAGGCGCAAAAGATCCGGAAGACGAGTTTGAATTTACGATTCAGGAACAAATCACCCAGGCGGCCGAGAGCGCCGATGTTATTTGGGTGGTGGTTGAAGCCGAAGTGCCGGTAAGCGAAGAAGACCGCCGCATGGCGACTATGGCGCTCAAAAACAAAAAGCCGGTGTTTTTAATCATCAACAAAATTGATAAAGCCAGGCGGGCCGACTTAAGCAACTTCGAGCGGCTCGGCATCAAAACAGTTATTAAAACCAGCGTCACACAACACTTGGGACTGGACGAATTGCTGGAGCGATTAGCAAAAATTATCCCAAAAGCTACTTTAAAAGAAGATAGTAATCGGTTGCGGCTGGCAATCCTTGGCCGGCCAAACGTCGGCAAGTCAGCTTTGTTTAACTCGCTCGCAAAAAAGCAGCAGGCGATTGTGGCACTGCGCGCCGGCACCACACGTGACATCAATCGGACGACAGTCAGATTCGAAAACCGCGAGATCGAGCTGATGGATACGGCCGGAATCCGCCGCAGCGGCAAAATCGGGCGGGGGGTAGAACATTTTAGCGTACTCAGAACCCTGAGCGCCATTGAACAAGCCGACGTTTGCTTGCTGCTGATGGATGTCAACGAGTTGAACGTGGCGCTCGACCAAAAGATCGCCGGCATGGTAAAAGACGCCGGCAAGGGTTTGATTTTAATCGTCAGCAAATGGGACATAGCAGAAGATAAGGATGCCTTTACGCGCGATGCGCTGGCTCCGCAAATTGCCGCGACTTATGATTTTGTGCCCTGGGCGCCGCTGGTTTTTACCAGCAGCGTGACCGGCCAGAACGTCGCCAAGATCTTTGAGCTGGCACTCGGGATTGACCAGCACCGTAAACTGCGCGTTCCGACGCCAGAGCTAAACCGCTGGCTACAGACGGTCACTGTCAAACATCCGCCGGCAGGGCTCAAAGGTCGCGCGCCTAAGCTCAACTACATGGTTCAGGAAACCGATAACCAGACGCCGGCTTTTAAAATCTTCGGCAGCCATACGCGCTTTGTCCACTGGAGCTACCGGCGGTTTTTGGAGCGGGAACTACGCGAGCGGTATAATTTTGAAGGCACGGCCGTACAGCTGTGGTTTATAGAAAAACATATCGGCCACAAGCAAGGCATGAGCCCGACTAAACAAGCAAAGGAAACTTAATGGCACTGTTTCAGCGACGGCCGCAAATGGGCGAATCAATCCAGCTCTACACGCTAGGTCTTCAAAAAACTGTTTTGATAGTCGGCTTGGGCAATGTCGGTAAAGAATACGAAAACACGCGTCACAACATCGGTTTTGAATGCCTGGACACTTTTGCCAAATCCCAAGGCTTTGATAAGTGGATTAACAAAAAAGACTTAAGGTGCGAACTGGTTAAGCAAACAATAGGCGAATCGCGCGTATTTTTGGCCAAACCGACGACGATGATGAACTTAAGCGACAAGGCAGTGCAGGCGCTGATTAGCTTTTATAAAATCCCGTCCGATAAAGTTTTGGTAATGCATGATGAGCTGGACATTGATTTTGGCCAGATCCGAACGCGCCTCGGTGGCAGTGACGCCGGCCACAATGGTGTCAAATCTATCATTGCCAGTATCGGGGAAAACTTCGCTCGCGTTCGCATCGGCATCGGACCCAAAAAGCCCAACAAAATCGATAGCGCCAATTTTGTACTCCAAAAATTTAGCAAAGAAGAGCAAAAGCATTTACCGGAACTTGAGCGCGAAGCCTCGGCCATTTTAAGCGAGTATGTTTTCGGGCAAGGCCAGCTAACCGCCGAAACCCGCAACTTTCTGTCTTTTTAAAAATCAACCCGCAGTTACAGTAGCCGTTTGCTCATTTGCTTTAATAGATAAGACTCGTGAAAATACAAACCGGCGCTACGACGTTGTTCCAGGCTCTGGGCGCCAGCAAGGTGAATGGCCATATCCTGGCAGCTTTCAGCCCTGCGAGCCCATATATCGGCAACAAAAAGAGCATTTGCTACTCGTATGACAGGCTGAGCGGCAGCCGCACGCTCGTCTTCATCAAAAAAAACTTGCTCGCCAAAAGTCTTCATACTATCAATCTAACATAAAAATTCCCTGAGAGTCGACAGGTCGTTTCGTTCCAATTAGCAATTATCAATTTACAAATTACTAAA
>CAZUPM010000012.1:0-13298 GCA_964622365.1 uncultured Candidatus Saccharibacteria bacterium | reverse complement strand
TCACACGGATATTGACGGATAAGAAATTCCGAAACGATGTGCTTAAGTACGTCGAAGACCCGGTCGTGCGTAACTTCTGGACAGTGGAATTTGCCAGTTGGAACGATAAGTTCGCGGCCGAAGCCGTCGCGCCTGTGCTCAATAAAGTCGGGGCCTTTACAGCCAACCCGTTAGTCCGAAACATTATCGGCCAGCCTAAATCCAGCTTTAACGTGCGGCAGATCATGGACGAGCGCAAAATCCTCATAGTCAACCTTTCGCGTGGACTGGTTGGCGAAGATAATGCCAGCCTGCTAGGCGCGCTTTTGGTCACCAAAATCCAGCTAGGCGCCATGAGCCGGGCCGATATCGCGGCCGAAGCCCGCGAACCGTTTTACCTCTATGTCGACGAATTCCAAAACTTCGCGACCGATAGCTTCGCGACGATCTTATCCGAGGCGCGAAAATACGGACTTAACTTAACCGTGGCCAACCAATATATCGCCCAGATGCCCATGGAAGTCCGCGATGCTGTCTTTGGCAATGTCGGCTCTATCGTCGCTTTCCGTATGAGTGCTGATGATGCCAGCAAAATGACACGCTATTTCGAGCCGAAGTTTACGGAACATGATCTGGTACACATGCATAACCGGCACTTTGTGATCAGCATGACAATTGAAGGCGAAAAGGTCCAGGCATTTTCGGCTATAAGCCTTAATTTACCATCGCAGGCCGAGGACCACAGCCTGGATATTATTGCTCACAGCCGCCAACAGTACGCGATCGGACGTTATCACGTGGAACAATTCGTTGGCGAGCGGTACTTAAGCGTGGAAGATAGCATCAGGCCGCCAGGCCGACCCGCCAAACCATTGCCACCTCAAAATCCGCAACAAAAAAAAGATTCGCCCACGACTAAGCCTGCGTCGCCAGCCAGCGTTAAATCACAGGAAACATCTGCCGCACAATTGGCCCATACGATTTTAAAAGGCAGTCTTGTAACTTCGGCTAACACAGAGGCAGGAACCAGGCCTAAACGCCACCGGACTCGCCGCCGAAAGCGCAAAACCACCGTTAGCCAGCCCACGTCACCTGACTCCATACAAGAATTACCAAACGGACAAGCGGTCCGATTACGCTAGCCTATAAATTCAGTCAGGCCCTTTAATATTTGTTGGGTTACCGATTCTTTTGAGCCAGTGCCGTCCACTTCGATCAATAGTCTTTTATTTCTGTAAAAATCTAGGACTGGCACGGTCTTTTCATTAAACTCACGGATACGGATATCTAACTTTTCTTTAGCATCGTCATAACGCGTACCTCGGTCACCCAGCCGTTCGGCCACAGACCAACGGCTCCATATCTCATCAAGCTCTGTGCGTATAAAAATGACTGCCTTTATGGTGTGACCTGCTGCCTTGGCTGCGTCCATAACTGGTTCTTCCTCGCCGGCCCAGCGTCCGATAGAACTTAAAATCAGTGGATAGCCCCTATATGCATCACGGTCAAAAAAAGGCAGTACTAATTTGCGAAACTCTTCAGTAGGTGCCAAAAAACCGACATCGGTCTGCCGTCTTAGTTGTTTAGAACCTTGATTGCGGATGATGTCTCCACCGCCGATCATTTCTGCGTATAAGATATCGGCTAGCATCTGGCACTGGGTATCTTTGCCGGCAAAAGGCAAGCCAAAAATATTGATGGATCCGGCACCCAGCCATTTTTTGATCTTCTTTATCTCCACCATACCATTGTAGCCATTAAGTAAAGTAAGTAACAATCATTATACTTTAGGGAAGGTAGCCGCCCGACTTATAAGCTAGAGAGGTATGAGGTTGGGGTTGGCACTCTTGACTCAGGAGTGCTAGCAGCGTACACTAGCACTTGTAATAAGTGAGTGCTATGACTGAAAGACAACACCAAATTTTAAGCGCGATTGTAGAGCAGTATGCCGAGGTAGCCAGCCCAGTTGGCAGCAGCTTGCTAGCTAAAGTTTTTAATGTCAGCAGCGCTACTATCCGCGCCGAAATGGCCGAGCTGGAACGCCTAGGCTATATCATGCAACCGCACACCAGCGCCGGACGGGTGCCGACCGATAAAGGTTACCGTTTTTACGTTAACAACCTGGTTGAGCCCACAAAAGTTAAAACCGAAAGGCGTGCCGAACGGGCTTTAACTGCCCGTGTTAGCGCTGGCGGCGTGCCGGAGCACACAATCCGTAGCGCGGTCGATACTTTAGTGGAACTTACGCACAATCTAGGCTTGGCCACTATTGGCAACCAGCTTTACATTAGCGGACTATCTAATTTGTTCGGCCAGCCGGAATTTATGCAACACGGCCAAGTCCAGCAAATCGCCAGCCTGCTAGACAATCTCGAGCCATGGCTTTACGAGGTCGCGCCAAACCAGCCACTAAGTGTCTACATCGGTCAAGAAAATCCTATCGGCCGCAGCGCCGGCGCCAGCCTCATCATCAGCCGTTTCCGCAGTCCGTATTCCGATCACAGCTACATAGGTGTCCTTGGCCCAACGCGCCAACAGTACCGCGATGTAATGCAACTGGTCCGCCATGCCGGCCAGGCTCTGGAGGAGACGTTATATGAGTGATAAAAAAGGTGGCAAACAACATACGCCTAACAGTAAACAGTTTGAGGAGTTGGAGCAGCAAGTTGCAGAGCTAACCAAGGCGCTACAGCGCGAACGGGCTGATTCTGAAAATATCCGCCGCCGGCATGAAGAGCAAATTACCGGGCTCAAAGATTTGGTCAAAGCCAACGTCCTGCGCGAATTATTGCCCGTGATTGATAATTTTGAGCGAGCTCTCAAACACGTGCCTAAGGATTTAGCCAATAACGATTACGTTAAAGGCGTACGAGCAGTTGTTAAACAGTTTGAATCAACGCTTGCTCAGCTTGGCGTTACGCGCATCAAAACAGTTGGCGAGGTGTTTGATCCGCGCTTTCACGAAGCTGTTCAAATGGAAGAGGATCCGCTGGCCAGCGGGGGCGAGGTTGAAGTTGTTTGCGAGGAACTTCAACCCGGCTATGTCTTAGGTGGCGAAGTCATCCGCCACGCCATGGTCAAAGTAAAAGTGCAAAACTCTGCAAAACTTTCAAGCGAAGAAGAGGAGCAAGCTAAATGACAGGCCAGGAAGCAGATGGTTTGAATGAGCGCTGCACAACTTGCACTCTGGACAGCGCAGATACGGTAACACGTAAATTTATAGAAGGTTCTCTGCGGTATGCTAACCACGGTCTGCCCGGTTGGCCTGAAGATGACTTGGCCAAAGCACAAGCCACAGACAGGGAAGAATATCTTGACGCCTATGGAGCCGAGGGGTTATTGGCTGCACAAGGTTGCGCCAGAATGATTGATAACGGAACCTGTCGGCCGTGGTATTACGACTCGGATACGAGAAGAATCATAGCCAAACATGGCGGCAAGGAGTAATAAGATATGTCTTACTATGAAACCTCAGACGATCCAACCACTACTCAGCATTATGCCGACGAAAGGGCAATCCGTGAAATAATCAACAGGCTGGAAGCGCAAAACGAAATACCACATTACCTATTAGATTTAGGAAAATTTACGGTGAGTTCTACGGCGTATGTGCCGCTGCCTATAGGGCTTGAAACCATCGATTTTAACTTATTAAATTAAAGAAGGGAGAGTAAATTATGAGTAAAATTATCGGAATAGACCTGGGTACAACCAACTCGGCGATGGCCGTGATGCAGGCCGGCAAGCCGGAAATTATCGCCAACAGCGAAGGCGCGCGCACCACGCCTTCCGTCGTGGCCGTCAACAAAAATGGCGAGCGCCTGGTCGGCCAAGTAGCGCGCCGTCAGCAAGTCACTAATTCCACAAACACCATTTATGAAGTTAAACGGTTGATCGGCCGGCGGTTTGAAGATAAAGAAGTCCAGCGCGATTTAAAGCTGATGGGCTACGACATCGTTAAAAGCGGTACCGGTGTCAAAGTCAAAATGGGCGACAAGGATTATTCGCCGGAAGAGATAAGCGCTATGGTACTGGGCAAACTCAAGACCGACGCCGAAGCTTTCCTTAGCGAACCGATAACCGAAGCCGTCATAACAGTGCCGGCTTACTTTGACGACAGCCAGCGCCAGGCCACCAAAGACGCCGGCAAAATCGCCGGGCTGGAAGTCAAACGCATCATCAACGAGCCGACCGCGGCCGCCCTGGCTTACGGACTCGACAAAGGCGAAAAGAAAGATGAAAAGATCGCCGTTTACGACCTTGGCGGCGGCACGTTTGACGTTTCCATTTTGGAACTGGGCGACGGCGTTTTTGAAGTTAAATCTACCAATGGCGACACGCACTTAGGTGGCGCCGACTTTGACCGGGCCATCGTCAATTATTTAGTGGAGGAATTCAAAAAAGAATCCGGCATCGACGTGGCCGACGATAAGGCCGCCATGCAGCGCATGCGCGATGAGGCCGAAAAAGCCAAGATAGAACTTAGCACCGCGCAAGAGGTTGATATAAACCTGCCGTTCTTGACGGCTGACGCCGAAGGGCCAAAGCACTTCGAGCACAAACTAACCCGCGCCAAGCTGGAGAGTCTCGTTGCTGATTTGATCGAAAAAACCGCCGAGCCCTGCGAAAAGGCGCTTAGAGACGCCGGGCTTAAAGCCAGCGATATTGACGCCGTAGTGCTGGTTGGTGGCATGACGCGCATGCCGGCCGTGCAGGAGAAAGTCAAGAAAATTTTCGGCAAAGACCCGATGAAGGGCGTCAACCCCGATGAGGTCGTAGCCGTGGGCGCTGCCATTCAAGCCGGCGTGCTGCAGGGCGACGTCAAAGACGTGCTGCTGCTGGACGTTACACCACTCTCGCTCGGCATTGAAACGATGGGCGCAGTCATGACCAAACTCATCGAGCGCAACACTACCATCCCAACCAGCAAGTCCGAAGTTTTCTCAACTGCCGCCGACAACCAACCGCAGGTCGAAATCCACGTGCTGCAGGGCGAACGTGGCATGGTCGAAGGCAACAAGTCGCTCGGCCGCTTTATCTTGGACGGAATTCCGCCAGCGCCGCGCGGTGTGCCCCAGATTGAAGTAACTTTTAACATCGACGCCAACGGCATTTTGAACGTCACGGCCAAAGATAAAGGAACCGGCAAAGAACAATCCATTACGATTTCCGGCTCGGGTAATCTCGATAAAGACGAAGTGGAAAAAATGGCCAAAGAAGCCGAAACTCACGCCGACGAAGACATGCAAAAACGCGAAGCCGTCGAATCTCGAAACCTACTAGACAGCGCGATTTACGCCGCCGAAAAGCTCAAAAGCGAGCACAAAGATAAGTTGGCCGACGAAGACATGAAGACCGTCAACGAAGCGATTGACGCGGCCAAAAAAGTTGCCGGCGACGAGAAGGCCGATAAAGACGCGCTGGAAGCCGCGGCCAAAGAACTGAACGATAAAATCATGCCCATCGGCGCCAAGATGTACGAATCGACCAAAGCCGATTCAGCAGACAGCGAACAGCAAACAGCTGATAGCGATGAGAAGTCGGACGGTAAATCCGGCAAAGATAAAGACGAGCCGGTCGAAGGCGAAGTCGTCGACGACAAAGGAGAAAAGTAGTGCCTGTTGAATCTCATGAACCACGGTTTAGGTTAGACTGGCCAGACGGCGGTAGATACAATACGGAAAAATTTTTGGCAGATAAGAGCAGAATATTTATATCCGTGCCCGTGCACGAATTAACCAACATGTCCGAAGTAGGCTTACTAGAACTTTCTGACTGGGCTTCTAGAATGCCAAAAGATTTTCCTGAGGAGCGAAGAAGAGTCAGCGCAGCATTAGATCAACTAGAAAAAGTCCAACCCGTTCTATCCGTCTATGGGCCGGATGAAGGCTTATACTACATTAAGTTGGACTGACGAAGTTGTGATAGATAATGGCGAAGCGTGATTATTACGAAGTTTTGGGGGTTGCCAAGAGTGCCAGCGCCGACGAAGTCAAAAAAGCTTTCCGGCGAAAAGCGGTGGAGCTGCACCCAGACAAACAAGGCGGTGACGAAGAAAAGTTTAAAGAGCTTAACGAAGCTTACGAAGTTTTAAAAGACGAAAGTAAGCGCAAACGCTACGACCAATTTGGCCACGCCGGTGTTGGCAGCAGCGCGGCCAGCGATGGCGACCCTTTCGGCGCCGGCGGGTTTGGTGGCTTTGGCGGTTTTGGCCAGGGCCAGAGCGTTAACTTTGACTTTGGAGACTTGGGCTTGGGCGATATTTTCGGCAGTTTTTTTGGTGGCGGTGGGCAGCGCCAACAACGCGCCAGTCGCGGCCGGGATGTTGAAACTAGGGTAGAAATCAGCTTCGAGCAAGCCGTGTTTGGCACGGAAGTAGAGCTGAGCCTGGATTTAGAAGACGTTTGCGAACACTGCAAAGGCACGACCGCCGAGCCGGGTTACGAGCTAAAAACTTGCGGCAACTGCGGCGGCAGCGGCCAAGTCACCAATGTGATGCGCACCGTTTTTGGCAATATTCAACAAGCCGCTGTTTGCCCGGTATGTAAAGGTCGCGGCAAAGTGCCGGAAAAAGTCTGCAGTGTTTGCCACGGCAAAGGTACACAGCGCCGCGCACAAAAAGTCAAGCTAAAAGTTCCGGCCGGCATTGACGATGGCGCCACCATTCGCCTGCGCGAACACGGCGAGGCCATCGCCAACGGTCCAAAAGGCGATTTATACGTGAATGTGCGCGTAAAAGCTCACAAAAAATTTACGCGCGAAGGCGACTTGATACTTAGCGAAGAAAAGGTCGGCATGGTAGAGGCGGCGCTCGGCACCGAGATTGATGTTGACACAGTGGACGGGCCGGTGCGCATGAAGGTGCCGGCCGGTACCCAAAGCGGCAGCGACTTTAAACTTTCCGGCCACGGCGTGCCGCATCTGCGCGGCAATACGCGTGGCCCGCACATCGTTACCATTATCGTGGAAACGCCAACTAAACTCAGCAAAAAACAAAAGGAATTACTGGAAGACTTCGGATCTGACATAAGCAAAAAACACTTCTTTTAGAATTCTAACTACCAGTGCGAGCGTGGTGGGCGTTTTTTTCCTGATACATTAACTGGTCTACCGCGTCCAGAAATTCAGCAGCTGTTTCGTGAGGCCGGTGCACTCGACCTCCCAACGAAACGCTTATATCTTCCGCTGCTAAGTTAGTCTGTATGCGTGCCATCACATCGTCAACGTCTCGCTGAACACTAATTCCGGGCAGTAAAGCCACGAACTCATCACCGCCAAGCCGTGCTACGAACCTGGCCGAAAAGTCAGCCGGTCGTCTACCGGTCTGCTCATGTCTAATAGACATTTGAGCTGTTTTAGCGGCTTTTACTAGTGACTTATCGCCAGCTTCATGCCCCTGGGCATTATTCACTTCTCTAAATTTATCTAAATCGAAATAAATTAAAGCAAAGCTACCCTTATTTTTCGCTACTTGTTCTTGTAGGGTCTCGAAAAACAACTTACGGTTAGGTAACCCGGTTAAAGTGTCATGGGTTGCATCATGGTGCTGTTGCTTCTCAGCTTTTTCAAGTTTTCGCATCTCATCAGAAATTCGCTTAGCCGCGGCAACGGCCAGAGGCAGCTCGAACAGTTCAACGGGTTCAAGCTCTCTTTCAAGTGCAAGGCGCCCTTTGGGTCCGAGGCCACCTTTTTTTGGTTCAGCCATTTTTATCTTTTGTTTTTATTAGTTATGCCTATAATCAATATTATCATGAAAAAGCTCAAGCATAGTCAAGCAGGATTTATCCCAATGCTTATCATGCTAGCGCTAATCTTAGTTGCCGTTATCGTGATAGTTTATCTGCGTATCCACCACGCCCACATACCGAAATAGCAATCGAATGTCGAGTTTTGCATTTGAACGAATACTTGAGACAATTTCGTTATGTCGAAGACCAACCAACAGAAGATACTTATTCTAGCTTCAACGGACTACGCTGAGGGCATAAGATATAATGACCAATTTACTGAAAAGCTCAATGACACATTAGAGCAAGAGGGCCATATAGAATGGCATAATTACCATGATATTGGGCTCGAGTTTGGTACCAATCACGAAAGAGCTTTTTTGATTGCAAGCGACATCGATCTCGATATTTTTAAATACGTTTACTTTAAATCTTACTTTAGATTTGTAGAGCAAGCTGCTGCCATTGCTGAATATCTGAGATATAAGAAAATCCCATTTTCAAGTAAGGAGCTCAATTACTACGTAGCTTTTACTAAACTAACACAGCTAGCACGATTAGCTCACTCAGGCCTCCCAATACCCCAGTCTATATTCATGCAAATGTCCGCATATAGGGATTCTTATAGCCAGCTTGTAGAAAAATTGGGAACGCCTTTTATTTTTAAAGCAATAGACGGCAGCCTAGGTAAAAATAACTTTTTAATTAGCGACAAAAGAAAGTTCAATAAAGTCTTAAAAAAGCACGCAAAAAGTTCATTTATAGCCCAAAGGTATATTCCAAATGACAGCGATTTAAGGCTTATAATCCTGAAAGACCAAATCCAGCTAATAATTAAACGACAAAGAAATCGTGAAAGTGGGCACCTTAACAATACATCGAAAGGCGCGAAAGCGTATCTAGTTTCCATAGATGACCTTTCCTCGAAAAATCAAACAATAGCTCTGGAAGCTGCTCGAATTATGAACCGTGATGTAGCCGGTGTAGACCTAATGTTCCATGATATAACGGGGGAACCCTACATTCTAGAGGTAAACGCAAGCCCGCAAATAGCAAGCGGGGCGTTTACAGAAGAAAAGCTAAAGGTGTATAGTATTTTCTTCAAGAATATGTTAAAATAACAAAAGCTAAGCAGAGTTTAGTGTAATGTTTAAAGCAATACTTATCGGTCGTGCCGAGCGAGTAAACTTTCCGGAGCTTAAGCTTCTGGCTATACCTGCACGTATTGATACGGGCGCCAAAACCTCATCCGTATGGGCATCAAACATTAGTGAATCTAATGGTGTACTCACGTTTGAGCTGTTAGGCGGCGATAGCGAACATTATACCGGCCAAGTACTCAGCACCAAACAATACGAAACACGCGTAATTGCTAGTTCAAATGGTGCCAAAGAAGAGCGCTATGTTATCAAACTCTTGGTAGAAATCAAAGATCGTAGAGTTAGAGCTTCTTTTAGCCTTGCTAATCGCGCCTCCCAGACGTATCCTGTGCTGGTTGGACGCAATGTTCTACGCGGCAAATTCATAATTGATGTTAAGCTGGGCCAGCCGCTTTTAAAAGCAGAGCAACTGCAAAGCAGTGAACTACAAAATAGCAGGCTCAACCATAAGAGGCAAACATGAACATAGTCATATTATCCAAGGGGTCGGGTAACTACTCGACTAAAAGACTTAAAGAAGAAGCTCAAGCTCGCGGACATAAAGTCCGCATAGTTAACTACTCTCAGTGCTACGTTTCGGTGGAGCAAAACCGACCGGTGGTACGTCACAAAGGTGAAGAAATTAAAGACGTTGACGTAATCATACCACGCATAGCTTCTAGCTTAACGCGCTATGGTGGTGCTGTGGTTCGGCAATTTGAAATGCAAAATGTTTTTACCACTACCACATCTATATCGCTGACGCGTTCGCGTGACAAGTTGCGTAGCTTGCAGCTACTGGCCAAGGCTGGCGTAGGCATTCCCAAAACTGTCTTCGCGCGAGAAACGGCTGACGTGGACGACGTTCTGGACCAAGTTGGCGGTGCGCCGGCTATAATTAAAGTGGCCCGCGGCACCCACGGCACCGGCGTGGTTTTGGCTGAAACCCGCAAAGCCGCCAGGGCAGTGATGCAGGCCTTTTATGTGGAAGGCGTAAACTTTTTAGTCCAGGAATATATAGAAGAAAGCGCCGGCGAAGACATCCGTGCCTTCGTGGTTAACGGCAAAGTTGTAGCTAGCATGAAACGCCAAAGCCTAAATGACGACTTTCGTTCTAACTTGCATCAAGGTGGTGAAGGCCAGCCCGTAAGGCTTTCTGACGAAGAACGTAAAACCGCCCAAAAAGCCGCTAAAGCTATGGGCCTAACAATTGCCGGCGTTGACATGATGCGCTCTGCCCGCGGGCCATTAGTTTTAGAGGTAAACTGCAGTCCGGGGTTTGGCATAGAAAACATCACGGGACGCAATGTGGCCGAGCCGATATTGGATTATATAGTACAAAACGCCAAGGGCCGGCGGCGCAAAGACCGCGTCGGCGCCTAAAAGCTCATGGCTAAGCAGCCTCTTTGCTGTAAAATGCCATAAGAATGAAGAACATATTCAAGCACAAAAGCCTGATGATAGATCTGGCCATAATCATCGTGATAGCTATTGGGTTTTTTGTGTTCGTCCACATACACGACGAGCCTAAATTAAAGACGGCCGATAAAACCTACCAATTGCTGGTGGCCAAAACTACTGCCCAGCAAACCAAGGGACTGGGTGGGCGCGCAAGCCTGCCCGCTAACCAGGCGATGATTTTTGTTTTTCCGAGCGAGGGCACACAATGCATGTGGATGAAGGGTATGAGATTTCCGCTGGACGTAGTTTGGACTAACGCCCAGAGACAAGTTGTGGCCACACAGTCGAACATATCGCCCAAAACCTATCCTAAAGAGTACTGCCCTTCAAAACCAGCCGAATACATGATAGAACTAAACTCCGGCCAAATTAAAGCTGCGGGGATTAAAATAGGCCAAACACTCTCTTTCTAAACCGCTCATGGTATGATTAGCCTATGAGCCCGCCGGTTCTTTTTGCCATCCTTGTGCTTGCTCCGGCCGCGCTGGCCTTGCTCCTGCGCGTCAGCGCCGCGCTACTATTTTTAAATCTGTGTGTCGGTGAGCTGCTTGTCCAAAATATTGCCAACGACGCATTTACTTTGGTAACTTCTACTACGGCCCATGCTGGCAGCTTTAGCCACAGTACCGTTGAGCTCGGCCTGCTACTGGCGCCAGTTGTCCTGACGATGATCTTTATGTTCCATAGCCTACACGGCCCAAAAGCGCTACTTAATATCATACCGGCGCTAGGTTTTGGCCTGATGAGCGCGCTGCTAATAGAACCCTTACTTTCACCCGGTTTTCAAAAAACCTTAGAGCATGCCGCCGCCTGGCACCAGGTTATTCAGGCTAGGGCATTTATAGTGGCGCTAAGCGCGCTAATCGCTTTGCTGTTTTTGTGGCTCGGTCACCACGGCGCGAGTTCAGCCGGCCATAAGAACCGCGCCAAGCAGCATTGACTTTTTGTGCCAAAATACCGATAATCTAAGGAGTTAAATACAAACCTGCTATCCAAACAAACTGGCTTTGAGCTAGTGCAAGGAAAGCCTTTGTTTGTGAGTTACAGGTGTATTGACATACAGCTGGCCGAGCAAATCAAGGGCTTGACGCCGCAATAGCCAAAGAATATAAATAGGTTCCTAACTTTGTTAGGGGGCAGGTTTATGTGGCCAGTTTGTTTGCGGGCCCATAGCTCAGTTGGTAGAGCAGCGGCCTTTTAAGCCGCGTGTCGCGGGTTCGAGACCCGCTGGGCCCTCCAATAACATTTAACAGATAAAGATTAGTCCTTATTCAAAATATACAAATTTTTAGTCTTAATGGGTATCTGTTAGAAAGTTCTAGTCTGTTATGGACTAATATGTGGCAGGTATCGATGCATGACCACTCCGTCAGCGAAAGTCTTGACTTCGTGTAATTCTAAAGCCTGGTCCCGTTTGATATGAGCAAATAGGGGTCTACCTTCTTTTAAAATAATAGGCATAACAGTTACCTCACATTCATCTACTAGTCCTTCGTTGATGGCGAATTCAACGACACTACCGCTACCTACGACTAAAATATTTTTACCTGAATCCGATTTTATCTTCATTAGCTCGTCTGCAACGTTACTATGAATAACTCTAATATTTTTATACATTCCCCATTCAACATCTTTCAGTGTGCTAGAAATTATAATTTTTGAGGTGTTATTCATAAAATCTGCGGCAAGGTCTTGTGCCCCAGTCATATTCGGCCAGACGTTCTTAAGTAAACTATACGTCGTTTTGCCCATAATAATCGTGTCAAAGGTTGCTCCCTCTTCAAGCATCCATTTTCTTAATTCTAGCGAAAGATAGGGGAACGTCCATTCTTGTTCGTCTTTAAGTCCTGTAAAATATCCGTTAACGCTCACAAATGTTGATGTAATAAGTTTTCGCATAGTCTTTCTCCTTTATATAACAATTTGGATTAACCAATATGACTAAGCCTCAATAATTAAGTTAGATAACCTATCTAGACTCTCACGAGAGCCATCTTCCATGCCTGCGTTGACCATCCCCCTTAAAGCTTCAGGGCTAGGAAATTTAGTAATAACTTTTATTTTTGACTTTCCATCACCATTCTTACTGAAAAGAGTAGTTTCTGTCAAAGTATGCTCAGGTGAAGGCTCATACACAAAAGTTCTGACAATTTTTTCTGGCTTGACAACCTCTTTGTACTCGCCATGAAACCAATGTTTTCTACCATTTGGTTCAGTGTGAAGGATTCGCCATTCTCCGCCTTCATTTGCATCGAACTTATCTATATGAATTTCTAAGCTATTTGGTCCCCACCATTTAGCTACAAGCTCGGGATTGACATATGCTTCCCATACTTTTTCAACTGACGCATCAAATGCCCTTTGCATTTCTACTTCAAGTTTTTCTTCGTTAATAGAGAAGTCTGTAGTTTGCATATTAGTATCCTTTCTTAATTATCTTTAATGAGGTCGTTTAATTTATCATAACTTTCTGACATCATTTGAGCCCATTGCTCTAATTTCTTAACTGTATCTGGATTTAGAGAATAAATTCTCTGTTGAGCACGTTTCTCTACTCTAACCAATTTCGCCTCTTTGAGAACTTTTAAATGTTGCGATACCGCCGCAGATGTAATTTTATACCTTGCTGCAATAGCTGAAGCAGACAACTCGCCTTGAGAGGCAAGCATTTCAATAATATTTCTTCTATTTGGCTCGGCTAATGCGTAGAACACATCCATATCGTTATAATATAGTGACTACTTAATTAAGTCAATGCTTAATTAGAGATGTTTGTTAACTAAAGGTCTATACTGGCAATAAAGCTTTCGTTTTCTCCTAGAATTGCAGTTGCGATAGTGTCTACGATAGTCTTCGATACGCTTAAGCTTCTTTTATAGACCAACGACGAATGACCGCTTATCTTCTTTAAGTCTAGTTGCAATAGTTTCACAGTAAGACCTCCACGAATTTTCTAGCTTCTTCATTTAATCTGTTACCTTTAATGAAGATG
>CAZUPM010000011.1:0-14530 GCA_964622365.1 uncultured Candidatus Saccharibacteria bacterium | reverse complement strand
GGAACCAGCGGATGACATTGACAGTTTATCTAACCGGCGTGTCAAGCTGGTGGGCGAACTGGTTCAAAGGCAGTTTCGCATTGGGCTGCTTAGGATGGAGCGCAACACCAAAGACCGCATGAGCATGAGCGAAATCGAAACCGTTACACCTGGCCAGCTTATCAACGCCAGACCGGTTGTGGCGGCCGTGCGTGAGTTTTTTGCCAGCAGTCAGTTGAGCCAGTTTATGGACCAGGTCAACCCGCTTTCCGAATTAGCCCACAAGCGCCGTTTAAGCTCCATGGGCCCCGGTGGGTTGAGCCGCGAGCGGGCTGGGTTTGAAGTCCGTGACGCCCATGCTACCCACTATGGCCGCATTTGTGCCGTTGAGACTCCCGAGGGAGCCAATGTAGGGCTGGTGCTTAATTTGGCCAACTATGCTCGCATTAACGACTATGGCTTTATAGAAACTCCTTACCGCAAGGTTGTAAACGCGATGCCAGCCAAAGACATTACTGGCCACATTGCGGCTGTAGATTTAGAAGACGCCAAAGGCAAAGCTATAGTTAAGGCTGGCAAAAAAATTACAGCCGCTGAAGCCAAACGACTGGCCGCCATCAAAGAACAGGTTACCTGGCCGGTTAAAGCAAGAGTTACAGAAGAGGTGATTTACCTTGACGCTTCAGCAGAAGAATCGGCTATTATAGCCAGCGCCGGCGAAGAAATTGACGATCAGGGCTACTTTGTACGCGACCGCGTTAGCGCCAGACGCTACCTACAGTCCGGCGAAGTCGATGCCAACGAAGTCACCCATATGGACGCCGCCCGCAACCAAATTATAGGCTCGAGCGCCGGACTAATTCCTTTCGTAGAAAAGGATTACGTTTATCGAAGTTTGATGGGGTCTAACCAGCAGCGGCAGGCCGTGCCGCTTATACAGCCCGAAGCGCCGGTTGTTGGTACGGGTGTAGAGAAAGCCGCTGCTTATAACACCGGGCAATTAATAGTGGCCGAAGGGCCGGGCGAGGTCACCAAAGCTGCTGCCGAAGAAGTGGTTGTAAAGTACAAGGACGGTTTAAAAACTTACCTTCCGCAACATTTTATCCGTAGTAACGAAGGTAGTTGCATAAACCAAAAGGTGGTCGTCAATAGTGGAGACAAAGTTAAAGCTGGCGACTCTATAATTGAAGGCATGTCCATTGCCGATGGTGAACTAGCTCTGGGCCACGATCTTATCGTGGCCTTTATGCCGTGGGCTGGTTACAACTTCGAAGACGCCATTATTATTTCCCGCCGATTGGTCCAGGACGACACGCTTACTTCTATTAATATCGTTGATTTCATGATTGAGGTTCGTGAAACAAAACTTGGCCCCGAAATTGTTACCAGGGATATCCCGAACGTTAGCGAAGACACGCTGCGTCACCTCGACGAGGATGGCATAGTCCGTATTGGCGCCGAAGTGCACCCGGGCGATATATTGGTAGGCAAAATCACGCCAAAGGGCGAACAGGAACTTTCTAGCGAAGAAAGACTTTTACGGGCCATCTTCGGCGAAAAGGCCAAGGAAGTTCGCGATACTTCTCAGAGAATGAGCAACGGCAAGCACGGCAAGGTAGTCGGTGTTAAGATTTTCAGCAAAGAAAATGGTCACGAGCTGAAGGCCGGCGTGTTAATGCAAATTCAAGTCTTCGTAGCGCAGATGCGCAAGATCGCCGTCGGTGATAAGTTGGGAGGCCGTCACGGCAACAAGGGCGTGATTGCCCGCATCCTGCCGGTTGAGGACATGCCGTTCATGTCTGACGGCACTCCGGTTGAGGTCATACTAAACCCGCTTGGTGTACCAAGCCGTATGAATGTCGGCCAGCTGTTTGAAACTCACCTAGGCATGGCCGCCCGGGCTTTGGGCTTAAGCGTGGCCAGCCCTGCCTTTAACGGAGTGCCTGCCAAAACCATTGAAAAATTATTAGGGCAAGCCGGCTTTGACAAAGACGGTAAACAACAGCTTTATGACGGCCGCACCGGCGAAGCTTTTGCCGAGAGAACTACCGTCGGCAGTATGTACATCATAAAGCTTAACCACATGATAGCCGACAAAATACATGCCCGATCGACAGGTCCCTACACTATGGTCACCCAACAGCCGCTAGGTGGAAAGGCCCAAAATGGCGGCCAGCGCTTTGGCGAAATGGAGGTCTGGGCGCTTGAGGCTTACGGCGCGGCTAACACCTTGCAAGAAATGCTGACCATAAAGTCCGATGATGTTTACGGCCGCAGCAAAGCTTACGAATCAATCATCAAGAAGACCGAGATTGTTGGCCCCAAAGTTCCTGAAAGTTTCAATGTTTTAGTGAAAGAACTTCAGGGGCTGGGGCTTAAAGTAGATTTGGTACGCTCCGACGCTTTAGTGGATGCAGAATCCGTTTTGGCCGAAAACATCAAGGATGAAGCCTCGCATCAAGCAGAAGTAGACGTGCCGGCCCCACTAGCTTCCGACATCGATCTTACGGAAGAGGCGGCCGTTGACGAATTTGATGTAGTCAGTGTTGACGACAGTTTGGCTGATGATTCGAGCACTACCACGGACGACGACCAGACAACGGACCTGGCTAGTATTAACGAAGGAGAGATAGCAGATGCGTAATTATTCATACGGAACCGATATTGCTGATTTTGATGCTGTCCGTCTGGCTGTGGCTAATCCCGATGACATTTTAGAGTGGAGCTATGGGGAAGTAACTAAACCCGAAACCATCAATTACCGCACTCAAAAACCGGAACGCGATGGTCTATTTTGCGAACGCATCTTTGGTCCGGTCAAGGATATCAATCCGCACGACGCCAAATACAAAGGAGTACGGACGCGCGAAGCCGCGGTGGATAAAAAGGGCGAGCTGGTTACGCGGAGCATAGTCCGGCGCGAGCGCATGGGCCACATCAACTTAGCTGTGCCTGTGGCGCATATATGGTTTTTACGAGGCACGCCTTCAGCTATCGGGCTGTTGTTGGGTATGACTGTTAAAAGTTTGGAAAGAGTAGCTTATTTCGCCGCTTATGTTATCAAGCAAGTAGACACAGAAAAGCGCGATCAATTGCTGACCGATAAAGAAGCAGAGTTTGAGGTCGCTAAAGAAGCCATTCGTTTGCGCTACGAAAAAGAAGCCAAAGACGAGAAAGCTGACGTAAAGCTGCTGGCCGAAGCTCAGACCAAGGAGCTCGAAGAACTTACAGCAAATTATGAGCAAGTCCACGAACAGCTTTTAGGTTTGGCCAAGCTGAACCTGATGAATGAAGGAGAATACCGTAGCTTACCCGAAGAGCTCAGCAGACTGATTGAAGTCGGCATGGGTGGAACGGCCCTGAAAGAGCTGTTGGAAGAGGTTGATTTGGACCAGCTGATATCCGACCTTAACAACGAATCCGAAGTCGCCAAGGGGCAGCGCAAAAAAAAGATTACCAAGCGGCTGAGACTTCTAGAGGGTATGCAGCGGGCCGGCATCAAACCGTCGAGCCTTTGCGTCAGTGTCTTGCCGGTCATTCCCCCGGATTTACGGCCTATGGTGCAACTTACCGGTGGACGTTTTGCTACTTCGGACTTGAACGATTTATATAGGCGCGTGATTAACCGCAATAACCGGCTAAAAAAACTTATTGAGCTGAATGCCCCCGAAGTCATCCGTCGCAACGAACAGCGCATGTTACAAGAAGCGGTAGACGCTTTGATAGACAATAACAACGCACGAGGCGGCCGGGCTGTAGCGGCTACCGGCCAGCGCCGCCGGCTTAAGTCGCTTAGCGATATGCTAAAAGGCAAACAGGGTCGGTTTCGCCAAAACCTGCTTGGCAAAAGAGTTGATTATTCGGGCCGGAGCGTTATCGTTTCTGGGCCGGAGCTTAAGATCAATCAGTGTGGTATACCCAAAATGATGGCCCTAGAACTATTTAAACCGTTTGTCATTGGCGAGCTGATTGCCCGCGACGAAGCCCACAATATAAGAAGCGCTACTCGCATGATCGAAACTGGCGAAACTATAGTTTGGGACGCGCTGGACGAAGTCATAAGAGAAAAATACGTTCTTTTAAACCGCGCGCCTAGCCTGCACCGCTTAAGCATCCAGGCTTTTCAGCCAGTGCTTATAGAAGGCAGGGCTATACAGCTGCATCCGTTGGTTTGCAAGGGCTTTAACGCCGACTTTGATGGAGACCAAATGGCCGTACACCTGCCTCTATCGGACGATGCCCAGGCAGAAGCCCGCGAAATCATGGCGGCTAACCGCAATTTGCTAAAACCGGCTGACGGCTCGCCAATCTTACACATCGAACAAGACATTGTGCTGGGCTGTTATTACCTGACCTACGAAAACCCTGGCGGTACAAATAAGGTTAAGGCGCTCGGCAGTTTAGACGAAGCTATAATGGCGTTTGATAATGGCCAGCTTAAGCTGCAGAGCCGGGTTCGTGTACCGTTTCGCGGCCAAACCCGAGAAACAACTCTTGGCCGACTGTTGTTTAACGAGGTCTTTCCGGATGACTTCCCGTTCCAGGACGAAGCCATGACCAAAAAGCGCCTGCAGCAGGTTATGTCCCGTGTTTACCGGCGCTATGGCCAGCTCCAAACAGCTCAAATCGCTGACAAACTTAAGGACCTGGGCTTTTGCTACGCCACCGTTTCCGGTCTTTCAATGGGCATGACCGACTTTGAGGAAATCAACGGCGTAGAAGAAATGATTACGAGCGGCGAACAGCGTACCGTCGCCATTAGCGACGAATACGAGCAAGGTTTCATAACTGAAGAAGAGCGTTACCGTCTGACTGTTGATAACTGGACCAAAATTGAATCACAGGTTCAGGAGCTGCTAAACCAGCAGATGGCTGCCCAGGAGACTTCTGCGGCTATCGCCATGACCTCTGGTGCCCGGGGTAACTTGTCGCAGATGAAGATGTGCGTTGGCATGTTGGGCGTGCTACAAGACGCCGCTGGCAACGCGATTGAACTACCCGTTAAATCGAGTTACGCGCTTGGTCTGACGCAGTTGGAATACTTTACTGCTACTCGCGGCACCCGAAAGGTAGTGATTGACATTGCACTTAAAACAGCTGACGCCGGGTACTTAACGCGTCGGCTGGTCGACGTTGCCCAAGATGTGTTTACGATAGACGACACGGATGAAGACCCAGGCTTTGCCAGCTTTAGGGCTGACGCCGAAGAGATTGGCGTAACTTACGCCTCCAGGTTGGAAGGCCGGTTCGCCGCTGAAAACATTGGCAGGTATGTTAAGCGTGGCGAACTTATTACTGGTGAGATCGCTACCGCCATAGAAGCCGATTCTAAAATTGACGGGGCTAAAATTATGAGCGTGCTTTCTGCTACTTCCGTCCATGGCGTGCCGCAAAAATCTTATGGTATTGACCCGGCTACAGGCGAACTCGTAGCGTCCCATCACCCGGTGGGCGTTATCGCCGCCCAAAGTATCGGCGAACCCGGCACCCAGTTAAGTTTGGACTCCAAGCACCGTTCGGGCTCACTAGTTACCGACGATACCGCCGAAGGTTTAAGCCGCGTGGAAGAACTTTTTGAGGCCAGAACACCTAAAGGTCAGGCGTACCTTGCCGATGCCGACGGGGTGGCCAATACGTGGGAAGAAGGTGATCACTACATTGTGCAAATTACTTCCAAAGAGCAGAAGAAACTCAAGCTCCCACTTGACGCGCGAACTCCGCGGTTGGCTAGCGGTACAGAAGTCGCGGTCGGCGATGTCTTGGCCAGCGACAAGGCGGGCCACAATCCGTTAATTTCACCGCTGGTTGGCAAGGTGTCAATAACTCAAGACGAAGTAATTATCACGCCTTCTAAACAAAGCGTTGTGCGTTACGAAATACCTGGCTTTAAACGCCTGGTTGTTAATGATGGAGATAGTGTGGTTGCCGGCCAAAGATTAACGAATGGCTCAATTAACCTTCACGAGTTGATGCGCCTGCAGGGCGTCGAAGCTGCGCAGCGCTATATAATGAACGAAATCTTGCGCATTTTTGCGGCCCAGGGACAGAATATTTCGGATAAGCACCTGGAGATTATTGTTAACCAAATGTTCAGCCGGGTCCAGATAGAAGAAGCCGGTGACAGTGAATTCGTAACTGGTGACATTGTCAGCAAATTAGCAGCTGTAGAAACTAATGGGGCGCTGGCGGCGGCAGGTAAAAAACCCGCTCAGTTTACCCAGCTACTATTGGGTATAACTAAGGCCAGCTTGTCGACGGACTCGTTCTTAAGTGCAGCCAGCTTCCAGGACACAACCCGTGTGCTGATAAGCGCCGCTACCAGTGGTAAGGTTGATAAATTATTTGGGCTTAAAGAAAACGTAATTCTTGGACGCAAGATCCCAGTAGGCACCGGCTATGGTAGCACGGAAGCCCGGCCTGCCCTGGAAGACATTGACGAAGAAGCATAAAGGTGTTAAGGTAAAATCTCATGCCAACTATTAACCAACTAGTCAGAAAACCTCGATCCAAAGTCACAGGAAAATCAAAGTCTCCGGCTTTACTGCGAGTGACTAATAATTTAAAGACACGCAACTACGAAAAGGCTTCACCGCTAAAACGGGGCGTGTGTGTAAAAGTAACTACCAAAACGCCCAAAAAGCCGAACTCGGCCCTGCGCAAAGTCGCCCGCGTGCGGCTTACTAACGGCCACGAGGTCTGGGCTTACATTGGCGGCGAAGGCCACAATCTGCAAGAACACGCGGTAGTTCTAATTCGAGGCGGCCGTGTCAAGGACCTGCCAGGCGTGCGTTACCATATAGTCCGAGGCTCATTAGACCTGCAGGGCGTGAGCGAGCGCAAGAAAGGCCGTAGCAAATACGGCACTAAGAAAGGCAGTAAATAATGCCTCGTAAAAAGACCAAATCACTAGTCCGCGACATCCAGCCGGACCGGCTTTATAATTCCGTGCAGGTGCAGCGTCTTATCAACCGTGTGATGCAAGACGGCAAAAAACAGGTGGCCGAAAAGCTGGTTTACACCGGTATGCAAAAGGCGGCCGACAAGCTAAAGGTCCAAAACCCGCTGGATGTGTTTGAGCAGGCTTACAAAAACATAGAGCCCCACATGGAAACCCGCAGTCGGCGCGTTGGTGGCGCCAACTATCAAATCCCGTTTGAGGTTAAAGGCCAGCGCCAGCAACATCTCACAACCATGTGGCTAACCCAAGCTGCCCGCGCCCGCAAAGGTATGAGTATGGCTGATCGTCTAGCGCTTGAATTGCAAGACGCCTACAACAACCAAGGCGCGGCCGTCAAAAAAAAGGAAGACACGCACAAAATGGCCGAGGCCAACCGCGCTTTCGCCCACTTCGCGCGCTTTTAGCTTGGCTATGGAAACTCCGCAATCATCCGAGGGTTGTCACGAGCTAGGGCTACCAGAAAGCACCATCTTAAGACTACGTGCCCAAATAGCTAGCGAAAGAGCTAGTGATTGCCTAAGGCGGGCGCGTTGGGCAGAGACGCCTGCAGGGTCTCCAGTAGCCGGTATTGCTAGAGCTGGATTTTGGCTGTACGCCGCTATTGAGCGGGCTCGTGCTGGTTATCACAGCACGCAAGCTAGTGGTTTAAGGACTCTCGCCGAGCAAGCTATAGCTGAGGCAGGAGAAGCGCCAGCCCCAGGTAACGAAAACGCGCACCCGCTTGACCTTTAAGGTGTTTTACTATAAATTTATAGGGCGAAAATCGAGCGCTTTCACTAGCTCTTAAATTAAAGTAAAGGTGTATTAATATGGCAGGTTACGGACACCGGTTGGCTCCTCACCCGTTCTTGGCTATGTTTGCCGATAGTCCTTTTCAAGCAACAGCAGAACAACTTATTGTTTGCGCAAGCGGAATAGAATCTACCGGTTCAACAGCTGAGCAGCCAAGTGCAGCCCTGCAGTACGGGTTAGCTGTTGTTGCCGCTACAAAAGAACGGCTGGCTGAAAAAGGCAATGACGGGATTGAACCGCTGTTTGGCTGGTATGATATCAATTTTCAGCTTACGCATAACCTAGGCAGTCTGGGACTTGCTGAAACTGTAACCGCTGTTTGACTTTTAAGGTGTTTCTTGTTAGGCTTATCGGAGTAAATTGTTAAATAATTTTTGGGTGTTACTACTCGTTTGTGAATTTTATTATGTCTAGCTGTGAAAATTGCATGGGAGAAAGACAGCGTCAATGTGACGCGCTTTTTCACGTTTATGCGCAGAGCGTTAACGCATTGGCTACTGTAAGTATGGAAGTCGTCAATGGCATGGATTTCAATGCTGAAGGCCATGCCCACTTGACGAGAAAGCTTCAAAATGAAATGAGCCAACTAGGTTGTACTTTAAGGGATGTCCAAGTAAAAGTTAAATTGCAAGAAGCAATAGAGGACATTTAAGGCGCTACATGGCCGACAAGAAATATCCACTAGAAAAACTGCGCAATATTGGCATTATCGCGCACATTGATGCCGGCAAGACCACCACGACTGAAGGCATTTTGTACCGTACGGGTCTAAAGCACAAAATTGGCGCAGTGCACGAGGGCGAAACAACCACCGACTGGATGGCTCAGGAGCGCGAACGCGGCATTACGATTGTTAGTGCGGCCGTGACTTGCTACTGGAAAGATCATCAAATCAACATTATCGACACGCCCGGCCACATTGACTTTACGGTTGAGGTTGAGCGATCTCTACGTGTTTTGGATGGTGCCGTTGTGGTTTTCGATGGCAAGATGGGTGTGGAATCGCAATCCGAAACGGTTTGGCGCCAGGCCGATAAATACGGTGTGCCGCGCATCTGTTTTATCAACAAGATTAACCAAACTGGCGGCGATTTTTATAAATCGCTCGAATCAATCCATCATCGCTTAAGTAAGCGAGCGTTTCCTATTCACTTACCGATTGGGTTTGAGCAATCAGTCAGTGGCGTAGTGGATCTCGTGAATATGAAGGCCTACACTTACAAAGAATTTGCCGACCACGAGCTGGTGGAGGGCGAAATCCCGGCTGATATGCTGGACCAGGCTAAAAAATACCGCAGCCTGCTGGTCGAAAACGCTGTGGCCGAAGACGAAAAGCTACTCGAAAAATATTTTGAAGTTGGCGAAGAGGGCTTAAATGAAGATGAAATCAAGCAAGCCATACGCAGTGCCGTGCTCACCGGCAAGTTTTTTGCCGTTACCGGCGGCGACGGCCGGGGCGTGATTGTAGAAAAAGTCTTAGACGCTGTTACGGAACTCTTGCCGAGTCCGGTTGACCGTGGCAGCACTTGGGGCACACAGCCAAAAACCGGCGACGAAGTTGAACGTAAGCCGTCCGAAGCCGAACCGTTCGCTGCGCTGGCCTTTAAAATCGCCACCGACCCATTTGTCGGTAAGCTGGCGTACTTTAGGGTTTACTCTGGGAAACTAGATGCCGGCTCCTACATATTAAACAGTTCCGCCGGCGAAAAAGAGCGCGTTGGCCGCATCGTGCGCATGCAAGCCGATAAGCGCGAAGATGTCAATGAGGTCTGCGCCGGTGACATTGCCGCCATCGTTGGCTTAAAGGGCACGACCACCGGCAACACTTTGTGCGACCAGAGCAACCCTATCGTGCTCGAATCAATCACATTTCCCGAGCCACCGGTTTCTATCGCCATCGAACCAAAAACCAAAGCCGACCAGGAAAAGATGAGTCTGGCGCTGCAGCGCCTGGCTGAAGAAGACCCGACTTTCCGTATACGCGTAGATGATGAAACCGCCCAAACTATAATTAGCGGTATGGGCGAACTACATCTAGAGATTATTGTTGATAGAATGAAGCGCGAATTTAGCGTGGAGGCCAACATTGGCCAACCGCAGGTCGCCTACCGCGAAACTATCCGCAAGGACGCCGTTGAAGCCCAAGGCAAGTTTATCCGCCAGTCAGGCGGCCGCGGCCAGTACGGCGACGTATGGCTGCGCTTAAGCCAAAACGAACCTGGCACCGGTTTTGAGTTTATCAACTCTATCAAAGGCGGCGTTGTGCCGAGCGAATACATACCGGCCGTCAAAAGCGGCATAGAAGAGGCCATGGCTAGCGGCGTTTTAGCCGGTTATCCGGTAGTGGACGTTAAAGCTGAACTTTATGACGGCAGCTTCCACGAAGTTGACTCGTCCGAACTGGCCTTTAAGATTGCCGGAAGCATGGCCCTGCAAGAAGGTGTTAAAAAAGCCAGTCCTGTACTGCTTGAGCCGATTATGAAGGTTGTGGTGGTGACGCCAGAAAACTTTATGGGCGACGTGATTGGCGATTTGAACAGCAAGCGCGGCCGAATTGAATCCATGGAAGATTTAAACCCGGGGATCAAAGAAATCACAGCCTTTGTGCCGCTAGGCGAAATGTTCGGCTATACCACAAACCTGCGCTCTATGACACAAGGCCGGGCCAGTTCATCCATGGAGCTGGACCACCACGCCGACGTGCCCAACAACGTTGCCGAAGCTATAATAGCCAAAAATGCCAAGTAGTATGTCAGTTCAAGATTTTAAAGTCACACAATTAATGCCAGAGTATTCTCCAGAACACCCAGCTGGTGCAGAAGTAAATTTTTACCCAACGGATGGGATCCTGCAAGAACTCGAATGGGCTTTATCGGCCCCTGAAGGAGATGACGACCTTAGGCTTCATAGAGCCCTTAGAAGCGTCCCTACAACCCTTACTGCTGGACCAATAGCTCACTTATTTGTATCTCTAAAACGATATAGTGAAGTTACCGCCCCAAATAGACGAAGTACTGAGTTTGCGGAGTCTGTACTGCTACTAGTTGGAGATTACCAGTCTAGGTATTCTCAAGACGGGGACACGATTACTACAGACAATATAGTTAAGTTTTTAGACCCTAACTACAAACCCAAAGTAAGAATTAAACGGGCTGCCTCAAAAGTTGGCAATTCTGCGCTTAAGCTTTTAGGGAAAATTTAATCAACAAGTTACTCTTTACAAACGTTTGAAAATTCCTTATACTGACGGGGTAAATTGCGTGGGTAGTGCTTTTTATTGCGAACGCGCAAAAAAGCTTAGAACATTGATCATAGATCTAAGATCAAATATAGATCAAAGTTCAAAGATCAATGATAAATAATTTCTACGAAGGAGAAATTGCAAATGGCAGAAAATTTTGACCGTTCCAAGCCGCATATCAACGTTGGCACCATGGGCCACGTCGACCATGGCAAAACCACTTTAACTGCTGCTATCACGGCTGTGTTGGCAAAAAAATTACCGAGCAATATTAATAAGGCCGTCAAATATGATGAGATCGATAACGCACCGGAAGAAAAGCAGCGTGGCATTACCATCGCGACTTCTCACCAGGAGTACGAAAGCGAAAAGCGACACTACGCGCACGTTGACATGCCCGGCCATGCCGACTATGTCAAAAACATGATTACAGGCGCTGCCCAAATTGACGGCGCTATTTTGGTCGTGTCTGCCGCTGACGGTCCAATGCCGCAAACCCGCGAGCACGTGCTGCTGGCCAAGCAGGTTGGTGTGCCTTCAATTTTGGTTTTCTTAAACAAAATGGACCTGGCCGACCCAGAACTGGTTGACTTGGTCGAAGAAGAAGTTCGCGATCTTTTAGCTAAATACGAATTCGACCGTGACTGCCCGATTATTCGTGGCTCCGCCACTAAAGCTCTTGAAGGCGACTCCGAGAACGAAGATAAGATTATGGAACTCGTCAAGGCTATGGACGAATACATTCCAGAGCCTAAGCGCGATCTCGAAAAGCCTTTTCTGATGCCTATAGAGGATGTCTTTAGCATTAAGGGCCGTGGCACCGTTGCCACCGGCCGTGTTGAAACCGGCGTAGTGAAAGTGAACGAAGAAGTCGAAATTGTTGGTATTCGCCCAACTACTAAGAGCGTCGTAACCGGTGTTGAAATGTTTAAAAAGAACCTGGACCAAGGCCAGGCTGGCGACAATGTCGGCGTGTTGCTTCGTGGTATTGAACGCGATGATATAGAGCGCGGCCAAGTTTTAGCCAAGCCCGGTACTATTACGCCGCACACCGAGTTCGAAAGCGAAGTGTACATTTTAACTAAAGAAGAAGGCGGCCGTCACACGCCGTTCTTCAAAGGGTACAAGCCGCAGTTTTACTTCCGCACCACCGACGTGACCGGCGAGGTAGAACTGCCAGCCGGTAAAGAAATGGTTATGCCTGGCGACACCATTACATTCAAAGTAAAACTTTTGCAACCGATCGCCATGGACCAAGGTTTACGCTTTGCTATTCGCGAAGGCGGCCGAACCGTCGGTGCCGGCGTAGTGACAAAGATAGAAAAGTAAGATGCCGTTAACTGAGCGCGAGCAAGGGTTGTCAAAAGCACTAAATGAAAGTTTAGGTCGGACGGACGCGGCGGAGAGAATTGCTAGCGCTCTTGGCCCTGTCGTCACTGCAACTGAAGAACCTGGAACTGGTACAAGTCAATCTACTGCCGAATGGCCCGGTGATGATGGTGCAGGGCACCTTTATTTTAAGGAGATTTAGTGGTGGAAGCGACTAAAAAACCAGCTACGGAATCAAAGCAGCGGATCAGGATTCGCTTAAAGGCTTATGACCACAAAGTCATTGACCAAGCAGCTAAGCAAATTATTGACACAGCTTTGCGCAACGGCGCGACTTTGGCCGGCCCGATTCCGCTGCCTACCGAAAAGAGCACCTTTACCGTAATCAAAAGCCCGCACGTTTATAAGAAAAGTCGCGAGCAGTTCGAAATGCGCGTGCACAAGCGGTTGATTGATGTTTTTGAACCGACGCCCAAAACTATCGATTCTCTCATGAATCTTTCACTACCAGCAGGCTGCGACGTAGAAATCAAAATGTAAAACTAGTTTTGGTAAAATCTCTATGTAATGCTAAAGCCTGAGGCAATTCAAGACCTAGTAACGAAGGCATTTATCCTAGAAGCAATAGCGGATAAAAGAGACTGTACAAGTCGTTACAATGATTTGCCAGGCAAGACATTAGAAGATTTTATAATGGCAGGCATAAATGCCGGACCTTTTTTCGCTAAAGTCGCTCGGGAACAAACATCTGGATCTCTAGAAATTTATAAATATCTGCTCCCTGCGCTTAAAGCAAGCAATGTACACAAGTCGCACAAATATATAAACAAGGGTCTGCTGGAGATAATGTTTAACGTGGTTGCCGCACGATTGAGCCAAAATGACCCGGAAAAAGTTGTTATGGAAATAAACCGATTACTTAGTAAAGCGCCTAAATCAGATTCTGAAGCGCTAGTTGCTATAAGAAGAGAGGGGTGGAGTACTTCGACTAACCCCCAAAAATTAGCTATCTTGGATTTGCCCCAACTTTTAGCTTCACGATCACCCTTTGAATACAATGAGACCTTATATAGCTTGCTGGATCATGATTCGGCAAGCTGGCAATGGGGCAATGAAGCACATAGAGACTGGCCTCTCCTACAAATCATTTTCGAAAACCTAATTCAGTCGAACAATAAAAGTTTACTAGACAAAATTAGTGGGGCTTTTAATCCGGTACTGGCCGATTATCCAAAAATCAGAATTGGTATTTTAGCCGATATGTGTGCGGCCGCAATTTTTTTGTATTTGAGTTTTTTGTAGAATTTACAGCGCATTGACAGAAGTAAGGCGGACGTGCTAATCTGTAATAGTAAAGTTCTTAATTTTAACTTGGTGTATCGGCAGGTCTGCCTCCGCTAGTGGCGGATAACATCGGTAGAAACCACCTTTCATCGAGTATCTTAATGGCTAACCATCGACAGGAAGGATGGCATGAAGGCTTTGATTGCCCGAAAAATCGGTATGACGAACACCATCACGGAAGATGGTGCCTTGCAAGCCGTTACCCTTCTTTTTGCGGGACCGAACGTGATAACGCAAGTTAAAAATAAAGAAAGTGATGGTTATATTGCCATCCAATTAGGCACCGGCAAAGCCAGGCAAAACAAGGCCCAGGCCGGTCATTATAGGCCGAGCAAGGTAACGCCAAAGACGGCACGGGAGTTTCGCGTAAAAGAAATTACCGAGGACCTTAGGGTTGGCGAGCAGCTGAACGTCGACATTTTTGAAGTCGGCGACCAGGTGAACGTCACCGCCACGAGCAAAGGTAAGGGCTGGGCAGGTACGATTAAACGGCATAACTTCCACCGTGGGCGAAAGACCCATGGCGGCCGGAGCTATCGCCGCCCTGGTTCGATTGGTTCGATGTATCCGCAAAAGATCTTTAAGGGTAAGAAAATGGCCGGACAAATGGGCAGCGAACGCGTGACTGTACGCAATTTAAAAGTCACTTTAATTGACGCCGAAAATAATTTGATCGGCATTAGCGGCGCCGTGCCGGGACCGCGTGAAGGTCTTGTTCTGGTAAAAGGAGCTGGCAAATGAGCGTGGGAACTTTTACAAAAACAGGCGCTAAGTCTACGGTTCCCGCCAAGTTAGACGATAGTGTTTTTAGCGTGAGCGTAAAGAATTATGAGCTTTTAAAGGCTGCTTATGTCGCTTACTTGGCTAATGGCCGCCAGAATCTGGCG
>CAZUPM010000010.1:0-14760 GCA_964622365.1 uncultured Candidatus Saccharibacteria bacterium | reverse complement strand
GAACTAGGATCGGCGGCAAATAAGCGCAGCGCTCGTTTGGTCATGCCTTCATTAATCGACTGAGCTATAGGGGGTGTGTAAGACTCGGGCGTGTCGCTCGCCAAACTCCGCCGGTTGGAGAGTAAGTACTTCAAAGGGTTTGAACTTAGTCGGCGGGTGTTCGGGCCCGCCGGCAATGCCGTAGCGATCCGCCAGCTCGCGGAATGTATGCTGATTTTGCTCGGCTGCTACGTCTTCTATGCTGGCTAAAATTTCAGAGTCAAAATCATAAAACCGGGAAAGACGTTCTGCGGTGCTCATGACTTAATTATATAACATTTATAATAATTTGTCACTACAGCTGTACTGTTCTACAATAATGGTCATGGCTAAGAAGAAGCCCAACCAGCCAAAGACAATTACAAACCGGCGGGCGCGCTTTGATTACGCGCTCGGCGATTCTTTAGTGGTGGGCTTGGAACTGACCGGAGCCGAAACCAAAGCCTTGAGGCTGGGCCACGGCCAGCTGCGTGGTGCTTACGTAACCGTTAAAGACGGGGAGTTGTTACTTATTAACGCTACTATCAGCCCGAGCAGCGGCATCCCAATCAGCGAGCAAGACCAATCGCGCGCCCGCAAACTGCTGGCCAAAAAACGCGAAATCAAAGCCCTGGTAGACGCCAAGCAACAAGGCCACACCATCGTGCCGTTGGAGATTTTAACGCAAGGCCACTTTATTAAGCTGCGCATCGCCGCCGGCCAAGGCAAAAAGAAGTATGATAAAAGGCAAGTCATAAAACGTCGTGAAGCCGAGCGCAGCAGCGCCCAAGCCGTAAAACACGTCCGCTAGTTGTCCGGTAGACGCCGGCGTGAGATAATGGTGGCGGACACAAGAAGGTGAGTAACTTATTCCTATGAAAATCGCCATGATGGTTCGTGGCTACTTACCGGTGCCGCGGCCTAAGGACATGGTTTACGCGCCGATCGATTTGGAAGTCGCTATCGGCGAAGGTTTGGCAGCTAAGGGGCACTCTGTTGATTTTTACGCGCCGGCAGGTAGCAAACTGAAAGTCCCCACAATCAATAAAAATCTAGAGCCCCTGATCAAAGATAACCAGCAGTTCCAGGAACTAATAACCAATACCGAGTACCAGATGCATAACATCCCGCAATTGTGGGATTTTTATTTGGCCAAAGAGATGTTTGAACAGGCAAGGCTGGGCAAGTATGATGTCCTCCACTTCACGCACCCGGAAATCGCCATGCCTTTGGCCCAGATGTATCCGGAAGTGACCGTCACGTACACTCTGCACGACCCGCTATTAAATATGAACGAGCGGCTTTATAAAATGTTCCATACGCCCAATCAGTTCTATATTTCAATTTCTAACAGCCAGCGGCAGGGCGCGCCTATGTTGCCCTATGTCGCCACTGTTTACAACGGTGTGGATATTAACGATTATCACATGGCCAAAAAACATGATGGTTTTTTGCTGTGTGCCGGTAGGATAGTCCCAGAAAAAGGCGTTAAAGAAGCGGTTCAGGTGGCCCGTAAAACAGGCGAAGAGTTGGTTATCATAGGCCCTATTTATAAATCGGGCCGGCAGTACTTTAACAAATCGGTCAAGCCCTACCTAAACGATAAGATCCAGTACCTGGGCTATGTGGAGCGCGAAAAGTTAAAGAGTTACATGCAGCAGGCTAAGGCCCTGATTTTACCTCTGCAATGGGAAGAACCATTCGGCATGACGATGATAGAGGCGATGGCTTGTGGTACGCCGGTAATCGTCAACCGGCGCGGTTCGGCCCCAGAAATCGTGGCCGATGGCCAAACCGGTTACTTGGTTAATGGCGTCAAAGAAATGGCCGAGGCCATTGGCAAAATAAACAAAATAAACCGCGCCGCTTGCCGGCGGCATGTTGAGAAGCATTTTTCCAACCAGGTTATGGTTGAGGGCTACGAAAAAGCTTTTGCCATCGCCCTGGGTAGCCGCGCGCCTGCCAAGATCAAGCTGTATAATAAGCTTCATGCAACGGCTGCTCCGCTCCGCCTTCTCTGACGATTTAGTCATTTATCAAATTTATCCGCGCAGCTTCCAAGACACGGACGGCAACGGCATAGGAGATCTCAACGGCATCATCAGCCGGCTCGATTATTTAAAAGGCCTTGGCATCACAGCCATCTGGCTCAACCCGATCTTTCCGTCGCCAATGGCTGATTTCGGCTATGATGTGGCCAGGTATTGCGCCGTAGACTCACTGTTCGGGAGCATGGCTGACCTGGAAAGACTTGTAAAGCAGGCCCATAAACGCCGCATCCGTGTCGTACTGGACATGGTCTTTAACCACACCTCCGAAGAGCACTCTTGGTTCAAGGCAGCCCGTTCATCGCACAACAATCCTAAGCGCAACTGGTACGTTTGGAGAGACGCTAAGCCCGATGGATCACCGCCTAACAACTGGCTAAGCGCTTTTGGCGGCTCGGCGTGGGAATTCGATAAAAAGACCGGCCAATATTATTTGCATAGCTTTTTAAAGCAACAGCCGGATTTGAACTGGCACAATCCAGAAGTGCGCGCCGCCCTAAAAAAGATCGTCCGTTTTTGGCTCGAGAAAGGCGTAGACGGGCTTAGGATGGACGCCGTTTACTACTACGCCAAAGACCCCGACTTCCGCGATGATCCTATCAATCCGAATTATAAAGCCGGCCATGACGATCCTTATAGTTCGTTGCTGCATGAACACAGCATCGGGCACCCCGATATGTACCGATATTTGAATGAGATTGCGGCGGTGCTAGCCGGGTACAGACACAGGTTTATGGTGCTCGAAACCTCCCCTACGCATCCGCTTGACCCACGTAGTTATCTGGGACTATACAAGCATGTCAACTATTTTGTGGCTGCGCCTTTTAACTTTGAAACTTTGTTTTTGCCGTGGAAAGCCGAAAGCTTCCGCCATCATATAAATACTTACGAAAAAGACATGCGTCGCGGGTACGTACCAGTTTATGTTTTCGGCAACCACGACAAACCGCGTCTGGCCAGTCGCTATGGGCCGGATGTCGCACCCGCCGCCGCTACGCTTCTTTTGACCTTGCCGGGGACGCCCGTCATCTACTATGGTGAAGAAATAGGCATGCAGAACGCCATAATAAAAACGGGGCATACCCGTGACACGTTCGGCAAGCGTGTGCCTGGTTGGGGGCGAGATGCCTCGCGAACGCCCATGCAGTGGTCAGCCGTGAAGAACGCCGGTTTTACCACTGGCAAGCCCTGGCTGCCGCTTGAGCAGAGATTCCAAACAAGAAACGTAGAAGTGGGGCAAGCCGATCCGGGCTCACTCCTCAATATATATAAGGAACTGCTGACCCTACGGAGCTCTAAAATTTTGCAGCGCGGCTCTTATGAGCACATAAACCTTCATCACAACGATTTGTTTGGCTTCGCCCGCGAATACCGCCGCAAAAAACTTACAACTATCATAAACTTTTCAGCTAAAAAGACCTTGCCGATTGACGAAAGGGGAGAGGTCATATTCTCGACTCTTGGCGCCAAGCATGCTTCCGACAAGCTGGCCCCCAACGAAGCCATAATCATCAGCAACTAATCAGTACCATCTAAAGGCGTTGCGTTAACAGATAAGATTCGCTATAATTCCGTGAGTTCACCGCCCTAAGTTAGGGAAAAGAGCAGGCACGGTTCGCTGTAAAGCGAATTTGGATTTATTCCAAAAGTGCCGATGAGAAAAACCGTAGGTTTGTCTCATAGTTATTCCGGGGTAGCTCAGCGGTAGAGCGGGTGGCTGTTAACCACTAGGTCGCTGGTTCGAATCCAGTCCCCGGAGCCAGACTTTGATTTTTAGCCTCAGCGTCGGCTATTTCAGCCATTAACTGATATGATTCTGCTAATTTTACGGTTCCAAATCCATTGTCAAAGTCATAATTCACGCCTTCAGGAAATACCGTGTCTTGCACTCTTTTCTTTACCTCGATATTAGCGAGGTTCCAAAACAATCCTGGGTCTGACATAAATAGTAGAGCGCCGTCTATGATGGCTTCTTTTTGGGTTATGTATTTGTCGGCTTCGATACTTTGGATTTTTAGCTGAGCAACATCTTTGTCCGCCTCCATAAGCTTGGTGCTCTTTTCTGATTCAGACAGCTTACCATCAATAAATAAATCGATAATCCGAGACTTCTTTTTATTACACGCTTCAATTTCATCATTCAGGCGCGCATTATGCTCTACAGCTTCCTTAAATTCACTATTCCAACGTCTGAGCGTCATTTCTTTGAAAAGCTTCTGAGTAGGCTCATCTGGCTGTACACGAGACATTAATGCTAGAAACTCATCATGCACTTGCTCACGTCGCTTGCTAACATGGCTATTACTGGTTGCTTTGCAATTGCTCATACAACTATAACGAGGACTTGGGCCATTACGACCACGGGGAGCGCTGCCTGTAGCAGCTTTACCGCATGTATGTTTTAAGAAACCGCCGCGCATAGGCCATTCTAATTCTGCGTGCTTACTATACTTTTTAATATCTCCGTTAATTATGGCTTTGGTACGATAATAAGTTTTTTCGCTGATAATAGGCTCATGCAAGCCTTTGACCATCTTGCCGTCAACGAGTTTAGTACTAACATAACCGGCATACAGCGGATTGACAAGTAACCATTTGATTGACTCCCAGCCTCGCTTGCCGCCTCTCCTATCACGAATCCCTAAATCATATGCTATATCGGCTATTTGTTTTACCGTGTAGTCACCAGTCTCAAACTTATTAAACAGGGCAGAGATATTGGTAGCCTCTTTAGGCTCAGCGACTAATGTTGCCACGCCCGACGCTAACCGCCTTTTCCTGTAGCCATAAGGTGGTTGATGAGGCCATCCACCTTGCTCTGTGCGAGCCTTCATACCACCCGTAGTGCGCAAAGTACGAATATCATTATCAAACTGAGCGAAGGCGGCAAGTACACCTTCCATCAAGTTGCCCGTAGGGTCATCACCAATAGGCTCAGTAACCGAAACTAACTTAACGCCAAACTTTGCTAATTGAGCCTTAATTATGTGGTGATATTCACTTTTACGCGCAAGACGGTCTACCTTCCAAACAATACAATAATGAATTTTGCCTTTGTTCTTTGCACAGAATTCGAGCATTGCGGCTAGCTGTGGCCGGTCAATAATCTTAGCGGATACACCTTCTTCTCGGAAAACGTCATTTTTGTCCAACCTTACGCTCTGCCGTTCTGCGTATTCTATACATGCCTTCTCTTGGCTAGCTAAGCTGGTGCCGTGAACTTGTTCTTCGCTAGATACCCTAATGTATGCTATTGCTCGCATTTTTGAACCATTATTAAGATTGATATTCATTACTATACTGCTTTTATCAAATTTTTGGAACCGATTTTATATAAGCCTCTATAATACCGTCCAGATTAATGATAAGTCGTTCAATTGCTTCGTCTGGGTATTGTTTATATGTTTTGCCAAGAATTTTGCGAGCTTCTTTAATGCTAATTATTGGCTTTTGGCGGACAAAGCTACCCGAAGTTTCGTAGGCCAATGTATCGCTTTTAGTAAGAGATGTACCTTTGTACAATTACTTCCCCTTAATTGATTCGTGCGATACATAGAGTTGCCTTTAAGGGGAGAATTCTTAACTCCTATTATACTACAAAAGCCCTAATAATCCTAGAAAGATTGACGTATAATTCCAGCAAGTAGCTTCAACTACTGAATGACCTAAACCGTATTTTGCGGCATGGTCACCAAATCAACGGAAAGAAACAGCTCGTCATGAGTACTTCTTTCCGTTGTCATTGCTGGAAACGGCAGTGGGTAGCTGAAAGGCTGCCGCTCATGGCGAGCTTTTTAATTGCCGCGAAAACTATCTAATATGAACAAAAGACGAAGAGCTATACTGCAATATATATTTTTCTTACTGTGCGCACTGGCTATTGGAGCATATCTACTGGCTAGACACTTTCACGCTATGTCTCAGCAGGATAAAGTATTGGCAAGCATATCTCACCCAACAGCGTGCAGCGTACTTGAAAAAAATAATATGCTCAGTTGGCTTTTGGGGCCTGACAATACAGCACCTAGTTATCAGGTTGCCTTTAAGGACGACAAAACGTCCAAGACGGAAAGTATATGCACCGTGTATATGCAACAGGGTTCTTCTATGTATGGTGGAGTCCTTACGCTTGACTATAATTATAGTCTGAGCAAGGAAAACATCGGTACACCCTATACAGAAAACAATAACCCTGCCTACTTTACTGAGTTTCAAGATAATTTTTATACCGGCAATGTAATCGTGAAGCCACTCCAGGGAGTTGTTAATAACAACTCTAAATTTCTATCCGGCGTGATTACTGCTGCCGCAGACGCGAATTTACCAAAAAACACAGGCGTTCAGCCCGTAAGGTAGGAAAGTTTATGAAACTAGTGAAGAGTTACAAAAAATATCGTCAGCACCAGAGAAAACTGCCGCTGCTCAATCTATTGCCAGTAGAACTTCTATTAATTGTGTTGATAGTCGGAGGAAGTATATCTGCCGCTCTTACGGGGAATAGACGCGCTGCGCCTACGCCCCACCAAACAACTCCCCGTACGCTTACGCAGGTTACTACTGCAAAACCTAATGCTGCACCTCCAGAACAATCTTCAACAAAAACAACAGACTGTGGTCAGGTTGAGACTGCACAAGCGAACAAATACTACGGGATTATAGCCACAGATTGGGGTATCTGGAGCAAATCGACCTATCTTACATCACCAGAAATAAACTATGAATACAATCAGAGTGTTGAACAGGTCTACAATGACGGCTATGTACCCTCAATGAAGGATGCTGGCTGCACTCCAGTAGCTAGTTTATTAAGCACTTCTCTCAAAAGTCCAGCAACAGCACCAGACTTTAGTATTGATACAACAACGCCAACGTACGGAACGACTATTCCACCGCTCCTACTTGTGATACTGCGCTGCAGACTGAATACCAGGACCAATATAACCAACAATACGCAGAATATGAGCAGGAAGAACAAAACCAGATGCAGAGCTTGCAGACTCAGCTAGGTATTAACGGCGCCGGTGATTCATCGGCTGTGCAACAAGGTGATTATGCAATCCAACAATCGTTTGCTAGTAAATTTGCAGACTTAAAGCAAAACCTGAACTCAGAGCTTGCTAGTATCGACTGCCCATCAACGTAAATATCATCGCCGATGAAGTAGGCGTATTGTTGCAAAAACTCGTTTTAGAGGTTGCGGCCAATTAGACATAGGGTTATGTGAAGCCTTTGGTATATTACCAAGATAATTATATGTTTTAGGGTCGTAGCTATCCGATAGCTTGGCGAGGCGCCGCTCAACAATCTCTTTGGCGAGTGCCACGCTTGCGCCATATCTTCGTGATAGTTTACGTGATACGAGTGGTGGCGACACAATGCCTTTGGACTCTAGGGCATCTCTCAGGCGTTGTACGCGAACTGGGCTAAAGTTGTACTTTGTGGTCATTGCTTGCCATTGACTCTCAACGCTTCCGTCTGATGGTTCTGGGAAATTCAGGGCGATGTCTTTTAGCTGTCGTGGGTTAGCGGATAGTTTAACCTGAATCCAATTATCAAGAACATTGTGGGCCAGTAGCTCGGTGCGTTCATCATCGTATAAATCGTCATCAAACCATAGAAACGGATTGCTAAAGTCTATGGCTTCGGTCTTTGCTTCCTGCCAGTCAGTAGCTTTTATTTTTGGTAATAGCTCCCGAGTCTTAAGCTCAAATAAGTGACCAAAGCGTTTTACTGGTACGGTAGCGTCACCGTGGCAATGCGTTGTTAGCCAATACACATCATAGTTTTTGATGACGTACCGTAAGAAAATGTCAGCTCCTATTGCTGCACTGTTTTCGTTGGCCAGTAGTACGCCGTCAATGTCTAGGTAGATGTTCGGTTTGATGTTCATTTATAAACCATTATACGACGTATAGGGGTAGAGAAATCCCGATTACGGCACGCGCGCGTACGCGCGTATTGGTCCAAAAACTCAATCTTAGCAACTGTCTTCCTGCTTTTCATGCCGCAGTTGTTTATCGCAAGGAACTGAGCAAATCCACTGTTTAGCCTACCTATCATGGCGTACTTCAGCAGTAAACCTTTTTGTATATTACGTGCGCGCGTATAAGCACACAAAAAGTTAGGGTATTTATGTGTACGTCTAAGCCCTACAACTGCATAATCTTCAGGATATTTAGCTTTAGACCAGTTTTCAAGGGTATTATCGCTAACCCCTATACTTGCAGCAAACCCTTGGAAAGTAGGGAAAAATAAGGCTTCATATCGTGTACTTTGTTTTACCCAACTCTTGCATCTAACTGTTTCAGTAACAGGCTTTAAGACCGGTTGATTAAAATAGTCAGTCAAAGCTTTTGCATAACCTGGTTTATATTTTGTTGGTCTACCAATCTTAGGCATGATTTAACTAAGCATTGGTGCTAACAAAGTGCCTTAGCAGTTATTAGGCTACTACTAGAGGCGGCTTGTATTATCTGCCACATCTCTATCAGTTCAGATTTAATCTGATTCCATTTCGTCAAAGGCAATTGAGCCAGACCAAGCACCAACAGAGGTAGACCAGGTTCCTAGACCTGGTTTTCTTTATTTTAAACCTTATCTCTGATTTTTTACCCCTGTTAGCGGTTCGAATCCATTTCCTACTAGATGCCGGATTGGTTGGAACCAGCTCAAAGGCACAATATCATCCGTTTGTCCCTGTAAAGTGGTTCTGCAACCGACCTTAAGCCATACGGTAACCAAGCAGCCATAAAACCGACCTGGTTCCGTGACCAACTTTGGTCTTATTCGACTATAATTAAAGGTATGCCCGAATATAAGAAAAGTCCGATTAAAATTGGCATTAAAGCACTTACTGACAAAGTCTACGAAGTAGGAGCGAGTGTAATTGAGCCCTTGTCTAAAAGATTTCCAAATGCAGCCCCATTCCTCCAATTTACATACTATAGCTTTGGAGCTTACTTAGCCTACCATCAAGAAGAATTAAACGATTTTACTCAATATCTTATGGATCATCAGGATGAACTGGGTATTGATTTGAATTCTAAGGAGTTTCAGGAAGGTGTTTTTGTTCAACTAGAGACCTATTTCAAACTACGAGTTAAAGACAAAAAGCTAGTTGCCCAGGAGATATTTAGTAGTTTCTGCGGTACTCCTAACAAACCGGATTTTCCATTAGAAAGATACAACGATACTTTAGCCAAAATATCAGTAGAAGGATTAAAGTACTTGGTATTTTTGGAGAAAGAAATATTCCCCATTAGAGATGAAGACATTGAACGAAAGTATGAAGGCGAAAATCATCAACAACCACCAATTGGTAAACCAAAGCGATACTGGATTGATCGCTATAAAAGAACAGAGCCAATTTCTAGCTTTATCAGTAAATGGCTCAAGGATGTTTATCCGCCAACTGTAGATGTAAGCCAAGTTGAAACTGGAAAAGAAGAATATCGCCAAGATGAGATCGAGAGAAAAGGAGATGATTTATCAGACTTATCTCTTGAAATGGAGCAATTAGGAATAATGCGAAACTATAATGTCGGCGGAACTATTGGAGGAGGAGGCAATGTTTACACGCTAACTCCTTATGGCTTAAAGTTTATGGACTTTATACCAGAAACAGTGTGAACTTAAGGGGCGAGGCCTAGAATACCGTCTTCAATAAGCAATTTGCTAGATACACCGTTCGCAAAGGCCGTTTTCTCAAACTCTGTGCCGTGATTCAGTACATACCTCGAATACTCTATAAAGGGATTTTCGAGTGTCGCTATAACCTTGTAGTGCTCAAATAATGTCTTGGTGATACTATAATGTTTTTCGATTTTTGCTTGAAGCTTGTTGGATATGATTATTTTCTCATGATTATTTTCTATAAATCCCTGTAGCAAAATGCAAAGGTCTATTTCGTTGATATATTTTTCTTTACAGTTTGGATCAACTCTACGAGTGCAATTGTAGTAAACGTGTCGATTAAATTCGCCACTTTTTAACTTCTTGAACTTCTCTTGCGCCGTGATGTCGGCTCCACAGCGACCACATTTCAGTAAACCCCTGAAAGCAAACTGCTTCGACCCCCATATACCTTTATTGACTCCTCTGGTTTGCTGAACTAGCTCGAATAGGTCTTTAGAGATCAATGGTTTATGTGCGCCCTTGTACCATTTACCGCCAGGTTCCTCTGGATATTGAAACTCACCGTAATAAAAAGTGTTTAGTAGCATGGCAAGTATTTGGCTTAGCGTGACTGGATAGCCAGAACGACCCCTAAAATCTTGTCCATCTAGCCAATCTTTTAGTCTGCGTCCACTCCAGCCGTCTTGCCCGGCTTTACGGAACATTTCGGCCATAACTTCTGCTCGTTCTGGATCGGGAACAATATCCTTTATGCCACCAAAGGCGCGATTTATATACCCTAGAGGAGCAACACCCGGACGCCAGCCCATTTCGCATTTATTCCTTATGCCGCGCTTAACGTTGATGCTTTTATTATCATTTTCTAGTTTTGCCTGAGAACAGAGGATCATAAGCAGGAATTTCTCATTTGGGCTATTTGTAAAAGTCTGAGAATAGGTACGAATGTGTAGTAGCTTCTGGTCATCCATTAGGTCAACTATCGCTCCTAGATCTCCAGCATTGCGACTCAGGCGATCAGGCGCCCAAGTTAGTAGTGCGTTATATTCACCGGATTTTATGCCAGCCACCATTTCGTTATAAACTGGCCGTTTGCCCGAATCTTTAGCGGAATGGCTCTCTTGCTTCTCCGCTACAACATTAAGACCTTCGTTTTCTGCCAAAGATCGCATTTCGGCCAGCTGGGAGTCTATAGACATTGCTTGGCGCTCATCTGACTCGCTTGATTTACGAGCGTACAGACAGTAGTTCAATTCTGGTGCTTTACTTTTTTCCATACAGCCAAGGTACCGCAACGATTTTTAAAGTCTAGGCCATTTAAAGCCTGACTTACATCTGTTATTAAGGTATAATGTTGTCTAATATGGCGAATAAAAATCTAACGAATGCGAAGAACGCGAAGAATGATGAATTTTATACGCAGTTTTCCGATATTCAAAAAGAAATAGAATCATACCTAGAGTTTAATCCTGATACCTTTCGGGGCAAGGTAGTTTACTGTAACTGTGACGACCCGTTTGAAAGCAACTTTTTCCGATATTTTGTATTAAATTTTAAGCGGCTTGGGCTAAAGAAGCTTATTACTACCAGCTATAAACCCTCGCCGGTTGCGAATACCCAACTTCAACTGTTTGGTGATGACAAGTCACTCAAGCCAGTTAAAGGTAGGCCAAAAGTTACCGCCAACAAATTCATAATCAATGAGGTCGGAGACGTGAACAGTGATGGCTCTTTTACACTTCAAGATATAGCCGAACAGCTAAAGTCTAACAAAAATAATGAGTGGACACCGCTTGACGGTGATGGGGACTTTCGAAGTGCAGAATGCATTGATCTGCTTAAGTGCTCGGATATCGTGGTAACTAATCCGCCATTCAGTTTATTTCGAGAGTATATTACACAGCTTTTCGAATACAATAAACAGTTTCTGATTATTGGCAATCTCAATGCGATAACCTATAAAGAAGTCTTCCCATTTATAAAAATGAATAAAATATGGCTAGGAAACAATGCAAGAGTTAACGGTGGCGCCATGTTCTACGAGATTCCAGAATCTATTGCGAATCTTGATCAAGTACGCGAAATCAAGACAAATGAGCATGGGAAAAAAGTATTTATAACAAGAGTTCAAGGCGTGCGATGGTTTACAAATCTCGATCACGGGCGCCTACACCAACCAATTCCCCTAATGACTGAGGCAGATGTTATAAAATTCAGTACCAATAAACCATTCCTACACTACGATAATTACGATGCTATCGAAATACCACTTGTAAAGAACATCCCGAAAGACTATAAAGGCGTCATGGGTGTACCAATCAGTTTTTTAGATAAATATTCCCCTGAGCAGTTTGAAATTTTAGGAACGAGCGATAATGGTCTTGTTGATGATGAAGTCAAGATAACACGAGGCCTTACAAAAAAATTTGTTGATGACTATTACAAAGCAGGGGGCACAGGAGCATACAAAGAAGGTAATCCAACGGCTGGTTTTTATGAAGATAACGTTGCAAAAATGTCGTACAAAAGAATTTTTATTAAACACAGAAGGGCGGTAGTATGATAACCACGCTCAAAACTGACATCACCATACGCAATATTGTCGATGGATTTGTCTATAACGAACTTGAGGGCAAGGGGTTGTTTGGACTATCTGGAAATCTGACAATTCAGCCAGAATACCAGCGGAATTACATTTACGCAGATGGCAAGAAAGACGTAGCTGTAGTTGACTCCATCCTCAAGGGCTATCCGATTGGGGTGTTATATTTCAACAAAGTGGCCGATGATAAATTCGAGGTGCTCGACGGTCAACAGCGTATCACTAGTTTCGGCAGATTCGTGACCGGTAAATTCGCCGTTAAGGATAGTAATGGTAATGAACAGTACTACAGCGGAATGGCAGATGTTCAGCACAAAAAAATCATGGACACTCCTTTACTCGTCTACATTTGTGAAGGCGAAGAGCCAGAAATTAAAGATTGGTTCAGAACCATCAATATTGCTGGTGTTGAGTTGACAAAACAAGAGATCCTAAACGCAGTATATTCGGGCCCGTTCGTGACACTTGCAAAAGAGGAGTTTAGCAACAGCCAGAACTCAAATATCCAAAAGTGGGGTGCATACATCGCGGGTGATGTTAAGCGCCAAGCATATTTGGAGCGCGCACTCGACTGGGTCAGTCATGGTGCAGTCGACAACTACATGAGTAAGCATCGTCTTGACCACGATATTACTGATTTAAAGGCATACTTCGATACCATCATTAACTGGATCTCAAGCGTATTTACTGATGTCGAGAGTGAGATGAAAGGCCTTGAGTGGGGTAGATTATATGAAGCCTACCACAGCCAATCATACGATTCGGCAAAAGTCTCTGAAGAGGTGCATAGACTTCTTGGTGACTATAATATTAAAGACCGGCGCGGTGTATTTGAGTACATTCTAAGTGGTTCAAAGGATACGAAACTATTGAATATACGCGTGTTTGACGAACCGATAAAAAAGATAGTCTATGCAAAGCAAACGGAAGCCGCTGGAACTAAAGGTGAATCGAACTGTCCTCTCTGCGCTATAGGCCACGATGCGAATAAAGATAAGATTTGGAGTTTATCAGAAATGGATGCCGACCACGTCACTGCATGGAGTAAGGGTGGTGAAACCTCAGTCGAAAACTGTCAGATGCTTTGTAAAACCCACAACCGAGCAAAAGGTAATCGATAATCACTCTTTCGAATCTGTATCACTTGGTAAATTTTTCGGATCGTCCGTAAACGCCCTGATTAGTTGTTCCGCCTTTTCGTGTTTTTCTATTAGATCTGCTTCTAATCGCTCTATGTAGGAGGGCGGATGTGGTGCTCTCTTCATATAATAGTTAGGGTGGCGATTATTAAGCCAATACATGATCATCATGGGTATTTCTTCATTAATAGCTTTGATTAACTTAGACTCTGCAAAATTTGGTAGTGATGAGTCATTGAATTCGACTCTATGATTAATATTAGGCCTCGTCAGCAAAACATGTCCCGAGACGTAGAGGACGAGACTATTCGCAAGCAAATTGTAGCTCTTGTAGGCAAGAAGGTAAAAAAGTGAGTGCTTCATATGTTATTGATCAGGCCAAATGGGCTAAGTTGGATATCTTTAATCGAATGGGGAATATATATAGCGAAGTAGGGCGATCCTTTAAGAGTACGAACGCCCTAGACCGTGACATGGCCGTGGCCAGGGCAATCGATCTATGTGACGCCACAACATTAGCCTTAAGCTCCAAAAAGTCACCTAAACTTAGGAAAGTTTTAAGAGCTAAAGAAGAGTTTTTGAATATTATTAGCGATAGAAGCTCCACTCCGGTAGCTAAACAAAGTTTAGAAAACTATTTCCTAAAGTTTGCAATAGCTGCCAGGTCGCGCTAGGTTCAAGACCCGTAAGCTAAGTCGGCTTTCGCTTGGCGGCCGCATGTTTTATAAAAAAATTTGCCCTAGTTTGCGTCAGGGTTAGCAGCAAAAGTTTTACGGCGTTTGATGTACCACCAGACGATCCATGCAACTATAATTAGCGCAAAGACAATGCTAATAGGCGTAGCGGCATTAGAAACGCTTTGCCAATTTGAAGCCAAGACCCGGCCGGCATAGGCCAGGCCAAACGTCCATGGGATGCTTCCTAAAAGAGTAAGGGCGCCGAACTTAAATACCGGCATTTCGGCTATGCCGGCCGGTAAACTGATGAATGTCCTGACTATGGGCAATATCCTGCCAATCAGCACGGCAATGTCGCCGTGTTTAGCAAAAAAGGCCTCTGATTTATCTAGGTCATGGTGCCGGATGAGCACGTACTTGCCCCAATGTTCAACGGCTGCCCGGCCACCAGTGCGTCCGACCACATAGGCTATGAGAGAGCCTAGCAAGTTGCCCAGTACACCAAGAATAGCGACCGCGAAAATATTCAAATGGCCGGCCACGCCAGCAATCATCACTCCGGCCGTAAGCGCTCCGCCAAAACCCATAACCGCTTCGCTAGGAATTGGTATGCAAGCCGACTCTAAGGTCATTAAGCCAAAAAT
>CAZUPM010000009.1:0-15090 GCA_964622365.1 uncultured Candidatus Saccharibacteria bacterium | reverse complement strand
GCAATTCGAGCAGCTCTACCAATAAATCCAGCTCGTCAACTGGTTCAACCGGTTCCACCACCCCAAGCACTGGTAGTTCCATTACCACAACTCACCCTTAAGCCGATCCTTCGTCTTTAGCATTGGGCGCGACTTTTTGCCTTATTTACTGGCAAGATGTTTGCGCCAAAAACTCGCAGCCGCCGATATAACGAAAAGCAATAGGCAGAGAGCAGCGACCACCAACGACCAACCGGCTAAATCGGGCGACCATGTTGGCGATAGAAAATTAAACTCGTAGAGGCTGGCTGGCACCGGCAGAACTTTGGCGCCGTGGCTTGTAATGTATTGCTCGATACAGCCAACTCGATAGCGACCAGAAAAACCATTGGGGATTTGCTGTTGGCAGTAGTTCTCTGCATCAGTGTAAAGCGACTGATTAACAGTACCGGCGGCTTGGTTGGCGCTTTCTTGCAAGCGTTCGTAAGTGTACTCCAGCTGGATTGGCGGATACGGCGAGTTTGGGCCACCAGAAAGGTCGGTATTCATATGGTTGATCACATAAGCTTGAAGCTTTTCTAGCGCGCCCTGGACGTTGCCATTGTTTTTATCGGCCGTATAGACAGCATCATGCAACTTGGCCATCTCTAGGTTGTTTTGGCGCAAGGCATAGATAGCCACTCCAAGAACTATCAAAAACAAGATTAGGAAATACCAAGGTTTGATGGCGCGGAATTTTACCCAAAGTTGATGTGGCAAATTTTTGTCCATAAGCTTTTCCACCAGTGTAGCACGAACATCGGCCGTGTTAGACTGGAGTCATGCACATCTACTTTTCCGGGATTGGTGGCGCCGGTATCGGGCCATTGGCGCAGGTGGCCAAACAGGCCGGTTTTGAGGTCGCCGGTTCGGATAAACAGAACTCTTCGTATATTGAATACCTTAAAAAGTCCGGCATTGATAATGTGCACATCGGCCAAACACGCGAAGCAATAGCTAAAGCGCACTCGGTTAAACCGATAGACTGGTTAGTTTATTCTTCGGCCGTGGCAATCGAGAACTCAAACGCGCCAGAGCTTGAGTTCTGCCATAAGCAGAATATTAAAGTGTCCAAGCGCGACGAGTTTATTAACCTATTGCTAAAAGAAAAGAAACTGCAACTTATAGCCATGGCCGGCACGCATGGCAAAACTACCACCACAGCCATGCTGGTTTGGCTGTTCAAACAGCTCGGCGAGCCTTTCAGCTACGCCTTGCCGGCTAAGGTTTCGTTTGGCGAGATGGGCCATTACCAAAAAAATTCGAAGTATTTTATTTACGAAGCCGATGAGTTCGACCGTAATTTTTTGGCGTTCGAGCCGAGATTGAGCATTATTACAGGTGTTAGTTGGGACCATCACGAAATTTTTAAAACGCGCGAGGATTATCAAGCTGCTTTCCGCGAATTTATTAGCCAAAGCCGTCGCACTATTTTGTGGCAAGAAGATTACGATTATCTGGGTATGGAAGAAGCGCCGGTTAATTTACTGGTGCTGGACAGTTCTAATCTACTGATAGAATTTTTAAAACTTAAGGGAAGATACAACCGGCTGGACGGTTGGCTAGCTATCCAGGCCGTACACCGGTTGACCGACAAATCGGTAGCGGAATTAATTGAGTTTATGAACAATTTCCCCGGCCTGCAGCGGCGCATGGAGCAAATCGCGCCCGGGCTTTATAGCGACTATGCCCACACGCCGGAAAAGATTCGCGGCGCTATGAGCGTGGCCCTGGAGATGGCCGCCGAAAAAGATCAAAGCGTGGTCGTTTTATACGAGCCGTTAACTAACCGCCGCCAGCATTATATGCTAAAAGATTACAGGGATTGTTTCGCCGGAGCGTCTAAGGCTTATTGGCTGCCGAGTTATCTGGCGCGCGAAGACCCCAAACAGCGAGTGATAGAGCCTAAAGAGCTGATTTCGCATCTCGCCGATCCGGACATTGCCCAGCCGGCTATGCGTGACGCTAAGTTAAAAGAGAATATCCGGAAACACTTGAAAAATGGCGACATGGTTGTTGGCATGGCCGGTGGAGGCGGCAACTCGCTCGACGACTGGCTCAGAAAAGAGTTTGGCTAGATTCTAATTCTGTTAGAATGTTACCTATTAAAGTTGGCCAGTTAAAAATTTTTTTTGCTTCTACCATTGATTGGAACGCTCGAATATGGCAAAAGCCATTAGGCTTTATCTCTAATAACTTACGAGGTGAGCTCGATGATGATGGCGATGAAGAGCGCTAACACTATTGCCCATAGCACGACATCAACGAATAATGATGGGCTGGTACTTAGCGTTTGGACGGTTTTGCGTAAAGCAGAAGCCAAATGCTGCGGAAGGTCGCTTAACCGGCTCATCGGGTAACGTTGTTCAAAACCTTTTTCCTGCGAGGGGAAGTTTACACTCCCGCTGGTGCCTACGGCCAGCTGCCCGACGGCAGCCTCTTCATCGCCTTCCGGCGCCGCTTCGGGTTCTTGCTCGCGGCGGAATTCCTTGCCATATTCAAAGCTTGGCTCTTGGACGGCATGCCCGGTTTCGTCCACTTCTATAGTGTGCCAAGCGCTGCTTTCGAGATTATGCCCCGGCTGTAAATCAAACGGGTATGGCGGTTCTACCTCTTCGTAATCAACTGGTGGCTGGCTGGTTTCTAGGTTGTTAGGCTCATCATAAATGCCGGCCTGCGGCTTATTATGTTCGATAGAAATTTCATGCTCTGTATCAGATTCTTCCAGAGGAACCGCAACCGGTTCGTGGCCGCGCCGAAACTGCAAATCGGTTCTAAAGATATCCTCAGGCGTGTTGAGTTCGGGCTGGTCTGATTCCATAAGCACCTACCTGGCAATATTATACCACTAACAGGATAACTTCGCAATTTCGGGCAACCTGCTTTTGGTCTTTTTGTCGTACCGCAGTCAATTTTGTAGCCATGCGAATAAGCACGCATCCTAGCAGCAAAAGCGGCGGAGTTTATTTTCTTTTTCATCGGTTGTCGCCGGAACCTTTCAGCACATTACGCTTTCGGCGATCAGCCAGCTTAGAGATGTTTGCGGCTGCCAAATCATCAAACGAAAGTCCCAAATGGTCAGTAAATACCGCCAGATACCACAGAACATCGCCAATTTCTTTGCCAAGCTCGGTTTTGTCTTCCGGGCTTAATTTGCCATCTTTATCGCGTATGATTTTCTTGAGTTTCTCGGCGATTTCGCCAGCCTCGCCGTTGATGCCAAGAACCCAATGCATCAGATCTTTCAAGTCATCCCCGGTAGAAAGAACCGTCTTTAGCGCCAGCTTTTGGTACTCGTCGAATGTCATGGTTCAATTCTAACAGTTTCGCTGATTTTAATGGCCCCTTGGCGGACGATTTCGATCGCGTCATCCACGATGCGAATGATAGTTGAGGGCTGGTTTTTGGAAAGGTCATCGCCATCTGCGTAAAAATCCACTTGTTCGCCAAAATACTTTTGGGCTTCGGCCAATGTGTTGGCGGTCGGCTCGCCTGGGTGGTTGGCGCTGGTTGTCAGCAGCGGTCCGGTTTGCCTTAGCAAGGCCTGCAAATTTTTTGTAGTCGGCACCCGGACCGCTAGCCCGTTAAGGCCAAGGTGCAAATAGCTAAGCTCTTCTCCACAAGGAATGATAACGCTCACTGACCCGGGCCAGAATTGTTCCACCGCCTTTAAATAACGAAGCTTGATGCCGAGTTCTGCGAGCTGTGCGATGTCCGCGGCAATCACGGTGCCGGGCTTATGCTCGCGGGTTTTCAATCCATAGAGTCTTGCTACGGCCACTTTGTCGGCAGCGCTGCAAACCAGGCCGTAAACCGTGTCGGTCGGTAACACGCCGACGGCGCCTTTAAGAATCACTTTGGGTAAACTTTGATTATTTATCGAACCTAGAAGTTTCATAGCCGCCAGTATAGCAAAGACGGATGAAGATTTTACGCGGTGTTTACTTTTTGGTCTTAAAGAAAGCGGCCAGCACTAGCAAAACAATAAAAACTATCAGAACAACGCCAATAAGCAATGCGGCCCTGGGCATGCCGCGTTTAGGCTTGGCAGCGGTGGCAGCAGCTAGATCGGTTGGCAAGGGCGTTTGGGGTGACGGCGGGGCAGGATCTGGCGACGGTGTGGCGGCACTCGGGGGCGCTATTTCGTTACCAACCGGAGCGATAGGAGCCGCTGGTGGCGCTGGTGGTTGTGAGGTTGAAGGCTGTGGTTCGGGAGCCAAATTAGCCTGTGGAGCGGGCGGCTCCGGGGTAGCCATGGGCGCGGGCGTGAATTGTTGGTCTTCCGGAGCCGTCGGTTGCGGCTGATCAAAACCGGCTGTTGAGGCCGGTTCGGCCGGAGGCATAGGATTTTGTGATTCGTCCGCGGGCGGAGGGGCAAATGGGGGATTAGTATTGTTGGGGTCCATAAATTCGGTTCCGTTTAGAGTTGTTGTGACTTATAGGATTATTTTAGCATAAGCATTGTTAAAAAGATAAATCCTAGTAAGGATAGGTGTTGTAGCCGCTGGTACCTGTGACATCAACGATTTTTTTAGGGCTGCCACCATTGATGCTGACAGCATAATCAGCTGTTTCCTGGGGTGTAGAAACCCGGTAAATGGCGACGCTGCTATTCAGCCAGCGAACCGGCTGCGTTAGTCCACCCTGACTTGCCAGAGTTGTATCTTTGCCTGTGCTGTTATCGTGAAGTAAAAGCGTGCCTTTGCCATCACGCGTATCGATCCAAAGGCTCTGGGTAGCGGCCGAATTATCAACAAAGTAATAATCATTTTGATTGGCCGGCACCTGGCTAGGATTGGCCAGTTTAGCACCGAGCGTGTAGCTATACCAGCTGCCCGGCGTTTGCAAATACAAAGTGTTATAGTTCGTACGGAATATGGACCATACTTGCTGGTTCAAAATGGCCTGGTTATCCGTGCCATCCGCATTGACCTTAAAGAACGCAACTTGGGCGGACGGAGCGTTGGCAATCGCGTAGTAAACCACGCCGTTGTCGTATGTGAAACCGTTAAAGCCGTTGGCAGTGGCTAGAGTATAGCGGGCGTTTATGGTGTAATCATAGCTCATGATGCGTTCGCGCTTAGGGTTGGCCGCGCTGGCGCCAGCAGCGATTTCTTCGTAAATTAGTTTAGTGCCAGACCAACCAGCCAATTGTATTTGTTGGGCGTGATCAATAGTTATATAAGTGCCGTTAGTAACATTTACAAGCGTCAATGCCGAAAGCAGATAGCCGTATTGGTCCCTCATATCATCGCGGGTCGAAACCAAAGCCGCTTCCTTGCCGTCCGGGCTTACAACCAGGCCGATATTAGCGTTTTCGTATCCTGTGCCCGCTAGCAGTAGCTGTTTGCCCTGGCCATTGATATTGATTTTGTACAAATTATATCGCCCGCTCGAATTCGAAACGTAAACCTCGTTACCCGAGGGCACTAACTGGACATTTGTTACGGCAGCGGATCCTACTGGTACGCTAACGGTATTGTTTAAATAACCGTTAGCCGAAATCGTTACGCTCAACATGAAGGCTTTAGTGCTTAAGGCTGTAAGTATGATCTTGCCGTTCTTGTCAGAAACGGCATCGGCCTTGCCGCTGGCCGCTTCTGCCTTTTGGATGGGTTTGCCGGATAAATAATCCGTGACTTCAAAGTTATACTGCACGCCGACGGCTTTTAACGCAAAACTGCCTAATTTGTTTTGGCCTAAGCCTACATACACGGATTTCGTAACCTCCGCAAATGCCTCTTTTTGAACCTGTATTTTTTGGTTGCCCAAACGTAAATGATAAAGTTTGGCGACACCGCTATCGTTAGTTTGGGATCTTTGGCCGGCTAGCGTGACTACGGCATCCTTTAATGGCAAACCCGTAGTTTGGTCGGTTACTTCCAACGAAGCGCTGGCGCGAACCCCCACTAGATTTAGGGCAAAATCGCGGGTAGGTGGCCATAGCGCCAGGCCAAGAATAATGATGATAAGGGCAGCCAACGATGAATAGCGCAGGCGTTTGTTTTCCCACCACTTTTGGAAAATTTCTTTAAGCTTAAGTTTAAACAAACCGAGTCGGCCAACTGAAGCCTTGCCTACTTTCACGTCCTCCGCGGCCAGCACTTCGTCACTTTCATGGCGGACGATATCTTCAACCGCTTTATCAGCCTGCACCTCGCTAATATCTTGGTTTGAACTAATTTTGTCTTCAGGGTCGTTAGAGGCATTTTGTAATTCTTGAGAGGAGTTTCGGTCTTTATTGTTGTCTAAATTACTTTCTGAGTTTTCTTCTGGCATAATCTTATTCCTAGCTAGATTTTAGCAGATTGTAGTTATTTTTGTATCGGTTTTTGCTTTTAAAATCTTGACAAGCATTAGCTCCTAGGACTACGCTGCTTGTATGGCAAGTTTGGTGGAGGGTATCGCAACTCGTTAGGCCTATCGGCTTAGCGGATGCTATGCTGCTACTAATTTGCCGAACAAAAACACCCGCAAAACCCTCCCGCCTGCAAAGACGGGAGGTTTTAAAATTAAAGAAATATGATTAGCCAAAAATTACTGGTTCGGTTGGACAACACAATTAGCGCTATAGATAGTCAATTAGAAGGTAGCTCAGTTGTTTTAGAAGCTTTGGCAGATGAGCGACCAACAACTAGAAGCGAGGCCTATGCATGCATCATAGGCGTGATGCGAGAACGGCAGCAAGTACACCGTCGCGATGTATTGCTTAAGATGCCGGATGCCAGCTCCGACTTGTTATCATTTATATAACCTTAATTCAATTTAAGGGAGGCGAAGAGGGCTTGGGTTTGTTGAAATACCTCGTCGTTTTGCCAGGCGCTGCTGGTGACACTTAAAATTCCGGAGCCGTTGCCACTACAAGCCGTGTCACCGCATTTATAAAAGCTGGCGGCTATAATCGGATCCAGATTGCTAAGGCTGGCAGCCGTAACAGCTTGGCCTTTGGTGAACGGAGTTATGCCAGTAATCATGGCTTCTTCAAACGCTCCGGCGACCGAAGAACCGTTTGAAAAATGTATGAACGTAAGATAAGGATATTGGTGCTGGTCAGAGGCTGGCGCGGTATAAGCAAACTGTGAGGAGCTTTGCGTGGCTATAGGATTATTGGAGTTAAGTTCGCTGATGTTGGCGCTGCCAGGCCTTATAGTAACGACAACTTTGCCGGTGACATTTGAGCCATCAGCGCTTTGAATGCTGGTCGAAGGCGAGCTGACTGTTATTTCTTGATTAGTGGTATCAGTGCCGCTGGCAGGCGTGGTTGACCAGTTGGACGGGTAACTAAATGATAGGTTTAAATCGCTGCCGGTGGCCGTATATTGCTGCGTGCCATTGGCCGATCCGCTGCTGGCCGGCGCTGGCTGGTTTTGTTGCGAAGAGTTCGTTGGGCTATTGGCCGGTTGCGGGCTGGACTTGCGGTTCTTTAGCAAAATATAGCCTCCCCCACCTAATATAGCCAACACGATTATTGCCGCCCCGGCTATCAGCAGCGGGCGCCTGTTGATTTTGCGCTCGGCGTATTCCGGCCATTCCGTATCTTGTTCGTTAGCCTGCGAAGCCGCCTGGTAAATGTCCTTAGGCTCTGCGGGTTGCCTTAAAACGGTATGTTCACTTAACGGCTGACTGTCATGTTTGGCTCTTTTGTGGCGTCTGGCCATAGTTAAATTATACGCTTAACAGCAAACCCTTAGACAAAATTGGTAAAATAGGTACATGAGAAGGAAGAGTTTGCGGTTGTTTGTTTACGGACAACTGTGTTTTTTTGGAGGTGTTTTTGTTTGTATATTAATAAGGCCGATCGGGCTGGCGGTTGACCATGGCGTAAGTTATTTCGGTCACTTTCACCAAACAATCATACCTTACATTATAGCCTTTTGGGGTTCGGCTTTTTGCCTTTACAGAGTCGCCAAGTCCGTTACAGCCAAAGAGCTAAGGCCACTGGCGGTAATGTTAAGCGGCGTCGCTTTTTTTGAATTTTTGCTGGTTTTTGCGCCGGATTTATCGCACCACCCGTGGGTCAAACACATCCACACGCTTATAGGTATAATTTTGTTTATTGACATTGGCGCCATAAGTTTATGGCTGACCGTCAAATTAAAATACAACCTCTGGATGATTTTCTTTGTCGCCATAGAGCTGCTTGGCGGTATCGGGGCCATAGTTTGGCTGATGCCTAAACAAGGTTTTTTGATCCAGTCGCAGCTTTTGTTTATGGTAGGTGCCAGTGCCGCTTTGATTTACGGCTTCCAAAAATTTATCAACAAAAGACCGCTGGTTCAGATAGATAATTAGCGGTTGACAGTGGACATGTCCGGGTAGCGGTCGCCGGCGGTAATGTTTTTGGGCGCGACTTCGTTTAAGCGCTGCAAGTCTTCGGCGGTAAGTTCGATTTCTGTGGCGGCAATGTTTTCCTTAAGGTGTTCTACATGGCTTGTGCCGGGTATCGGCACGATGTCGTTACCCTGGGCTAGTACCCAAGCCAGTGCCAGCTGGCCGGGCTTGGCTCCCTTTTCGCCGGCTATTTCTTGAACTTTTTTTACCAAATCTAAGTTCTTATAAAAATTATCGCCTTGGAACCTGGGCTGGCGTCGCCGCCAATCGTCCTCTGGAATGTCATCCGGTTTTTGCCAGCGGCCGGTCAAAAAACCGCGGCCCAGCGGGCTATAGGCCACGAAACCGACGCCCAGTTGGCGCGCGCTATCAAGTATTTCGTCTTCCGGGTCGCGGCTCCACAGGCTATATTCGGTTTGCAGTGCCGTGATTTTGTGGACTTTGGCTGCGCGGCGTATGGTGCCTGGCGCCGCTTCGCTCATACCGAGGTAGCGCACCTTGCCTTCTTTAACCAGCTCGGCCATGGCACCGATGGTTTCTTCTATCGGCGTGTCTGGATCCACGCGGTGCTGATAATAAAGATCTATATAATCCACTCCCAGGCGCTTTAGGCTGCCCTCCACGCATCCGCGGATGTAATCCGGCTGGCCGTTAACCTTGCCTGTGCGGTTGCCGTTTTCATCAACCTCGTTGCCAAATTTGGTAGCGATTATAACTTGGTCGCGCCGGTCTTTGATGGCTTTGCCAACCAACCGCTCATTTGTCCACGGCCCGTACATGTCGGCCGTGTCCAAAAAGTTAATGCCGTGCTCCAGCGCGTAGTGGATGGTGTCTATGGCTTGCTGCTCGTTAGTGGCGCCGTAAAAATCGCTCATGCCCATGCAGCCAAGCCCAATAACCGAAACTTCTAAATCGCCGCCTAATTTACGAGTCTCCATATTATGAGTTTAACTTGCCTGCCCGCCCGCTAACTGTAAAATTTCATACTTTGGAATAACTTTAAGGTAAGCCAGTGGCTGCTTAAACAAAATTCCATAGTATTTTTCTTCCAAATCACAGCTTAACTGACGGGATTCTTTAGAAACTTCTTCTAAAACTTCTGGCCTAGCATTATGAATTTTATTGGCGTTGTATTTTAACCTATTTTGAACTCTGCCCTTTACTTCTTTAAATTCAAGCAAGGGTTGAAAAATAAAATTTTTAGAAAAATAAGAAATGGATGCCAAAAGAATTCCAATCAAAAAGAGCCAAGCGTTTTCATTCATGGAGCTAAGCGGTTGATGTCGCGGGGGAAGAGGATGGCTTCTTTGACGTTGGCCAGGCCGATGACTTTTTCCAATAGCCGGTCGATGCCAAAGCCAAAGCCGCCGTGCGGCGGCAGGCCGTGCTTGAAAGCCGTGACGAAGTGCGAAAAGCCAGGAGAGTTTGGGTCAACGCCGGCTGTCTTCATTTGGGCGATCAAGTTCTCGTGGCGGTGTTCGCGCTGCGGCACCGTGGCAATTTCGACGCCGCGGAACAGCAAGTCGGCCGATTTGGCCGTGCCATTTTCACCTTTCATGTGATAAAACTTCATCTTGCTTTCCGGCAGCCCGGTGGCAAAAACGGCTTCGCAGCCTTCGTGCTCACGCGCGTATTCACAGATCCATTTTTCTTCTTCGGGCGTTAAATCAATTTCTTTAGACATATCTTTGCCTGTTTCTTTTTGGTACATTTCGTGTATCTGCTTCATGCTGTAGCGGGGGAACTTAGGTTTGAGCGTGAGCTCCGGAGCGCGCAGGCTTTTGAGCTCTTCGCAGCGTTCTTTATAAAGTTTGGTCAAAACGTCATAAAGCAGGTTTTGCAAAAGCTCGAGGATATCGTCGTGATCCTCGATAAAGCCCATTTCTACGTCTAGCATCGTGACTTCGGATACATGGCGGGTGGTAGCGCTGAGCTCCGCGCGGAAAGCTGGCGCGATTTCAAACACACGCTCAAACACGCCAACCATAATCTGCTTGTAAAGCTGCGGGCTTTGAGCCAGCGTCGCCTCTTTGCCAAAATAGTCGAGTTTAAAAACCTCGGCCCCGCCTTCGGCCGCGCCGGCCACAAGTTTAGGAGTGTTGATCTCCACAAAATCGTTGTGATAAAGAAAGTCGCGAATCAGAAGCAAGGTTTCGCTACGAAGCTTAAAGATGGTCGTTTCTTGGATATTGCGCAGGCCAAGCACGCGGTGGTCAAAAAGCGTGTCTAAATTGTCCGGCTTGTGACTGAGCGGTTTGTCGATTTCTATAGGCGGTTCGTCTGTAACAGGCACTAAAACTTCCAGCTTGGAATCGTGCAGCTCGGCGCCGCCAGGAGCTCGTGGTTCGTCAACGACTTGACCATGGACTCGCAGCACCGTGCCAATTTGCAGGCCGCGTAATTTTTCGACCTCGTCTTTATCTTTCAAAACGATTTGCACTAAGCCGGAGCGGTCGCGCACGTTAATAAAAGTCAGGCCGCCCAGTAGCCGCTTTTTGTGCAGCCAACCTTCGACCATAACTTTACTGCCGACGTGCGACTTGACACCGCTAGCTAAAACCCGCTGATTCATAGGTGTTATTCTACCACGTCTTCAGTAGGTTGGTCATTAACCGGTTCTTCGTCCGTTTCTTCAACCGTAACAGGCTCTTCGGCCAGCTGGGCCTGGGCAACAGCCTGGCGATCCTGATAAGCATCAAACTTATCCTCGGCGGGCTGATTGATAATTTCGGCCAATACGTCTTGAAGACTTAGCACGCCAACGAACTCTTCAAACCTGTTGATGACAACCAGCGTGTCCTGCTTGGTTTTAAGAAACGCTGCCAGGGCCCTATTGAGCGCAAAATCTTCATGGACAAAGCGTACGTCATGCCTGGTTATATCGCCTACAGACCCGCCTTTTTGAACCTGTTTAAGGGCATCTTCTAGATAAATCGTGCCGACTATATTATCTTTCTTGCCTTCAAAAACCAAAAAACGGTCACGACCGGTTTTGTGCAGCTCATCAATTAGCACGGGGCCGATTGATTCGTTAACCCCCACTAATTTGGCGCTGCTGCTGGCCAACATGGCGTCACTTACCCGCTTATTGCCAAAGTTCAGGGCCCGCGCGGCCGTTTCTATTTGCTCCGGCGAAAGGCGGTTGTCTGGTTGTTCTTTTTGCCATTCAAGCAAATTCAAGATATCTTCGCTATCGTACAAACCGGTGCTGGCATTATGCGGATAATAATGATTAACAAACTGGCCTAAGGGTTCCAGTAGCGGATGAAGATAATGCAGCATAAAAACTACGGTTGGAGAAAATATAATACCCAGGCGCCTGCCAAAATCGGTAAGTTTGCCGGATGGTATTAGTATAAAACCCCACCAGACTAAGCCGACGATGAACAAGAATGCCAGCCAGCTTTTTAGAGCTAGCGCGAAGAACAAAAAACTAAAAGCCGCGGCAACTACCGCAAAGGTTACTAGCAGCAGATGGGCGTTAAGGCCGTAAGCTGCCGGCCGGTGCAAAGCTTTGGCTTGTTGGTCGCCCTGCCGGGCCCGACACTTTAGCTCCTTAAGCGGTATGTGGCTGTAAGTTTTATCGAGCGTGGCAGCCAGCAGCATTAGCACCGCTAAGACCAAACCGGATACAAACGTAAGCATCGTCTTATAATCTTAAACCTTAGTCTTGCGGATTTCAAAATATAAGTCGTGCTATACTAAATGGACGAGCAATAAGGAGAATTATCTTGGATAAGCGCTTTTGGGCAATTTTGGTTGCCATAATAGTAATTTTAGGGGGCATATTTTTCTTTAGTAACAGCGGTAAGAACAATCCAACGAGCGGCAGTAGCTCGCAGCCGACTAACCATGTGGAAGGCCTGGGCAAAGACAATGTTACGCTGGTTGAGTATGGCGACTACGAATGTCCTTATTGTGGCGAATATTTTCCAATCGTCAAACAGGTGCAGCAAACTTACAACGACCAGATTTACTTTCAGTTTCGCAATTTACCACTCACACAGATTCACCCGAACGCTTTCGCTGGCGCCCGGGCAGCCGAAGCCGCTAGCTTGATGGGTAAGTTTTGGCAGATGCACGATTTGCTTTATGAAAACCAAAGCCAATGGGTCAATTCTTCTAACCCGGAAACGCAATTTATCAGCTACGCGCAGCAGCTAGGCCTGAATACTGCGCAGTTCCAGCAGAACTTTGCCAGCGGTACAGTTAATGATTTAATTAACGCCGATGTTGCCGCTTTTAGCAAACTGGGTCTGCAGGAAGCCACCCCAACCTTTATTTTGGATGGTAAGCAAATCCAACCGCAAGCTACGGTTTCCAGTTTTGAACAGTTCATTAACGCCGAAATTAAAAAGAAGGGCTTTACGCCGCCGGCCAGCACCAGCACTCCCAGCGGTTCAGCGGGCGGCCAATCCGTCCAGCCAAAATCTTCTACTCCCTGATAGTATTATTAGTAGAGTAGGTACTGCTGCCAAGTTTGGCGTTCTACACGTACCGTTACCTTAGTAGTGCCACCGGTATATTTTATTTTGATAGACATTTTGTCTCCCTAAGCAAACTTATTTTGAGCCTGCTTTTTTGTTGTTTTTGTCTCTCGCGGCTTTAACCGCTAAAAGTACTAGCAGTATCGCACAAAATTTTAGTGGCTGTCAACATTAAGCCTTGACACCTTGGTGAATGAGTTATAATAAAGCTAACGTTTAACAAACATGAAAAACCAACTTAGAAGTTTATCAACTAAAATTTCTATCCTGACCGGTTCAGTGTGGGCTTTTATGTTGGCCGTTATTGGCGTATTGGTGTGGGCGGTCAGCGGACCATACTTTCACTTTTCTAATACCTGGCTGATAACTGTCGCCACTATCACGGATGTGGTCATTTTTTTGATGGTATTCTCGCTGCAATATACCCAAAACCGCGACAGCAAGGCCATTCAGCTTAAGCTTAATGAGTTAATTGTAGCCGACAAAAAAGCCAGTGACGCATTTATCGGTTTAGAGAGTTTAACAGATGAGGAGCTGATGCAACTTGATAGTGAGTTCAAAGAATTACTTATAGCCGCGACTGACAAGCCCACCCTACACAAACTGCACAAAAAAATCGAAAACGAAAAGAGTATCCGCACCAGCCAAAAAAACAGTAACTTGGTGGACGCTTTGTTGGGCTCCTTTGCGGCGGGGCACGAGAAGAAGTAGGCCTATTCGCGTGGCAAAGTGGTGTAAAGCCAATTCTCACTTGCGTAGCTGCTGACGCTCGATAACAAGCCGCGTGAACGCCGGCCAGCTTTAATGTTGTTCCTTATCTTGCTGGAGCTAATCTTTGGGTCGCTGCTTTTTATAAACGTTAATCTAAGCGTGCCGGTATTGGCGGACTTAAGTTTACTAAGTATCATGTTTTTGCCTTGGCCGTCGCGCAAACCAACAACCAGTTCGCTGGTTTTTAGCAGTTTGTCCGCGTCCGGCCAATCTGGCAAGCTGCAAGCTACTTCCCCACCCATTAGCATAACTAATTGGCAGCCAATGAATTCTTTTTCTAGTTTTGGCAGGGTGCGGGTTATGTCAAAAAATACGTCGGGCAGTTCCAGCAAGGCCAATTTATCGTAAGGCTTTATAGCGCGAGCTATCATGGCGGTGCGATGCCCAAAGTGCTCAACTTCAGGCTTGGAGCGCGGACGACGTTCTGGTAAAAAGACAACTGAGTCTAATTTGGCGACCTTAACGGCCTGCAACGCAAAACTTAGGTGGCCGCTATGAATCGGATCGAATGCTCCGGCATAAATACCAACTCGCCGTTCAGTCGTCAAGCGGCGCTCCTTCGCAGCAGCGGGTTTGGTGAAGACACTCAGGGCAGACAAAGTGGCCATGGATCGGTTCTATTGGGTAAAAGCCGCGGTTATCACAGAACAAGGCTGGATGTTTTTCTTTAACCAGTTCCTGGTATGGATCAAAATCTTCTGCCATACTTTTATTATAACTTTTAAAAGCCAGCTTTAGCCTGCAAATTTTTTGTCGCACCTACGGCATATGCCGCAAGGACCACACCTTTTTTTAGATTCATCTCTTTTTGGCTTAGGCTGGCAAACTACGCAATACATCTTTTTATCAAACTTGTAGCTTGTTTCGGAGTTTGTTTTATTGCCATAGCCGGCTTGTTCGAAAGAATTCTGGCCCATACCTTCGGCGCCAAGTGTTACACCGCATGCGCTAAAGCTTATACCAGCCTCTCTCGCTCGACCTCCTGATGATTCAATCTGGCGATGTAGTATAGCCAGTGTTTCAAGGTTTGAAGCAGGAGGTATTATGTTAGCCTTACCAAGATTTTCGGCCTTGTAACGTTTGTTCATCTCGGCTGCCATGTTGTACATAGTTTTTTCGTTAAGCCAGCCTAAATTATCCAGCCGGATACATTCGGCTATCAGATCTTGCTGGTAGCAAACAAAATCGTAAGTATTTCTACGGTCAACGGATAGACGTCCGGCACTCCACACACCACCGAATTGCGAGCCGAGGCTACGGTCATAAACACCGGTCAGTTCGTCCACAAGAGTCTTTTGTCTCTCAAGGTCAAACTCTAAGCTTATACGCTGGCCAAGCAGCTCACCATCTTTTGGCTCAATTCCTAGATGCTTATAAATCGAATCTAGCGCCTGGCGATTGGAGCCATCCAGGCTTTGCGAGTACATAGTCATCGTACCGTCAGCGCCGCGTGTAAAAATCCGCAACATGGTCTGCTTACGTG
>CAZUPM010000008.1:0-15867 GCA_964622365.1 uncultured Candidatus Saccharibacteria bacterium | reverse complement strand
GGTTCCATCGCTAAGTTCTTGAGCGCGTCGGCTAGTTCGGCCTGCGGCACCGGATATTTAAGAGATTTGTCGGCATAGTGCGTAGGGACGATGAGCTTCGGCTCGATCTCTTTTATGACTTTAAGCGCGCCGGTAGCATCCAGCGTGTAGCCATTGCCGCCAACTGGGATACAAAGCACATCCACAGCGCCTATAACCTCCAGCTCGCTGTCGGTAAGCTCGGGGTATATATGACCGGTCACGACTAACTGGACATCGTCTACCGTTATCTTATAAAGCGTGGCGTTCTTTTGGCCTTCTTCGTCCATGTGCGCTCTTACGGCCATGCCACGTATAGATATGTCTCCTATTTCAAACTCGCCCGGGCCGTCAATCAGCAGACGAAGCTCGACCGGTGACTCGCCGTGCTCGTGTGTAAACAGCGCTATATCTCCCGCCCTGACAATAGATTTGACGCCAAGATCTTTTAGGTTATCGTCAACTACCAAGCGGCACTGCTTAGTGACAACGCTTAAACAATTGGCTCCATGATACTGAACTTCCATGTTTAATTCCTTTAACCTTGTATTAGCTCGTGTTTATCAACCAAGACCTGTTTTTTGGAAGCCAACAGAGTAGCCACGAATTTATCATTAATCTCTTTACGATATTTGAACTCATCCAGTGGCATAAGCACATATCTCAGCTCCTTGCCTTCTTCGGACTCTAGCTCTGCCATAAATTTATCAAGCTTCGTCTGATTAACATCGCCAACTATCAGTATATCGACGCCAGGCGTGTCGTCCCGTGTAAATTGCCCGCTGTATATAGCCAAAGAAACATTGCCCAAACCTTTAAACGGATTGTTGGCTGGCTCCTGGATTTTGGCCTTTGTTTTGCCGGGTTTAGTAGCTACTTTACCGCCAAACATGCTGGCCAGCGGTTCGTAAAACTCATAGCTTTGATTAACTTCGTAATATAGCCTATTGTTGGTGGTATCAGAAGAGATGATGCCAATACTCAATAGGTTAGAAAGTTCGCGCCTTACGGAGTTTATCTGCTCGCCTATCTTACGCGTGATTTCTCGCACGTAGAATGAGCGGTTCGGGTTTGAATAGAACAGCTTAAGCAGCTTAACGCGCGTTTTTGACCCAAACAATTGTTCGACCATAACCCAATTGTAGCAGCTTTTGTGCGGAGACTATAGGCTATTTGTTCAAAAACGTTGTTGTTAGTTCTACAGCTTCACTCTGTTTTGACACCCAATGAATACTTTTGTTGCGCTTAAACCATGTGCGTTGACGTTTTGCTAAATCAAGTGTGGACTTAATTATTCTGGCCTTGGTTTCCTCTAAAGTCTGGCTACCTTCTAGATATTCGCGAAACTCACGATAACCTATGCCTTTCATCGGCTCGATTTGCCAGCCGTACTTCTTGGCCAAAGAATCGACTTCGGGTTCTAGACCACGGTGGATCATTTTGGCAACACGCTTTTCTATTCCTTTTTTTAGTTCTTCTCTAGACACTTCTAATCCGATAACCAAAGTGTTGGGCCTAATATTTTTGCGGCTAGGTAACAGTCCCTGGTTTTCTATCAGGCGAATGACGCGTCGTTTATTACGATTGTCTATACTTCTGGTATCTAGGCCGGATTCATTGGCTATTTTGAGAAGTTCGGGCAATGTTAAGCTATGAAGCCGCTGGCGCTCCCCTGGTTTACCGGGCGGCAAAAAACTGTAGTCAAAGATTACACTATCTATGTACAGACTTGTACCGCCGGCCATAATCGGTAGCTTGCCGCGGCGATCGATATCTTCTACCGCTTTAAGCACCAGTTTTTTATAGAGAGCGGCGTTAAACCCCTCGGCCGGATCAGCTATATCCAGCAGATGATGGGGAACGCGGCGACGTTCTTCGGCCGTGGGCTTGGCCGTGCCGATATCAAAACCTTTGTAAACCGTCCACGAATCAGCGGAGATTATCTCCCCGTTAAACTTCTTGGCCAGTTCTATAGCCAGCGCCGACTTGCCGCTGGCCGTCTCTCCCACAATCACAACTAGTGGAAAGTGGAGAGTGGACAGTGAAGAGTTATTTTTTTTTCATTCTGAAAATTATAAACTGTTTATCATCAGTTTTTTGGATACCATAACAACGCTTCGATATCGACTTTAAAATCTTTTACTTTTACACTTTCGGCTTCAAGCACCTGCTTGTGGCCGGGTTTGCCACCCGGGTAGCCGCTGGCCAGCCCACCGCTTTTATTGACTACGCGTTGCCAGGGAAGGTCCGGATTACCGAAATGCGCGATACCGCCAACTTGCCGGGCTGCCCGCGGCCGGCCACAAAGTGCCGCAATCTGGCCGTAAGTCATCACTCGGCCTCTGGGAATCTGCCGGACAATTGCATAAACTTGCTCGCGAAACTGTGGGCCCGATATCATAAAGAAGTTTTGCTGACGCGAGATTTGGCTTCGTTGGCAACCGTTTTCAGAAACTCTTCTACGGTGCGGGTATCGTGGCGGTCGCCGACTTCCAGGTCTTGCCTGACGCGTGGCATCAGCTGTCCGGATTCTATCTCTTTTTCACCAATTACCACTGTGTAAGGCACTTTCATCAGCTCGGCGTCGCGGATCTTTTTGCCGACCGACTCGTTGGAACCATCAATGCTCAGGCGTACTTTAAGTTCGTTAGCCTGCTCGGCCATCTTTTCGGCGAAGCCGACCGTTGCTTTTTCTTGATTGACCGTTACCAGCCTCACCTGCTCCGGCGCCAACCACACTGGCAACCGGCCGGCGGTTTGTTCTAGCAAAAAAGCTATAAACCGTTCGTAACTACCCAGTAGGGAGCGGTGAATCGCTATAGGCGTTTTGTCTTGACCGTCTTCGTCTATGTAAGTTAATTTCATTCGGTGCGGTACCAGGATATCTACCTGGCTGGTCGCTATGGTATCTTCTTTGCCTAAAACGTTCTTGATCTGTACGTCAAGCTTAGGGCCATAAAAAGCCGCTTCGCCTTCCGCCTCCACGAATTTCACGCCCGATTCCTGCAGCGCCTCACGTATGACTTTAGCCGCGTCATCCCACACCTTGCGGTCGCCTTCGTATTTACCTTTATCAAAATCCGGCAGGCTTAACCTGAACCAGTAATCTTCGACGCCCGTCTCGTCATATACTTCTTTAAACAGATCCAGCACTTTTAAGAACTCGGCTTTCAGCATGTCCGGAGTCACGTAGATGTGAGCGTCGTTTTGGCTGATAGGCCCCCTTACCCGGATCAAGCCGGTCAGCGTACCAGAAAGCTCTTTGCGATACAAGCCCGTCGCCTCCGCCAGCTTCAGGGGCAGGTCCCTATAACTTTTTACAAGATACTCGTAAATCATGTGGTGATGCGGACAATTCATCGGTTTAATGTAAAAAGTTTGGCCCTCATCGTCGGCCAGCTTGTACATATCATCAGCGTAAAACTGGGCATGGCCGGAACGTTTATATAGCTCTTCGTGTGCTAGCACCGGCGTTGAAACGTATCGATAGCCCAGCGGCTGCTCTTTGCCCCGCATATATTCGATCAATTCATGTTTGATGGTTTCCCCGTTTGGCAGTAAGAGCGGCAGCCCGGCGCCAACCAAGTCGGAATGCATAAATATGCCAAGCTCCTGGCCCAGCTTGCGATGGTCGCGCTGCCTAGCCTGCTCTAGTTTTTCCAGATACTCCTTAAGATCAGCCTCCGCCTCAAAGGCCACTCCATAAATCCGCTGCATCTGAGGCCTGTGCTCGTCGCCACGCCAATAGGCGCCGCTGACGCGCATCAGTTTAAAAGAGCCTATCTTGCCGGTAGAGGCTAAGTGTGGGCCCCGACACAGATCCGTAAAATCACCATTTCTGTAAAACGAGACTTTTTCGATGGCCTTTTTGCCACCAGCCTCAAGTCCCAGCTCGGCGGCATCCAGTTCTTTGGCAATGGTGGTCCCGGCTCTTTTAAGGTCGTTAAGCAGCTCTAGTTTATAAGGCTGTTCGTTCTGCTTAGCCCAATCGATGGCTTCGTCGATATCCATTTCGAACCTTTCGAAAGGCTCGTCAGCCCCGATTATGCTGTGCATCTCGGTTTCTATAGTCGCAAAATCTTCTTCGCTAAGTTTGGCTTCCCCTAAATCAACGTCATAATAAAAACCATCTTGGACCACGGGGCCTACACCGAATTTAGCCTCTGGCCAAATGTGCTGGACCGCGCTGGCCATAACATGGGCCAAAGAATGGCGCATAGCGTGTGAATTTTCTTCTGTTTTATGCTCGACCATAATCAACATCCATAATAGCACCTCTGTTTTGATGCTAAAAGCAAAAACCGGCTTGAATGTTCTCGCAACGACATTCAAGCCGGTCGGTGGTTTTGCCAAACACCTCGCAAAACCTCACCTGTAGCGACAAGCATATCAGGGTTGGTACGATCAGGCTAGTAGCAAACCATTGTCGTTTCTACAAAAATTTTGTGGAAATACTGTGCATTACAAATTACACCATATATGATTTTGTGGAAAATTTAATTTGCTGGTGGGTGATGAGGGACTCGAACCCCCGACCTCGTCCACGTCAAGGACGCGCTCTAGCCAACTGAGCTAATCACCCGCTTTCAATCTGTCCACTATACGATAATTGTATTTTAAGGACAACCCCCCTAGTCTATTGACCGGCGCTTTGAAAGCTGCTAAAATCTTTTTGTTAAGCGAGGTGTTTTGGTGAGTACCAACGAACCAAGTCCGCTTGATACGTTCCCGCTGTTTTATGAGGAACTTGTCCCTTTTAAACGCAGCGACCGCATCAAGCGTCCAACAGTCTAGCTAACGACGGGCCCCGGGAAATCTCCCGGGGTTTTACTTATATATAGACTTACGCATAGGGAGTTTCCCACAAAAAAACGGCAATTATCCACTAGATTTTTAAATTGCCATATGTCAATATGTTGACATGGTATGCGTATATTGCGAAAGCCCAACAAGAGTAGCTAACTCACGTAGCCAACTGAGATCCAATAAGATTTGGCGAAGGCGTATTTGCGACAGCTGTGGCGGTATTTTTACCACCTTTGAAGAAGTTGATGTAACCTCTTCCATAGCGGTAAGCAAAAACAGTTCTAAAAGCCATTTGGAACCGCTTTCGCGCGATAAGTTGTTTATTAGTTTGTATGAAAGCTGCCGCCGCCCAACCGCCCTAAAAGACGCTGAAGCCCTAACGGCCACGGTAATAACTAAGTCCCTTAAAAAACTTAATGGGGGCATCTTATCGCAGAAGAGCCTGGAACAGACGGCGCTGGAAACATTAAAACGCTTTGATCGCGCCGCCGCCGCCCACTACAAAGCCTATTTCTACAATGATTAAAGGGCTAGACTATGGTTTGCTTGTCATCGGTGATAACAGCCTTTTGGGTAGCTTTAAACCTGGAGGGGTAGCGCCGGAACATCAGCCTGGTCTGTGAATATAAAGCCGCAGTAGACCCATATATCAGAGGTGTAACAAGCAAAAATATCCACTGGAAGAAAACCATTACCGAACGATGGCTGCGATAACGTTTAGGTCTTGGCGGCAAGGTTTTGACGGCTACGAATAATGATGCCGAAAGTCCGGCCAGACCGACCTGCTGTATATGGCTGATTATTAGTGGCAAGGCATTGGCGGTGTAGCTTTGGGGATGAATTAAGGCCGGCTCAAATCCCGAAAGTAACAGCAGTACAGGACCGACAGCCCAGTTGACATGGCCCTCTAGGGCTCTAAAAAATTTGGGCACCAGGTCGTGTTTCGGCACTTTGTTCTTCTTAAAAAATCCATAGTAAGCAATGTAAGCCACGTCCGAAGCGCCATACGTCCAACGGCTCAACTGCGCAAACTGGGCTTTAAGTGTTTTAATATAGCCCTTGGCCAAAACAGCGTCCTGATAAATCGGGATTGATAAAGGATACACTTGATAATGCCCGTCGTAATGGAAATAGCTACGCCAGAACTGATGGCCGTCTTCGACTATTGTCCGCACGCTCCAAAAATCCATATCTATCAGAGCCTGTAGGCTCTGGGCGTGGGCCGTGAAGTTGCGCTCCAGATGAGGTCGCTGCGTCAGTACTAAAGAGAAGAAGTTGTTACCGGTAGCTATGGCTCTCATGAGCGCCGGCACATCCCAAATGTTATTGGTATACATAGGGAGTGGTTGGTAAGAAACCCGTACTGGATCCGGCGCTATAGCGTACAAATAACTCAATGCCGAAAAGTATTGCCTGTCCGGCCTATTATCCGCGTCCAACGTAGTCACCACTACGCGCACAGGGTCAATTTGCTGCGATTCCACGTATTTTTGTAGCTCGCGGCCGGCAAAAGTAATATTTCCACCCTTGCCTATGACTTCTCCGGGAATGCCTTTGGGGTGTTGAACGGCCATGGCGTATAAGAATTTGGTTTTGTATTTGCTTACCATTGCCTCCGCTAACTGTCTGGCCTGGTCACCGCCGTGTTCCTCGTATGCTACAGTTAAAATAATTTTTTTAGAGTCAAAATCGGCCTTTATTAACGACTCAATGGTAGGCTCTACTACCGCTTGGCTCTCTTTATAGATGGCGACTATAACCGCCTGGATTTGTTCGCTGGGTTTTACTACCGGCGGGTTGGCCATTAAGTGCTCAACGTTATAAAAATGCCATCGCGGACGCTTGATCTGTCGTTTGCTTATTTTTGCTGTGTCAATCTCCGCCGTTAAAGACGCCCAATCAAGCTTCATATGCTGGCGCATGGTATGGTAGCCTTCCAGTACGCGTATCGCGTACGCCACACCTCTTGTGAAGTAAATTAAAATATATGCCAAGATAAAGAATGCGGCGGCTGTAACACTAATAAAGCTTAAAATCAGGGGCATAAAAAGCACGAGGTAACTTAAGCCGCCGGGCAGGATTTCAAAAAATCTATACCAGCCATGCCGGTCCTTTTCTAGAGGTATTTCTATGTCTGTCATATTTTTGATTTAGCGCAACACTAAAAGCGCATTGCTGATAATCAGCGCTATGACTAGCAGTAAACTACCCATGCCCAAAATCAATATGGCTAGTTGCCTGCCCATATGATAAGTTTTGAGGCTTAAGACAAAGTGGAAAGCCACGGCTAGTACGGCAAAAACTAAGATATATATAAAATCGGCGATGCTGCCCGATTTAAAGGCGCCGACGCCTAGGCTCTCCCTATATTGCACGATGTAGCCCTCTCCCGCGTTAGAACCTAAGCGAAGCGCTACTATGATGATCAATAGCACTCCAAGGAACAGGTTCAGGCTCAAGCCTAAAAGCACCAGTTTATCCTGGAAGTATTTTTTGGCGTTTAAAAGCATATTGCTCTATTGTACGGCTTTAGCCCGCTCTCGTAAATTGGAGCGTTAAGTAACTGAAGCAGCATCTAACAGTTCCTGGGGGCTGCTGTTCCTCTAGTTGTCGCCCGCACGAAATACCAGAACCAAACTGGCGCCTCCATCATGCGCCGCGGCAGCTTGTGGACGTGGTGCGAGCAGCGGGAGTCGAACCCGCGTTTCTAGCTTGGGAAGCTAGCATACTACCGCTGTACTATGCTCGCAACAGCTACGGAAAGTGGAATAAGCAGGCATACTACCGCTGTACTAATGCCTGTATTGCAGCTAAATTGCAAATTAAATATTGCGTCTGATACCTGCTTAGCAAGCAAAGCCTGGAGCCACCTTGGGGATTCGAACCCCAGACCCCCGCTTTACGAAAGCGATGCTCTAGCCAACTGAGCTAAGGTGGCAGCCTTCCGAGCAATTATAACAGAGATAGCCGCGGTCAGCTAAGCGGTGGCAGCTTTTTTTCTACGGCAATCTTAAGCGCCTTAAGGTCGCTCTGGAGCTCGCGTTTTGCCAAGATTTCTAGCACCGGCGCGGTAAAGGCAAAAACTTCTTTCTTAGAAGAAACGGCAGTCGTACACACTAACAAGGTTTTATTGCCGTCCGTCTGCAAATTGTAGTGCGCAATCCAGTTAAGCAGTCCTGTAGTATTGCTGATTTCCAGTTCGCTGTTATTTGTCAACTTTGTAACTACGTTCTTGCCTTTCACTTTTACGCCGAGCAAGTTGCTAACCGTATCGTACCTGATATCCTTTTTTAGGGTGGTCACCGGCGATATGCTGACTAAATGTGGGTTCCAAAGCTGGTGGTATTTAAGCTCGGCAAGATAAAGAAAAACCCTGGCCGTCGCAGCATTGATAGTTACTTTAGAACTTACTAAGGCTTTCATACGCCAAGTATAGGCTTTCGCCTACTTATCATAATACCTTTTTTTACTGTAGTTTAAACCTAAAATCAATGCCGCAGCCAGTGTCTTATCAATGGCAGGTGCGCGCCTAATTCCGGCTTTATTCTGAACACTACCCAACCGACATCGCCAAGCAGAAAAATCCCAAAAATTGTCGCCAAACCTATTAGCCAGTGTCGCTTCGAACTGCTAACGGACGATGTTTTAACGTTAGGATTAGCCTTGAACGTGGTCGCTGATTTAGAGTTTTTTACAACCGGCGGAGGCGTCGGCCCGGTAATTGATTGGCTAGAGCTTGACGAGCTTTTATTAGGCGGATTGGCGGCACTTGATGCTCCCGAGCCAGATGGACCGACAAAAGCTGATTTTGTCGTAGATCCCGAACCAGAAGACGACGAGCTGGTGTTGGAGCCACCATTATTTGAACCTCCGCCCGATTGGCCGTTGGACGAGTTTTGTGTGGCAAAAACTTGCTGCAGGCTACTGGAACCATCCAGCGCCGTATCGCTACGTTGCGAGCCCCAACTATACGTATAATCAAAGGCTGGCGTTGGCGTTAGCGCCGCCCAGGTGCTCAAAATCTGGTCTTCTTCGGTGGACGAAGGCATTAAATACGAACCGCCGCCATCATCAGTCCAGGCGCCGCCCCCGAAGGCCTGGTAGCAAGGAATGATATCGGCGGCCGGTACGCCCCATTGTTCTGCCGCCGCCACAGCGACATTGATCAGGTTGTAATCGCAGCCGTTCAAGTCCGAGCGGCAAGGATATTGGTCCAACCCGTAATAATCCACGTCGGAATTACTGGGTTTATAGGTATTGTTGTAAGACGGGTTGGATGACGAGCTCATGTTCATCAGTATGATAAAAGTTTTTTTACCCGGGTCGTTGGTATGTATCCAGTCAGACTCGGCCTTGAGGTTTGAAGCTAAACACTGGGGGTTGTATTGGCCGGTCGGATCCGGATCGTCCATCAAATAGTAGCCCCAGACTTTTGATTGACCCACATATGGCTGCACAGTATTGGTAAAGGTAGAATCCACGCCATTACACAGGCCCACCCACACCAGCGCTTCCATGCCAGATGGCAAATAAGCCAGCTCACCCGTACTTTCTACATCGGCAAGGTTAAAGCCATCGGCTCCTGGCGAGAATGTATTGACCGAAAAGTTAGAGTTCGGTGCGTAGTGCCAGCTGGTCGATGGCCCGGATGCTGCAATGACCGTCGGTGAAACCACCAGCATGCAAAAAATTAACAGCGCCATGGCCGCAAAGGCACACATTAGAATTATTTTTGTCCGATTAATGCGATCTGTAGTTTTGGCGATTATGATATTCATTTATTTTTGTTTTGACTAGTCAGCCTAGGCTTATTTATACCGCATGCACCCTTTTAAGCACAAGCTCAGCAAAAAATATGGCGGGCCGTGGCGGAGGGGGTGTGGAAGTATTTTATCTTAGAGCCAGACTTGAGAACTTTCTAAATTATTTAGGCATTCTCTCGCCCGCTGCCATAACTAAGCCAGTGTATAAAAAGAAGCGGTCCTTCTTAGTCTGGGTTATGGTGGCTAGGGTTTGTTCGGTTTCAATAATTTCTGCAAGCCGCGCTTCATCGTCCATATCGTCCAGGCTTAAGTCATCAAGCCTGACTATTTTAAGCTCGTCAGTTTGAGGTAGATACCATTTTATCTCTGTTGGCTGTACCCTTCGGCCTAAAAGTCCTGTGGTTACAGGCTGCATAGCGACATAGCGTACCTGTAGCAGTTCGTCAGAGTTGGCATCCCTATATTCACCTATATAATGAGTAAATGGGCCTACAATCCCACCTGGCCCTACTTTTTTCTCCCTGAAGTTGACCACAGCACCTAAAGCGTCTAGATAGCCTAATTCTTGTACGGGGCATGAGCTTAAAGCGGCTTCAGTTAGTCTGGTTATTTCATCTGCATAAAACTCTGGCTTAGGCCATTTGCCCGAAGCCACAACAGGTCTGCCGTCAGGACCAGTGGCAAAAACGTGTGTTGTTTCATATCTACTTCCTGCTGGTGAAGTCTCGTGAGTCATAGAAATTATTTATTCACAGAACGCGAAGCTAAGCAAGCATAAGCATTATGGCGGGCCCGACCGGATTCGAACCGGCGATCTCCTCCGTGACAGGGAGGCGTGATAGGCCGACTTCACTACGAGCCCTCGTCCTCCCGTACACCCCTGCCTCGTTTTACCTAAATGTAAAAGCTTCGGTTTACGGCTACGGTCGTCCTCTCAAAATCGCATTCAGTCGCCCCGACAACTGTCGGGACTCCTTGGATTGCGATTTTGGTAAATCGCTCCTATCAAAACGAAATACAGGGGTAAGTTTAGCAATTTTAACATTTAAAAGCAATTGCTTTTAGGTTGGCAGTTTGATGTAGCGGTGGGTGGTTTGGGTTTTTTCGTATGGCGCAAGGTAGGTACTGATTGGCTGTAAATTGAATGATATGTGCGCGGCCTGGATCTGGCCGTTGTTATTGGATAGGACTTTGTCGATCTCTAGCGCTGTGCCTATATCCACTATGCCTGAAACCTGACCCGGCTTAAGGCTAAGCAACGTATTGAGTGTTTGCGGCGGTAGATTTTGAGTATTGGCACTAATAGCAAAGCCAAACTGGCCGCCGTTGCCCTTGGTAGCGGTATCGTCTGAATACTGGGCGGCAACGGTAGCAAAATCAGCACCTTTTTGCAGCGCCGCGTAGGCCACCTGGGCCCGGGCGTGCGTAGCGGTGTCGAGCTTATCGGCTACCGCTTCAGCTAGCAGCTGGGTTTTGAGCTCCCGTTTAAAATCGGCAAGTGACCAGCCCCAGAACTGGTTCAGGACATCAACGAATTCCTTCTGATTGTTGCCAAGGTGGTCTTGATTGCGTACCAGAGTAACTTCGTTATTCACCTGCTGGTTGCTGACAGAAACATGGTTTTTGGCGGCCAGCTGCTTAACGTAGGCATCATCAATAACCTGTTGCAGCGCTCGTTGCTTAAAGTTGTTTAGCTGTTCCTTTCCGGCAGTAGTGCTGAAGTTCACACTTTGCTGGGTCTCGTAATAATGCATGTAGTGCCTAAGTTCAAACAAGTAATTTTCGTAAGCCACATAATCCGGGCCGGCTTTAGCCACCGGGAAAGGAATTACCTGCGTTACGCCGTACAAGAAGCTAGAGGTTGATTGGAACTTATACAGTGCCAGCAAACAATAAGCAAAAAAAGCTACGACGGCGACTATCAATAGCGTCACCGAAACAGTCACGATACGGTGTTTGGAATGCCCGAGCGGGTAGATATATTTACGAGCCGAGGAAAGCACCTTTTCGCGGTGTTCGGCAACCGTTGTGTTGGTAATATCCGGCAGCGTTTCGACAGCCTCAACGTAGCGTTCGGCCATGTCCTTTTTAGGCTTACGCAAGTTGGGCAAGCCCTTGGGCAGCTTGGGCTTGGGCATTTTGTATTTACGCTTCATTTTCTTCTAGTGGAGCCTCTTCTTGAGCCATGTCTTGTAGCGGGTAGGTCATAGACCCAATGCCGCGGTCACGCAAAACTTCCAGCAATTTCTTTTGGATCTTGGCCGGATGGTGCACCGCGTGGATCACTAAATCTCCCACCAACGTCTGCATAGTTATTGTACCAAATCCCAGCAGCGTTTCTTCGAGCCCGGAAATTTGATAGTTGACCATCTGGATTTGGTTAAGCCGCATATCAACTACGCTGCGGTGAAACAGGCCTTTTTGGCTGATTTGTATCAATCGCTGATCGGTAACGATAAACACGCTGTAATACCAACCTATCCAGTAAGGCATAAGTAAAAGGATTCCTACGACGAGCCCGATTCCAATCCCGCCAAAGAACCAGCCAAAACCCAGTTGCGGCTTTATGGCCGCTGGAACCGTGCCCAGCACGATGGCTATCATCCCCATAACCAAGCCGCGGCGCATAACAATCGGGTGCTTGCGAAAGACAAACAGCACTTCTTCGTCATCAAACTGGTCGGCAAAGTACTTTTCTTTCGGTTTGGGGCTTTCGCCAGATTCTTCAACTTCTTCAGCCATAAGCCTATTTTAGCAGATACAGCTACTTATTTGCGTCCCTGGCCTACAAGCAGCTCGTAGCCCCTTACTGCCTTATCAAGCTCAGTCAAAAAAGATGGTACATATTTGTCCGGCTTAGACTTTACATCTTGCCGCAACTCATTAACTTGCCATTCTTTAAATTCTTCTATTTCATCATTAATCACCGGTTTATCGTCAGAAATAGCCATATATAAATAAGATAGGCGCTTTCGCGTTTCGCCACTGTCGTCAGGAAAAGTGTTAAGAAAGCTTTCCACATAATGCAGGTCCACTTCCAAGCCGGTCTCTTCAAACGCTTCCCTTTTGGCAGCTTCTTCGTGGCTTTCTCCGCTAACTACTCCGCCGCATGCTGAAATATCCCACATCCCTGGATAGTGTTTTTTAGTTTTGGGGCGCAGCTGAACCCAAACTCTACCATGTGAACTAAAAACAAAGGTCAATACGTGTTCAGTTGTATGATTGTCGTTTTCGGCTTCTTCACGAGACATCTTACCTACTTTTTCGCCTTCAGCGTTAAGAATATCTATTATTTCATTTGTACTCATATTTCAGGTTAATTTGGTACCCCCGAACGGATTCGAACCGCCATCTGCTCCTTAGGACGGAGTTATTCTATCCATTGAACTACGGGGACTAGGCTTTTGCTTTACGCAAAAGCAATTATCGATTATCAATTATCAATTTGCAATGAAGGAAAGATTTATGCCTATAGATTTAGGTCGGTACTATTTTACTTTTGGCTGAGTAAAATGGCCATGGACGTTTTCGTAATCCACCAATTCTTCTTTTTTGAACCAGTGGGCTATTTCCTTTTCGGCCTCTATTTTATCGGCCGAAGCATGTACAACATTTGGCACGCTGCGTTCGGCGGACGTGGCGTGAGCAAAACTTATGTGGGCGTAATCGCCGCGTATGGTGCCGGGCGCGGCGCTTTTTGGTTCGGTCGGGCCGACCATTTTGCGAACCTGTTCGACAGCTTCGATACCTTCCAGTACCATAGCGATTACCGGACCTTGCTGCATCTCGCGCATTTGTGATTCAAAGATTTCTTCGCCCTTACGGGTTTTGAGCGTGCCGATGCCTTCGTAGTGGTGATGATAATGTTCGACGTCCGGCCTTAACATTTTGGCACCTACCACCTTAAGCCCTACGCGCTCGAAGCGGGTCAAAATTTCGCCAACGATACCGCGCATCACGGCGTCCGGTTTAAATATAACTAAAGTCCATTCCATATCAGCATTTTAACAGAGGAAGTCCCCTTTTGCTACCGAATTGTTCTTTATTTACGTGGTTATAGACAAAAGTAATAGCCGCGTCGCAAAATGTTATAATGCTTATGTGCAATTCCAAAAAGCTAAAACCAATTTTTTAGAATATTTAGAGATCGAACAAAACCGCTCGCAAAAAACCATTGCCAATTACGACCACTACCTTACCCGTTTGGTTGATTTTGCCGGCGATATAAAAGTTAGCGATATCAATCCCGAGCTTATCCGCAAATGGCGGCTGTGGCTTAACCGCCTGGGCACAAATATAAGCGACGAGCTTGATAAAACAACGCAGAATTACCACCTTATCGCGCTGCGCAGTTTTTTAAAGTTCTGCGCCAAGCGTGACATTCCGGCCCTGACGGCTGACAAGATCGAACTGGCCCGCACCGTGCGTCGCCAGGTAACTTTTTTGAGCGAAGAGGAATTAGCCAGGCTCTTCGCCCAGCCGGGTATCAGCAAGCCCGCCGGTTTGCGCGATAGGGCGATTTTAGAACTACTCTTTAGTTCGGGCCTACGCGTCAGCGAGTTAGTTGGACTCGACCGCGACCACATTAATTTAAAGCGCCGCGAATTTATGGTGCGCGGCAAAGGCCAGAAGGACCGGCCGATTTTTATCAGTCCCGAAGCCGCCGATTGGCTGCAAAAATACCTCGACGCCAGGACTGATTCCACCCGGCCGCTGTTTGTGCGCTACAGCGGTAGCAAACAAGTGGATTTATCGGGTAATTATCACCGTTTAACGGCCCGTAGCGTCCAGCGGTTGGTAAGCCGTTACGCACTGGTGGCTGGCATCACCAAACATGTCAGTCCGCATACCCTGCGCCACAGTTTTGCCACTGATTTGTTAATGAACGGCGCTGACCTGCGCAGCGTCCAAGCCATGTTGGGCCACAGTAACATCGCCACTACACAAATTTATACGCATGTTACGGACCCTCACCTAAAGGCCGTGCACGAAAAATTCCACGGCCATCTTAAAGATTAGTCAGCAACTACTGCTAGCCCCGGGACCACTGACAGTATAGGGTGGGCCGCCATTGCTAACCGTATATTGTTTGCAGATAGAGTTGGTGGTTTGCAAACCGCCGGCCGGAGCGGAGGGGAACGTAACCGAAGCTGAAGCCGGAAACCTTTCTTCGACCCTTTTTAGCACGTCCTGCGCCTTGCCGGTAGAATCTACCACTAACTGCCCATTGGTTAAAGTTATAGGGTTGCCAGATGAATCAACCGCATCCAAGTTCACATTGGTCTCTTCGTAAAACGGCATCAGGCGCACATAGTATTCGTTATTACTTGATGCCATACTCAAACGCAGATTGCAGTCGTAAGGATATAAGGTTGAGTTGGCTAAGTTATTAGGGGCCACGCAATTAACCGGTAGCACGCTGCCACCGGGGCTTGTTGGTTCGTTATTGGTAGTGAGGGCAGTTCCTGGTTGTGGGTACAAAAACAGGACCGTATCACTGGCAAGGTTATTGGCGGGCACTATACCTACCTGCAGCACGCCCGCGCCACAGTTCGTTGGCCAGGTTGCCGGGTAAGTGCCGCTACTGTCGCATCCGTTGTAGCCACCCGTGCCATTGTAGTCACTCCAGCTTATGGTAATTTGGTTAATTGGGCTGCCGGAGCTAGTTTGTAAATTAGCAATTTTCGTATCGCCGGCTTTGATATCTGTGTATTGCAGGCTGCTGGGCTGGTTGCTAAACGTCAGGCAGGTTACTGACGTATTTGGCGTACTGAGGGTTGGATTAGAAAAGCCACTCCAGTAACCGGACACGTTACCACAACTGCCCTTCTCCCCAAAGCCTGTCGTATGGGTGTTATGCCAAGCCAAGGCGTCGTTTATGCCGCTTTCGGCCGCGTAAAAAGCCTGGGCGCCAAGCTGGGCATCCAGCGACTGCCTTTGGTCGCGCCTGGCAATCTGGGCAAAACCAAGCACGATTAGAGTGATTACAATCATCATTATCATCGTTACTAAGATAGAAGCCAGGCCTTGCTGGTTTTTGGTTTTGGCGTCCACGCTTTTCATGCTTATGTTTTGCATTATACTACTGGCCTACACGATTATCTATGCTCGTGTCCAAAGTAGAAACCGTACAGAACTGTTCGCCAGCGCCACCCTTACAATTAGGGCTGGCAGAAGTAGGATTATTCAGTAAATCGTCGTCCCCGTAAGCCACAGTCACGCTAACGTCGTAGAGGTTTTTGGTATTCGTACTATAGGGCGAAGGTGTCACGCTTAGGTT
>CAZUPM010000007.1:0-20799 GCA_964622365.1 uncultured Candidatus Saccharibacteria bacterium | reverse complement strand
GAATATCGTCAATCACATACTGACTAGCGGCTGGCCGGATACGGCTAGTTAGCGGGTTTGTTATAATTTAGGCAAATGAGCGGACACAAATAATGCAGCGGCGGATTATTGCCATCATCAACCAAAAGGGCGGGGTGGGCAAGACTACCACGGCCATAAACCTGGGCGCTTACTTGGCGCAAGCTGGCAAAACAGTGCTGTTGGTAGATTTTGATCCGCAAGGCAACGCTACCAGCGGGCTGGGTGTAAGCAAAAACGAGCAAAAACTGACCACCTACGAGGTGTTGCTTAATCCGGCAAGCTTAGCGGATGCGATTTTACAGACCGGGCAAGAAAAACTGTACCTGTTGCCAGCCAACGCCAACCTGGCGGCAGCCGAAGTAGAGCTGGTTAATGAGCCGGGCAGGGAACATAAACTACACGCGGCATTGGCATTGGCTCAATATGATTATGTTTTGGTTGATTGCCCGCCGGCGCTGGGGCTTTTGACCATAAACGCCCTGGCGGCCACCGATTTGGTGTTGATTCCGGTGCAGGCCGAATATTACGCCATTGAAGGTCTAAGCCAGCTGCTAAACATCGTGCAGCGGGTGCGCGAAAGCGTCAATCCGGAACTGGTTTTGCTGGGCGTGGTTTTGACCATGTACGATAAGCGCACCTCTTTGGCCGAGCAGGTGGAGGCCGAGATGCAAAAACACTTTGGCGATACGCTGTTTAACACCGTGATTCCGCGCAACGTCCGCCTGGCCGAGGCGCCTAGTTATGGACGCTCCATCGCGGCACACGACCGCTGGAGCAAAGGTGCCCGCGCCTACAAACAGCTGGCTAGCGAAGTTATAAAAAAGATAGAGGGCTAGTAAATATTTGGCCGGCAGCCGCGGGCTAACAGGGTCAGTTCTTTTTTGGTGTCAAGGCTCTTCGTCACTTTTGCCTCCAGCAATTGTTTCTCCTACTTTTTGTCCGCAAAAAGTAGGAGAAAACTCTCCGGCCAGCTCCACTCGCTTGGTGAGTAGTTGTAAAAGGCCACAACCGTCGTGGCACTCGCCCCGGCAATACGTCGGGGCTCAAAAGCCACTCCGTCCGCTATACAGCGGAAGAGTTGTGCCTTTCACATACAACCTAGCCAGGCTCGCTTTGAATGGCTGGAAGTTATAGAAGCCTGAAAGCTTTCCGGGCTCTGTAAAACCGATGGCGGTAATCAGGGCCAAGCCGGATAAAGCTGCAACTAGCCGAGGTTTGTTCCTTGAAAGATAGTAAACCGAGGCCGCTTGCCGTCGCCCAAGCTTAGGCTTGGTCCTAATATCTGCCACCAATAGAGTTTTACAGCCGCCCAGCCGCTTTTGCTTCTTTTGGCGGACAAAAGAAGATAAAACTTTTTGTGGACAAAAAGTAAGAGGAGGCTTAGGCCTCGCGAAAGCAACTAAGATTTATGGTATAGTAGTTATTAATGACTCCGACGGAAAAGCGAGGGCCTGGCAAAGGATTGGGGCGGGGTTTTGACGCCCTTTTGCCGCGTGATTTTGATACTAAAGCGCTACTTGGTCCTAATGACCATATCCAAAAAGTAAACATCGGTTCAATCAAACCCAACCCCGTCCAGCCCCGCCGGCATTTTGACATTGAAGCCCTAAACGAGCTGGCACAGTCCATCAAACAGTACGGCGTTTTACAGCCGCTGATAGTCCAACCGGCCAACGGCGATAGCAGTTATAACTTGATTGCCGGTGAGCGGCGCTGGCGGGCCGCCAAAAAGGCTGGGCTCAAGGCTTTGCCGGTTATTGTCCGTTCGGCTAAAGAACAAGAACAATTAGAAATCGCCCTGGTAGAAAACGTGCAGCGGGTGGATCTTGCGCCATTGGAACAAGCTGTATCAATCGAGCGCCTCAACCAGCAGTTTAATTTAACCTTAAGCGAAATCGCCAGGCGCCTGGGCAAGGCGACATCAACGGTTAACAACACGGCCCGGCTTTTACAACTGCCCGAACACGCTAAAAAGGCCTTGCAAGAACAAAAGATTACCGAAGGCCACGCCCGCAGCATACTGGCCTTAAAGGATGATCCGGGGCGACAGCAGGAACTCCTGGGTTTGATTATCAAAAACGGCTGGTCGGTGCGGCAGGCCGAACGTTTTGTAACGGCTCATAAAGATAGCGAACCAGACGCCAAGGCCGATGCTTTACAGCAACGGGTCGGCCACGAAACGCCGGAAACCAAACAGCTTAGCAAACAACTTGGCGTGCCGGTAAGTTTGCGGCGCAAGGCCAAGGGAGGCAAACTGGAACTAGGCTTTAGTTCTGACGCCGAACTGGAACAACTGATAGAATTACTATCCAGCCTATAAAATAGCAATTAGTACGGCTGACTTTAATCGAGGCATTGATTCTTCTTTTGTCTTTGACGCAAGAATCTTTTGTTCCCTCTGGCGGGAGCCGGCCAGTTCTTTTTTGGTGGCAAGGCTCTTCGTCACTTTTGCCCCACTTTTGCCACCAAAAGTGGGAATGACAGCCTCGACTTTGTCGGGGCGCATTTGTTTGCACCCGCCCGCTTTTGCTTCTTTTGGCGGACAAAAAGTAGGAGGTAGGTTTTGTCGGGCAAAAGAAGAGGGACTTTTGGCTAAGCACCGGTGAATATGGGCATTGCTTAAGGCAGAAGCGGGCGTTAGAACTTTTCTATGTTGCTTAAAGGCGTAATGCGTAGCACCAGCTGCCCGACTATTTGGGAAGCATTAATTGGTCCAAACACCCGCGAATCAAGCGAATCGCCACGGTTATCGCCACAAACAAACAGTTGGTTGGCTTTAAGCGTAGTATTTATATTGCCTGCCGTCGTTTGCGTGATACCTTTACCGTAGGGCAGGGTTTTATCCGGGTCAAACCCCTTAGGATGATTTTTGTTATAAATAGTTATAACGTTATTTTTAATAACTATATGGTCGCCCGGCAGGCCGATGACCCGTTTAACCAGCTGGTCGGAGCCGGTAGAAGTTAGCTGCTGAAGGCTAGGCTCGTTAAAAATTATGATGTCGCCACGCTTTGGAATGTAGGGGTGCCCGGTAATTTTGGACCAGGTTTCCGGGACCTTCCAAACTATCAGGCGGTTGCCGTTATGCAGGGTTGGCTGCATGCTGGGTCCATCGACTTGGTATTGCTGAAAAACAAAAGCCGTCAGTAAAACCGCTATGGCTATAGCGACCACTAGTACGGCAATTATAGAGCCAAAGCCATGCAGCTTGCGTGGCTGGGATGCTTCGGATGGCGTGGGTTCGGTCTGCTGGTGATCAGCGCCTTCTGGCGGTGGGCCGACGGGCGTACCTGGCATAATTTGGGCCGGTTCTTTAACCGCCGCCTGCTTTTTGCGCCGGGTAGGTAGTTTGTTGGTTAATGACATAGTTCAGCGCTCAATTATAGCGGATTATTGACGGTTTGCACACTCTTTACGGCGCAAATGTTAATGGTTATACTAAATCCACATGCCTATTGATGACTTTAGGCCGAGGCGCGGAGCGCTAAACGGTTATACAAACAGCTTTTTGCCAAACAAACCCCCAGATAGCCAACCATCTGACGGTTTGGTGGCGGCGCCCGGCCAACGGCGCGTGGTTGGCGACTTTTCCAAGCCGGATGGGTTCAATCCGGCGCGCCAGCCTTTAATGGACGCGGCCCAAATGGGCGACCCACCAAAACCCAGCGGAGTACCTGCCGAGGAGCCTACCCTTAAGCGCAACTTTATTACCGATCCGCTGCTGGGCTCAAAAGGAAATAAGGAACAGCTAAAAGTACCTAAAGAGAGCTTGGGCAGAAGGTTAAGGCGTTGGACTAAGCGCGGATTTATATTGCTGGAAGCCGGCATTTTGCTCGCTGGCGGCCTACTGTTAGGCAAAGGCTGGCTGAAACTGCATGAAGTCTTTCAGGGTGGTGGGACGGCCGTGGCTCTTCAGGCGGATGTCAACCCGAACCAGCTTAAGGGCGAAGGCGACGGCCGGGTAAACGTACTTTTGCTTGGTATTGGTGGGCAAAATCACGACGGCCCTGATCTTACTGACACTATGGTGCTAGTTAGCATAGACCCTGTAAATAATACGGCGGCCTTATTAAGTGTACCCCGGGATTTATGGATAAAGGAGCCCAATAACTTCGTGGGCCAGTACCAAAAAATCAATGCTGCTTACGAATCGGGCAAATGCAGCTACCTGGGCGAAGAAAACTCTAGCAATTCCAATCAAAAAGCCATCAACGCCGGCTTTAAGACGGCGGACGAGGCTGTGAGTACCGTGCTTGGGATACCGATTGACTATACGTTTTAGTAGACTTTCAGGCCTTTCAACAGGCAGTTAACACTGTAGGCGGCATAAGTTTTAACGTGCCGACCGAACTGTATGATCCGACCATGGCCTGGGAAAACAACAACCCTATTTTGGCCCAACCGGGCTGGCAAACCATGAACGGTTCCCAAGCTCTGAACTATGTTCGCTCGCGCGAGACAACCTCTGACTTTGCCCGGACCCAACGCCAAAGGGCTGTGCTGATAGCGCTTAAGAATAAAGCCCTGTCGCTCGGCATCCTAAGCAACCCGTTTAAGATTTCTTCGCTTTTAAGTACTTTCGGCGACAACGTGCGCACCGATATTTCGATCGGCGACGCCAATGCCTTGTACTCGCTTATGAAAAAAATCAGCAGTTCCAATATTCAGTCGATCGGATTGGCTGACGCGCCTAATGATTACGTCACTACATCCAACGTCGGTAATATTTCTGTGGTGGTACCGACGGCCGGGGAATTTGACTACAGCCAAATCCAAAACTATGTCCGCAATACTTTAAGGGATGGTTACCTGGCGAAAGAAAACGCACTGGTTAGGGTTTTGAATGGTACCAACAGCCCCGGCCTGGCAACCTCTACGGCCGCCACGCTTAAATCTTACGGGTATCGTGTGGGAACAGTAGGCAATGCGCCGACCAGTAACTACTCCAAAACGGTTGTGGTGGACCTTACCAATGGCCGTGATAAATACACCCGCCACTATTTAGAGCAGCGCTTTGGTGTCAGCGCCGTGACATCGTTGCCGGATAAATCAATCAAACCAGGAAACGCCAACTTTGTTATAATTGTTGGCGAAGATGCAGCAAACTAGTTCTGCCATTGGTTGTGGGGACTTTTAATGCGTGAGCAACTAGCCAAACTCAAGCCGGCTGGCGGTCTGGCTTATTTGTCCCACTTAAGCCTGGTGCTGATATTGCCGCTTATCTTATATATATTGGTGCGGGTTGTCAGAGGCGATTTTTTCCAGCTGGCCTTGGCCATAATCCTGTTAAGTAAGTGGCGTATGTTCGCGGTTCGTCCTCGTTACTGGCCGGCCAATATCCGGGCTAACGGTATAGATATCATAGTCGGTGTTTCGACGGCTGTGTTTATGATGCACACAAGCAGTAGCCTTTGGCAGATAGTCTGGGCTGTAGCTTACGGCGCCTGGCTGGTCGGGCTGAAGCCTAGATCTGATGTAATGAGCGTTTCTATCCAAGCGGTGCTCGGGCAATTCTTTGGTTTGATGGCTCTGTTTTTAGCTTGGTCTGGCGCGCCGCTTTACTGGCTGGTATTAGGCGCGGGCGTGATTTGCTACCTGGCAGCCAGGCATTTCTTTGACAGTTTTGATGAGGGTTACAGCCGGTTGCTGTCTTATACCTGGGGTTATTTTGGCGCGGCTATGGCCTGGCTGCTGGGCCACTGGCTGCTGTTTTACGGAGTATTTGCCCAACCCACAGTTTTGCTGACGGTTATCGGCTACGGCTTGTCGGCGCTTTATTACTTTGATCATCACGACCGCCTGTCTAAGCTGCTTAGGCGGCAGTTCATTTTTATTATGGTAGCTATAGTCGTCGTGGTTCTGGCGCTTTCCAACTGGAGCGGCAAAATAATCTGATTAATGTTTAAGGGGGTGCGATATGCCAGATAAGAGTGACGGTAAAGAAGCGGGCGAGCAAACTGCTGCGCCTAATCACCAGTGGCTAGAGACCCATATGGGCACCTTGACGAGCGGCTCCCAGCCTGCCAGTTTGCCCGAGGGTTTGGGCGGCGCGTCACTAAAGCGCCAATTTGCCCGGTACAAGCAACTAACTATTATCGTTCTGCTAATTCTGTCTTTGGGCGCCGGTTTTTTGGGCGGTTGGTGGGGCGCCAGCGTCAATAATAACTCCAATGGTTCTTCGATTATCACCGCTAACAAGCAAACGGTAGTTAGCAGCGAGAGCCAGGCGATAGCCAATGTGGCTAAAACCGTCAGCCAGAGTGTGGTATCTGTTAATGTTACCAGCCAGACTGCCGGCAGCAGCCTTAACAGTCTTTTTGGCTTTGGGTCTTCTGGCAGCACACAGCAGCAGGATGCCGGCACGGGCATTATCCTTTCCGCCGATGGCTTGATTATTACCAACCGCCACGTCATACCGTCCGGAACCACTAGCGTTAGCGTGACACTTAGTGATGGCACGACATTCAATAACGTAAAAGTTATTGGACGCACCGCCAATAACGACAGTTTGGACATCGCCTTTTTAAAAATTCAAAACCTAAATGGCAAAAAACTGGTGCCGGCGACGCTTGGCGATTCCAGCCAGATGAAGGTTGGAGACGCCGTGGTAGCTATCGGTAACGCGCTAGGCCAGTTTCAAAATACTGTAACAAGCGGCATTATTAGCGGCTACGGGCGCAGCGTTCAGGCCAGCAGCAGCACCGGCTCATCCAGCGAAAATCTAGTTGACCTATTCCAGACCGACGCGGCCATCAACGAAGGCAATTCAGGCGGCCCATTGGTGAATTTGAGCGGGCAGGTAATTGGCATCAACACTGCCATAGCCAGCAATTCGCAAAATATTGGCTTTGCCATTCCAATTAATGATGTAACGGGTTTAATAAAAAGCGTGGAACAACAAGGTAAACTTGAGCAGCCTTACCTGGGCGTGTTGTTTATACCAATTACCAGTGACATTGCCCAGCAATATAATTTGAGCGTTAATAATGGCGCCTGGGTACCCCCTTCGGGTGTCGTTGGCCAAAACCCTATAATTGCCGGTGGACCGGCGGCTAAGGCCGGAGTCAAATCCGGCGACATCATTACGGCCGTTAACGGTCAGCAGATCAACCAGACTACCAGCCTAACCTCTATAATCGACCAGCAGTCAGTTGGTGCACAGGTTACGCTTACAATTAATAGGGGTGGTAAAACTATAACTCTTACTGCCACGCTCGCTACGGCGCCGACCGGCTAAACAGTAAACAGTAGACGGCAAAAACAGCTAACTGTTTGCTGTATACTGTCAGCTTTCAAAAACTTGAATGAAATCGTCTGTTTTTAGGAGCCTATAGCCGGCTGATTTAGCTATACTGGCCAGCTTTTGGTGCTGTGGCGGCATGGATTCGGTAAAAATAAGACTTGGACTCAGTCTAAAATCCCTAAGTTGTTTAAAAAATTTTCGATAAATGTCCAGCCCGTCAGGGCCGCCAAAAATGGCTATGCGCGGCTCTGCCATGGCCGCCGGATTGATACGGAAGCCGTCCGGCACGTAGGGCAGGTTGCAGAGCAGAATGGAGAATGGAGAATGGGGAACGGAGGAGAAAATCTCGTCGTTCTTCGTTCTTCGTTCTTCGTTCATTAACGGCTCTAATAGATCGCCTTCGATAAATTCGACATCGGCTTTGAGCAGTTTGGCGTTTCTACTGGCTACCGCCAGGCATTTTTTATCAATGTCCGTCCCGATAACTCGGACCTTTGGCAATTCCAGCTTGGCAGTAATCGCCAGAGCGCCGCTGCCCGTACCAATATCAATAATCAATAATCCGTCATTCTGAGTAGCGCGAAGAATCTTATTTTGAGATCCTTCGTTTTCACTCAGGATGACTTTGAGCAACTCGATCATCGTCTCGCTTTCCGGCCGCGGCTCCAGCACGCAGTGGTCGATATAAAACTCACGTCCGTAAAATTCAGTCTTTTTCCGCACGTAAGCTAGCGGCTCATGACTAGCTCTTTGAGTAATTTGCTTACTCAACTTTTGAATCTGTGACCTCTGTAGTTCAACTTCTGGGTGGGCCAAAAGCCAACCGCGATCACGGCTAGTCGCGTCTTCCAGAAGCACCAGAGCGTCCAGCCGCGCCGTCCCAATCCCCGCGGCTTGCAATTTTTCCGTGGCTTGGTTGAACCAATCTCCAACCCTCATACCGTTAGTATAGCAACCTACGATACAGCACTTGGCATTCAGAGAGATAATAATAGAAATTGTTACGAAAATACCTAAAACATAAATAGATTTTAAAAGGAAGTATAACTCGAGATGGTGCAAGATAATGAATCAGCCCAAGACGCCATAAATAGAGAACTTAATGATGATTTTTTTGATCCCAGCGTAGAAAATAGTGCTGGCGATAGCCGGTTTATAGCAGATGAGGCGGAGCCTGTACTTAAAGAGCGACAACTTTTGAATGATTACGTTAAAGGAATTTATGAAAAAGCCGCAAGCCGGGGTGAGGAAGTTGTAAACATTATAGACCCACAGGACGATACAAGTTTTGATGTAAACGCGTATTCTGCAAACGAGTTAGAAATGCTTGTTGCGGCACATAAGTTGGAAGAACCCGATCCTTTTTTTGACAGGTCGCGCATAGATGCAGGGAAAGTCGAGGCAGAAAGAGCGAAGATTTATGAAGCCCAAGCTCGCTTTCGTGGTCTATATGGTGATAGGTATAGTTATTGGAAAATAAACCTAGCAATCGATAACGGAGAACTAGCACCTGCCAGCGCCGATATACCAGGCTTAGGCCAAGCTGAGGTAAGCCTATTACACTCTTATTGGGATTATATAGGGTCATCACGCGGGTGCCTTTTTAAAGCCAGTAACGGTAATAATGAAACAAGGTATTTCTCAATTGAAACTGATCTACAGGATTGGCAGCCTGAGATCGTTGTGCGCGCGCATGATGATGAATACGACCCCGCAAGACCTAACGATTTTTTCTGGGGCGGCGACCATACCACGGAACTCCTACTATGGCAAATACCTGAGCATTATATCATTACGCGAGACCCCGAAGAAAGTTTAAAGATAACCACGTATATTGATGCCGCTAGTGAAGTTATGAAAGCCAATCAACACAAACTTGATGGACTAAAACAGGCTAGCTGATAGGTTACTCTCTGCTAATCAGCTCGTGTTCGGTGGCCTGGAGTTTTTCTATTAAATCATCAATCTCGCCGTTTAACGCGCTCGGTATATTGCTGCGGTTGTAGCCGATGCGATGGTCGGAAATCCGGTCTTGCGGGAAGTTGTAGGTGCGGATTTTTTCGGCCCGGTCACCAGAACCGATCAAACTTTTGCGCTTATCGCTAAGTTGTTTTTGCTCTTCTTCTATCTTTAACGCCAGCAAGCGGGCGCGCAGTATGCTCATGGCTTTGGCCTTGTTTTTAATTTGTGATTTTTCGTCCTGGTTGGCGACGACGATGCCGGTTGGCAGGTGAGTGATACGCACGGCACTGTCGGTGGTATTGACACTTTGGCCGCCGTGGCCGGAGCTGCGGTACACGTCAATTCGCAAATCGTTCGGATCTATTTCTACATCAGATTCTTCGGCCTTTGGCAGCACGGCGACGGTGGCGGTGGAGGTGTGGATGCGGCCCTGGCTTTCGGTGGTCGGAACGCGCTGCACGCGGTGTACGCCACCCTCGAACTTAAGCTGCTTATAAATATCACTGCCATGCACTTCAAAAATAATTTCTTTAAAACCGCCGGCTTCACTGGGGTTTTCGCTGACCAGCTCAACTTTGTATCCGTGCCGTTCGGCCCAACGGGCGTACATGCGGTACAGGTCGCTGGCAAATAAGCTGGCTTCATCGCCGCCGGCCGCCGCGCGAATCTCCATTACCACATCCCGCTCATCATTCGGATCTTTCGGCGTCAAAAAACTTTCGATTCTAGCTAAACCCTCTAGTTTTTGCCGATTGATAGACTTTAATTCAGCGTTGGCCAGAGCCATGATTTCCGGGTCCTTATCTTCCGATAGCCTATGCGTTTCTTCAAATAACTCATCGAATCTATGCTGTTCGTCGAATAAATTAACGACTTCTTGAAGCTCATTCATCCGTTTGGCGAGTTTTGGGTATTCTTTGGAGCTAAAGATAGCCGGGTCTTCAAACTTTTTTTGAAGCTGTTTGAGTTCGGCTCGTAAATTTTGTTCCTGATGCATGACTTAGTAATAGTTTAACGCAAAAATACGTAATCCTCGGCTTGACCGGGGATCCGGCTGTAAGGACTGGACCCTCGCCTGCTCGGGGAATGACGGATAAGCAAGTTAGTGGCTGGTTGCGGATTTTTCAGGTTTGGCGCGTTTGGCAGTTTTGGCCTCGGCGCGCTTAGTTACTTTCTTAGCGGCAGCGGCGCGCTTTTCACGGGCGGCCTGGCCGGCAGCGGCCCGGGCCTTGAACTTATCAACCCGGCCTTCTATGTCCAAAACTTTTTCTTCGCCCGTAAAGAACGGATGGCTCGCGCTACTAACATGGACTTTGACAAGCGGATACTCAACGCCGTCGAGTGTAATAGTTTCTTCGCTGGCGGCAGTGGAGCGCGTCAAAAAAGTCGTGTTGTTATTTAAGTCCTGAAACACGACCAAGCGGTAATTATCCGGGTGCAAATCTTTCTTCATAATTGAATTACAAGTATACACATCTGTTAGTCGGAGGTCAAGACTACTTAAGCTCCTGGCTACACTTTAGGGCTAGACGCAACAAGCAACGAGCCGGCCCTCTTAATTTAGTGCCTTGGACTATCGTATTGGTGAAGCTTTCAACATCCGTATTGTTATTTTTTACTTGGCGCAATGTTCTTTGGCTAGTAGGTTGGATTGGGTGGTTGGCAGGGCCTATAGATATGAGCCCACCTTGCTTGACAGCTGCGAGTGTTGATCGGGCTGCTTTTTCGGCCGGGCCATCACTATATAAGCTCAAATATTGAAACAGCCAGAAAGAAAAAACAGCATCAAAGCTTTCCAGATCAAAACTTTCTAACAAGTTGACAGCATCACCAGCTATATAGTACAGGTTTGGCGCGTCACTTCTTTTTTGTGAGAACCGAGCCTCGTGGTATCTGAGGTCAAAATTTATCCAGGTGATGTCATTCCTTAGTAATGCTACTTCGGCTCCAAAAGTAGAGTCAGCGGCGCCCAGGTCTAAAATATGAGCATCTTTTGGCAAACTTTCTGCTAAGTGCGCCAGGTCTTCAAACCCGTGTTCAACGGCTAATAGTTCGCCACTGCGGTTATCAATCATTAAGTTAAGTATAAAGCTAATAACAAGTTAACGAATATAACTGGATGTTGCTTTGTTTGATTATATCTGTTAAGCTTGAGTTCTAACAATTAAGCAGGTTGGGGTTAAATCCTCCCAAAAGTTAGCTGTGAAGGTGCTTTTGGGCTCCCAAACCGAAGAATAAGGAGAATAAATGGCAACTACGGTAGATGTTGATATCAAGCAGTTATTGGAAGCCGGCGCGCATTTTGGCCACAAGGCCAGCCGGTGGCACCCTAAGATGGCGCCTTACATACATAGCAAACGTGGAGAAGGGCACATAATCGACCTTTCAAAGACGGTTGAGAGCCTAAACGAGGCACTAGAGTTTTTAGATAAAACAGCAGGCGAAGGCAAGCAAGTTTTAATGGTTGGCACCAAACGTCAGGCCAAAGACATCATAAAAAAGCTGGCCGAAGAAACCGGCATGCCCTATGTTACGGAACGCTGGCTGGGCGGTATGTTGACCAACTGGGATACTATTGGCGCGCAGGTTAAGCGTCTGCAGGAGCTAGAAAACCGTATGGCTACAGGAGAGCTGGCCAATAAATATAGCAAACTTGAGGTTCAGCGCTATCAGGAAGAAATAGAACGGCTCAACCATTTATACGGCGGCATAAAAGAGCTGCACGCTAAGCCTGGGGCGGTGTTTATTGTGGATATCGTACACGAATCCAATGCGCTTAAAGAAGCTCGCAAGCTTGGATTGCCAACGGTTGCTTTGGTGGATACTAACGCTGACCCGAGCCTGGTGAGCTATCCTATCCCTGCCAACGACGACGCCATCAAAACTATCCAGCTGGTAGCCGACTACGTCAAGCGAGCCATAGATCAGGGGAAAGCGAAAGTCAAAAAAGCTTCTGTTGCTGAGAAAGGAGACGCATGATGGCCGCCAGTATAGAAGAAATCAAACGGTTAAGGGAACTTACTGGTGTTGGCATGACTGATGCCAAAAAAGCGCTGGAAGATTCGGGCGGCGACTTCGATAAAGCCTTGGCCGAGATGCGCAAAAAAGGTCTGACTAAAGCCGAAAAACGCGGCGAGCGCGAAACCAGGGCCGGAATCATTGGCACATACAATCACGACAACCGCATTGGCGTTTTGGTGGAGGTTAATTGTGAGACCGATTTCGTAGCCCGCAACGAGATATTTACCAATCTCGTCAAAGATATCGCTATGCACATCGCGGCCAGCAATCCGGAGTATGTGAGCGTTGATGATATCCCGAATGACGTTAAGCAAGAAGTGCGGAGCGAGTTCGCGGAGAAGGCAAAAGCCGAACCCGCTGGCCAGCGGAAAGCCGATGACCTAATTGAGAAAATCGTAGAAGGCCAATTGCAAAAGTATTTTGCCGAGCGCTGCCTGCTGGATCAGCCATTTGTAAAAAATCCCGATCAAACCGTCGGCGATTACGTCAAGGAACACAATGCCCGGCTTGGCGAAAACATCATCGTCCGCCGTTTTGCCCGTATGCAGTTAGGAGAGTTAGGATAGCCATGAATCCGACGCAAATTATTGACGAGACAAAGAAAAAGCTACAGGCGGCGACGGAGCGTTTAAGTGACGAGCTTAAAAAAATCCGCACAGGCCGTGCCAGCGCCGGCATGCTTGACGGTGTAATGGTGGAGGCTTATGGGCGGCCAATGCCGCTAAATCAGGTCGCTAATGTGACGACCCCAGAGGCGCAGCTGCTGCAAATCACACCTTTTGATCCCACCAATTTGCAGGCGATTAGTGCGGCAATCCGCGATAATCAAGCCCTTGGCTTAAACCCAATGGACGATGGCCGGGTCGTGCGCGTGCTGATTCCACCGCTTACGGAAGAACGGCGCCGTGAAATCGCCAAGCAACTCGGCGAAAAACTGGAAGATTGCATGATAGCTATGCGCCAAGCGCGACACGACGCCTTGCACCACGCTAACCAAGCCAAAAAAGATAAGCAAATCGGCGAAAACGAATTCGACCGCATTGGCCGTCAGGTAGACGAAGCTATGAACCAGCAAAAAACCGAGGCCGAAAAACTGGCCAAAGCCAAAGAGCAGGAAATCTTAACACTTTAATTTTTTAATGTCATACTGAATTTATTTCAGGATCCAGTTAAGAAATATGCCGGCCGTAGGCCGGCCTCTACTTTCTTTTGCGTCAGGCAAAAACATTTGGCCGGCAGCCGTAGGCTGCCTGTGACGGTTCTTTTTTTTGATAGCAAAAAGGAACCAAAAAAGCCACCGGGCGGCTGTAAAAAACGATTGGCGGCAGATACCAGGACCAAGCTTAAGCTGCAACGACGACAAGCGGCCTAGATTTTTATCTTTCAAGGAACAAACCTCGGCTAGTTGCAACTTTATCCGGCTTAGCCCTGATTACAGCTATCGGTTTTACAGAGCCCGGAAACCTTCGGAGTCAGTATCGACTGGACTTTTCGCTATATGTTAAACACTTTACGCTATAATATGGGTAAGATGTCGGTTATGCTGCTGGTTTTGGCCCTGGTTTTATTTATCATGCTGGTAGTCGTACACGAGCTGGGGCACTTTTGGGTGGCTAGGCGTAACGGCGTGGAAGCCGAAGAGTTTGGTATATTTTTTCCGCCGCGGCTGTGGGGCAGAAAGACTAAAAAGGGCTGGCTATTCAGCATTAACGCGCTGCCGCTGGGCGGCTTTGTGCGTCTCAAGGGCGAGCACGACGAGGATAAGGGTAAAGGTACTTATGGCTCCGCACGTCTTAGCGCCAAAGTTAAAATTTTACTGGCGGGCGTCGGCATGAACCTGCTTGCTGCTTTCGTCATCCTGATGGTTTTAGCATGGGTTGGCATGCCTCAACTGGTCAATAACCAATTCACTATCAAAAGTGATACCCATGTCATACAAAAACAGGTTCTGATTGGCTACGTCCAAACTGGCTCGCCAGCCGCCAAAGCCGGCTTAAAGCCTGAAGACAAGTTGCTGGCTATAGGTACCCCGGGCCATTTAATAGACGTCAATTCAGCGGCGACTTTACCTCAAACTACTGCCAGTCTGGCGGGCAAAAAGGTAAACATAAAGTATGCGCGTGGCCACCAAACCTACAATGCGCAGGCTACCTTGTTAAGCCAAAACGTAGTCTCAGCCAGCCAAAGCACTTCTAATCCAAAAGGTTACCTGGGAATTTCTCCTACAGAGTATACGTTGCAACGCTCAACCTGGTCGGCTCCCTTGGTGGCCGGAGGTTTAATCGGCCAGTTCACGGCCTTAACTTTCCACGGACTAGGCACGGCTATAGCAGCTCTTTTTAGCGGCAACATTGCCAAGGCAAGTTCCCAGGTGGCGGGGCCTGTAGGCATTTATGTGATCCTAAAGGACGGCACGCTGCTGGGCTATCAATTCGTGCTGGCAATCATTGCCGTGATCAGTTTGAGTTTGGCCATAATGAATATCCTGCCGATTCCGGCGCTTGACGGCGGAAAGCTGTTTGTGACTTTAGTAGCGCGGGTGCTGCGCAAAAAACTTACGGCCACGGTCGAAAACGCTTTATATGGGGCTGGCTTCGCGCTGTTGATGGTGCTGATAATTTTAATCACTATAGTCGATGTCCACCGCTTCTTCTAAGAATCAAAAGAAGAGTAAAAAATGGAAAGCTAAAGGCGCGATCGTCGAGCGGGGCGTAACCTGGGGGCCGGCGGCGGCGATATTGATAGTGGTGCTGATTTACGTGGTGGTCCAGCTGGTCAGCGTCCAGATAGTTTCGATCTACCCGTTGTTAAAACATTGGAGTGCGGCACAGGCAACCAGCTGGATTAATAACTCAGTAGTCGCCCAATTTGTTTATGTAGCCTTGGATGAAGCTCTGACCGTCGCTTCGTTAGTGTGGTTTATACGTTGGCGCAAAGGCAGCATCGCGGCCTTAGGCCTCGCCAAAGCAAAATACCAGGATATACTTTATGCGCTGGCTGGCCTGGCTATATATTTTCCGGTTTACATTGTGGCAATAACCATTTTGAGCAGACTGATCCCCAGCCTTAACGTCAACCAGCAGCAAGCCCTGGGGTTTAGCCAGGCTACAACCGGCTGGCCGCTCGTGTTAGTCTTTATAAGTTTAGTGATTTTGCCTGCAATAGTTGAAGAAATTTTGTTCCGCGGGTTTTTGTTTAGCGGGCTCAAAAGAGCTCTGCCAGTCGTTTGGGCGGCAATTATTACTTCGGCCATTTTTGCTAGCCCTCATTTATTAGAGTCGACTGGAGGCGGCGCTCTGTGGGTGGCCGGTGTAGATACGTTCATACTGTCATTGGTGCTATGTTGGCTAAGGGGAAAAACCGGCCGGTTGTACGCCGGCATGGGTTTGCATGGACTCAAAAACTTCATCGCCTTTGCCGCCTTGTTTTTAATTCATGCCCATTAATGCGGTACAATAATTGCCGATGAGAGTTTCCCAGCTTTTTACTAAAACCAGCAAAACCGTGCCCGCGGACGAGACGGCTAAAAACGCCAAGCTTTTAATCCAGGCTGGATATATTCATAAAGAAATGGCCGGTGTTTATAGTTTTTTGCCGCTCGGTCTAAAGGTGTTAAACAAAATAGAAGCCATCGTCCGCCAAGAGATGGAAAAACTCGGTGCCATGGAACTAATCATGACAGGCCTGCAATCAAAGGATTTGTGGCAAAAGACCGGCCGCTGGGACGATAAAACGGTTGATATATGGTTCAAGTCGCAACTTAAAAGCGGCCAAGAAGTTGGCTTGGCTTGGTCGCACGAAGAACAAATAACGGAAATGATGAGGGAATTTATAAGCAGCTACCGCGATTTACCAGTCAACGTCTACCAGTTCCAAAACAAGCTGCGCAACGAACTTAGAGCCAAAAGCGGCATCATGCGCACGCGGGAATTTTTGATGAAAGACCTTTATTCGTACTCGCGCGACGAGCCAGAACACCAGAAATTTTACGACAAAGTAACAGCCGCTTATCTTAGAGTTTTTGAAAAAGTTGGCTTGGGTGACGATACCTTTTTGACTTTTGCCAGCGGCGGCGCTTTCACTCAGTTCAGCCACGAATTCCAAACAGTCACAGAAGCTGGTGAAGACACGATTTACGTTGACCGCGCTAAAAAAATAGCCGTTAACGAAGAAGTTTTTACGGACGAGGTCCTTAGCCAACTGGGATTACAAAAAGATAGCCTAGAAAAAGTGGCGGCCGCGGAAGTCGGTAACATCTTCAGCTTTGGCGCAGCTAAAAGCGAGCAGTTGGATTTACGCTTCACTGACGAGAAGGGTACTATCAAGCCCGTCATTTTGGGCTCTTACGGTATAGGTATAAGCCGGTTGATGGGCGTGATAGTAGAACATTTCGCAGACAATCACGGACTGGTTTGGCCCGAGAATGTTGCACCATTTAAGGTTTGTCTTGTTAGCTTGGGGGATAGTAAAGAAGTAGCCAAAGCCGCGGATGAACTATATACAAAAATCACAGACGCAGGCGTGGAAGTTTTGTATGATGACCGTGATGCGCATGCCGGCCTTAAGCTGGCTGATGCCGATTTGCTCGGAATCCCATATAGGTTAGTGGTGAGCGACAAGACACTTGCCAGCGGGTCCGTTGAAATAAAAAAACGCAATTCAGCAGAGGCCAAATTAACGTCATCCGAAGAATTATTAAAAGTCTTGGCCTAAGTCCTAACAAGCTATATAATTAGTTTTCAAATTGGATGGGATAAACCAGGGCAGGCTACGAAAGGAGTCATACCTATGAACGAACCCTACAGATTGACCAAACAAGGTATAGACGAGCTCCAAAAGGAGCACGATGAACTGGTGGCTCAGCGCAGCGTGATTGCCGAACATATCAAGACTGCCCGGGAATTCGGTGATTTGGCGGAAAATGCCGAATATAGCTCGGCCCGCCAAGAACAAGAACGCAACGAGGCCAGGATTTCCGAACTGGATAGGATTTTGCAAAACGCCAAGGTAATCAAGGCGCCGCGCGGCGGCCAAAAGGTCCAACTTGGCTCCACTGTAAAACTGCGCAACGACGGCAAAACCAAACAGTTCCAGGTCGTTGGTACGGTAGAAGCCGACCCGCTAAACGGTAAGATTTCTGACGAATCGCCTATCGGCCAGGCGCTACTTGGTCAAAAAGTCGGTGATAAGGTCGAAATTAAGTTGCCATCCGAAACCGCAGTTTACAAAATCACCGAAATTTCCTAAAAGCATTCTAATATCTCAATCCCATCATCTATAATCTATTGTTATGCAGTGGTTGAACGATATCGTTGACGAGGCTGTCAAACGCTGGCCTGAGGGCGAGATTATTGTCTCATCCGGAGTTTCTCCCTCCGGCACCTATCATTTAGGCACGCTACGTGAGGTGCTGACGGCGGAAATCATCGCAGTAGAGTTGGAACGTCGGGGCAGGAAAGCAAGGCATCTACATATAGTCGACGACCTGGATGTTTTTCGAAAAGTGCCGGTCAATGTTTCGTCCGATTTCGAAAAATACCTGGGCAAACCCCTATACGATGTGCCGGCGCCCGATGGCAGCAGCCAGTCGTATGCTGATTTTTATCTGGCCGATTTACTACGTGCCGCCAAAAAGTTGCGTTTAAAAATGGAGGCGGTAAGGGCGCACCAAAAATATCGTGAGGGCTTTTTTACAGCTGCCATAGAAAAAACGGTTGATAACGCGGAAAGCGTCAAACAAATCCTGGAGTCGGTATCCGGACATAAAACCGGCTCTGACTGGTCGCCCATCCAAGTTCTAGAAGAGGGCTATTTAAAAAACCGCGAATTTGTGAGCATCAATAGGTCTGATAGAACGGTTATCTATAAGGATAATAAAGGCCAAGAACGGGCGGCTCGCTACGATAAAGGTGAAGTAAAGCTCAATTGGCGGATCGACTGGCCGGCTCGCTGGTGGTTGCTCAAAGTTAATGTCGAACCTTTCGGGCGTGACCACGCCACCAAAGGCGGTAGCTATGATACCGGCAAAGAAATAGCCAAGCGGGTTTTTGATACCGAAGCGCCGCTGCCTGTGCCGTACAACTTCATAAACCGGGTCGGTGAAACTAAGAAAATGAGTAAAAGCGACGGCAATGTCATCACGGCCAGCGAACTGTTAAATATATTGCCACCAGAAATAATCTGGTTCTTTATATTGCGCTATCCGCCTGGGAAGCAGCTATTTTTTGACGAAGGGCAAACTTTACTGCGACTGTTCGATGAATTCGCCGAGCTTTTGGCTAAGCCTGATAAGAGCGGGCAGGTAAAGCAACTCGTGGAGCTTTGTTTAAATGGAGTCGAGCAACCGACGGTTAGCAATGTGCCGTTTTCGCACTTAGTGGCCAGCTACCAAGCTTCGCTTAAAGATCCCGAAAAAACTTTGGAGGTCATCAAGCGCACCGAACATGCCGCGGCCGCCGAAACAGATGCCGCGACTATTAAAAAAGAACTGGAGTTTATAAATAACTGGCTAAGTAAAAGCGCACCGGAAGATGTAAAGTTTGAGTTGCTCGGTTCCGTTAAGCCGGATGAATTTTCTGATGCCGAAAAGGCTTTTCTAAAGAGCCTGGCCGATAAAATCGAGTCGGCGCCGGCGGACGCCGATGGCAGCTGGTTCCACCAGGCGATTTATGACTTGAAAGATTCTGCCGGACTGCAGCCGCAGGAAAGGTTTTCGGTACTTTACCGCGTACTAATTGGCAAAAATTCCGGTCCGCGCGCCGGCTGGTTTTTAAGCATCTTGCCACGCACTTGGCTATTAAAACGTCTCAAACTTGAGGCATAATATAAAAAAGGAGGCTATATGAAAGCGGTTTGGAACGGGCAGGTGATTGCCGAAGCGGATAAGGATGATTTGATTTATATTGAGCAAAACTGGTACTTTCCGCCCAGCTCTGTCAAAAAGGAGTTTTTGCGCGAATCATCTACGCCATACACGTGCCCGTGGAAGGGCGTTTGCCAATACTTCGATGTTGGCCAGGGCGATAAATGGAGCAAAGACAGCGCTTGGAGCTATCCGCAGCCTAAGCCTGGCGCCATAGATATCGTCAAAAAAGATTTTAGCAATTACGTGGCCTTCTGGCACGACGTAACGGTGAGCGAATAGTGCAAAAGGCAATTTTTGCGGCCGATTGTTTTTGGGGCGTGCAGTATTATTTTGACCAGGTTCCGGGTGTTGTTAAGACTACGGTCGGTTACACCGGCGGGCACACCAAAAACCCTACTTACGAGGAGGTTTGCACGCACACGACCGGACATGCCGAAGCAGTTTTGATGGATTTTGACCCCAAAAAAGTCAGCTATAGTACACTCTTAAAGCAGTTCTTTCGTATGCACGATCCGACCCAACTTAATCGTCAGGGCCCGGATGTTGGCGATAATTATCGCTCAGCGATTTTTTACTTTGACGAAAGTCAAAAGAAGACGGCCGAAAAGTTAAAAGATTCCATTCAGAAATATTTTAAAAAGCCGATAGTGACTCAAATAGTACCAGCATCCGAATTTTATGCGGCCGAAGGTTACCATCAAAAATTTGCTGAAAGGACTGGGCGGAGCCTACGCCATATTGCTTACGCACCCGCCAATTAAGATGAAAAAAACAATTATCTTTGATTTTGACGGCACTATTGCTGATAGCTTTGATGTCTTTCTTGAGCTATTCGAAAAGGTCGCTGGCCTAGAGCGCAGGAGCGACCAAGAAATTGCCCACCTTAGAAGCTTGCCCGCTATCAAAGTTCTACAGCATCTGGAAATCTCGTTGTTAAGGGTGCCTTTGATGCTCAGGGAAGGCCGTAAAATGATGTCTGATAGAATGAACGAGATTCAGGCTTTTAACGGTATTAGTGAGGCCGTAAAAAAGCTGCGCGCTAATGGCTACGAGTTGATTATAATGAGCACTAATGCCACTAAAAATGTAAATCAGTTTTTACGTTTTCGGAAGCTCGATACTTGCATAAAAAAAGTGTACGGCGGGATTGGTCTATTTTCAAAGCCGCGAGCCTTGAAGCGCTTAATACGCCGTGAACGGACCAGGCCGGAAAACTGTATTTATATTGGTGACGAAATCCGCGACATAGAGGCAGCTAGGGCAGTGGGTGTGCCATGCATAGCAGTGGGCTGGGGCTTTGCGTCGACCGCTTCTTTAAAGGAGTTAAATCCCGACGGGTTCGCCGACAAGGCCTCCGAACTTTTATCGTTGATTAAAAAGATTGAAGACGGCAGGGCTGGTTCCAGCTGATATAATTTAAGTAATGGCATACCAGAGAAATCCGGCTTACGAGCCTGGTCAAGCTGAGCCGTATAAAATTAGCCGCAGTAAAATCGAGCTGTTTATGCAGTGCCCACGCTGTTTTTGGCTGGACGCGCGGCTAAAAATCGGCCGGCCCTCGAGTCCACCGTTTCGCATCAACAGCGCAATTGACGAGCTTTTAAAAAAAGAATTTGATGTTCATCGCACCGCGCAAACCGTCCATCCGCTTATAAAGGCTCACAAATTAGAGCTGGTACCATTCCAA
>CAZUPM010000006.1:0-23647 GCA_964622365.1 uncultured Candidatus Saccharibacteria bacterium | reverse complement strand
ACTCCCTACCTTTTGTTACAAAAATCGGGCCATCATACGTCGAGGGTGAAGTGGCTACACTAGTACATATCTAGCTAAACTTATGCGTCAGGCTTATTTAGGAGGCGGCCGGTGGTTTGCCGGGTGCGGGAGGTGATTTGCTTGCGGATTTATTTGGGGTGGTAGTAGAATAAATTTACAACAAAACAGTGCTCAAAATGAGCGGCAAAATTCAAACTCACAAAAGTAAAAACAAGTTAGGTCAGCGCGCGCCAGCGGTTTTACTATCTATATTTTTATCACTTGTAATACTTGGTATAACCGCGCCAAAAGTTTTTGCGGCCACTAATCTTCTGACTAACCCTGGAGCTGAAACGGATTCAACCAGCGGCTGGACCTCTACCGGCAGCTGGGCTTTTAACTGGAACAACGCGCACTCCGGTTCATATTCTTTCGACTCCAGCTATTCGCTAGGGACTTTAACCCAAAAGGTTAATCTTTTATCAAACGGCTATACCCAGAGCCAGCTTGATAATAGTCAGCCCAGCATTACGTTCAGCGTTTGGTTGGCGACTCGCTTTGACTAGGGCGGGCAATATTTTTTGAACTTTGAACTACTAGGCAGTGACGGTTCTACGGTTAAGGCGAGCTCCGGCACGACTTTTGGCTCCAGCGGCTCTTTGATAAAGATACCCGCCGGTACAGCCTGGTTCCAGCAAACCTATACCTTTACCAATTATGGCAGCGGGGTGCAATATGTCAGCTTTGGACTAGGCGGTCGCGACCAGAGCGGCTGGGGTGGTTATTATGGCACGGATTTTGACGATGCTTCGGTAACTGTCAACACTAATAGTGCCCCCAATGTTCCGGACGGCTTAGGCGATAGCTCGCTAGTCAACGGCGGCTGGATTAATGGTAACCAGCCCAGCTTTAATTTTAACTTGAGCGATCCGAACAGTGGCGACACTGTGCAATACGAAATTCAGGTTGCCACTACTTCTGATTTTTCGTCGCCGGTGGTTGATTACACTTCGGCTCTGGCTGCCCAAGGGCCAAGCGGCTTTACGGTTGGACAGGTAGCCGGCGGTGGAACTTATGCCGCGGATTCATCGGGCCAGACTTTAGCAGACGGGCCATATTACTGGCGGGTCAGGGCGATAGACAACAGCGGTGCTGATTCGGCTTACGCGGCGGCTAACGGCGGCTTAGTAGCTTTTAAGGTTGATGCCACGGCGCCCAGCCGCCCTGGTCAGCCAACGGCGGCTAGTCCGACCAAAAATACCGAACCGACATTGAGCTGGACGGCTTCAACCGATAGCGGCTCCGGCCTGGGCGGGATGCTCTACAATTTACAGTGGTCGCAGAGTCCGACATTTGCCAGCGGAGTTTACAGTGCTGCCGTCGGTGCTAACTCTTATATAATGGCTTTGCCGTTGAGCGCAGGCACTTGGTATTTTCGCGTTAGCGCCAGCGACCAGGCTGGTAACAACTCCAGCTATTCGCCGACCGGCACGGTAATCATAGACTTAACGCCGCCGTTCATAACTTTGAACGGCTCGTCAAGCATGAGCGTTAACCAAGGGAGTAATTTTGTGGATCCGGGAGCTACGGCCACCGATAATGTAGACGGCAATTTAACGGGCTCGATAGTTATAAGCGGCACCGTAGATACGAGCAGGGCCGGCACTTACGCCTTAATCTATACCGTAACCGATGCCGCTGGCAACAGTGCCAGCGTTACCCGCACGGTTGCTGTAAAAGCGCCGGCAGTTATAGCCGAGTCTGTCGCAACGCCAAACCCGGCAACACCACCCCAACCCCCCGTGGTGCCTACGGCCGTTGCCCAGACACCCATCTTACTTAACAACTATCCTGAATATTTTGCCTCGCAAGGTGAAACCGTTAGCTTGCCCCCGGCCGGCAAGGCCTATTTTGAACTTAACCAAAATGGCCAAGTCGTGAAGCATACCATAACGGTAGCATCGGTCAATAATGGAGCAGTTACCTTGACCATCGCCTCCAAGCCGCTTAACGTTACAATGACCATCGGGGAAACGCGCCTGGTGGATGTTAACCGTGATGGGATCCCAGACATTAGCATTAAGCTTTTGGGTGTTGTCAACGGGCTGGCACAAGTGGCTGTGCATCAACTACCTCAGCCAGTCAAAAAAGTTGCCGTAGCGGTAAAAAGATCTGACGCGTGGTCCGCTCTTTACTCCGCGATAGCCGTAGCTGTAATGCTAGTCGCCATATTTGGCCTGCGCCATTGCTACCGTCATAGCCAATGATCCCTAGAATTGTTGTAAATGTAACTTTGAAATCATGGCTTTTAAGAAGAAAATTAAGGACATGAAAGTTACAAGCCTTTTATTTTGGGTGCAAGAGAATAAAACTAGCGAAAAGTTTTATAAGAAGCTGGGATTTGAAGTAGTAGAGTCGGACGAGCAACATTCTACCGTGGAGCTAGGAGGCTTCCGGGTTATTCTGGTAAATATGCGCGATGAAGAAGAGTTCAACAAAGACTCGCTGGCAGCTGAAAAAGGGCGCGGCGCCTACCTTTATATAAAAGTGGGCAATGTGGACGAAGAACACGAACGCCAGCTCAAGGTTGGGCTGAAGCCGGCAACCAAACCGCGTGATTGGGAATGGGGCAACCGTGAATTCATCCTTAAAGACCCAGACGGCTACAAACTATGTTTCTGGCAACCAAACAATAACAGATAAAATCTGATTGACACGAGCGATATAGAATGCTATCATAAGCTTGTTCGAAAGAAATAAGAGAGGGTTCTCCGGCGGAGAGCTCTTTTTATTTCACTCGAGAGACAATTAACTTTGGAGGAGAGACGACATGTCTGGAACTCAAGCTGGCGGCAAAGCTGCTGCCTCGACCAACAAAACCAAATACGGCGCGGACTTTTACGCTAAAATCGGTGCTATTGGTGGTAAAAAAGGCCACACTGGCGGCTTTTACGCCAACCGCGAGCTAGCTCGTTTAGCTGGCGCCAAAGGCGGCCGCATTAGCCGTCGCACCAAAAAAGCCGCTTAAGCTGACAGTGTAGAGCTAACGGCTTTCAGTAAAATACCTCAGTTAAAGCTGAGGTATTTTGTTTGTGAACTAAGTTTTAAACTCTCTACTGTTGGCTCTTTACTGTCTACTGTTTTACGGTAGGGGCGGCAAAAACGGGCGGCCGTAACTTTCCAAACAGTGTGGCAGTTAAAACAGCGGTAACTTGTAGGCGACTGCTGCAGGCTGCTATTGCCGCAAGCCGGACATAAGCTGCGCCGGTACAACCATTCGCGGTAAGTATCCAGACAATTCTGTATGTGCTCGGGACTTATTTTTTGGCCGTATTTTTTTTCTAATTCTTTAGCCTTCTGCCAGGCGGCCACCTCTAGCTTGACCAGTTCGAAATCAGAGCCATAGGATTTGTGATCCATCAAGGCATGGCCTAGTTCGTGAAGTACCGCCCAGCGGCCAGCCGGCTGGCCTTTAGTTGGATTATATGTGATCTGATTTTTAACCGGAGACCAGCAAAACACCTTGCCAGCGATGAAGTCGAGACCTGGAAAATCTTTAGACAGTCGGTTAATGAACCCCTCCATAATTTACCTGTCAACCTTAGCAGGACTTTGCGGTTTTAAACGAGCCTTGCTTGGCTGAAACCGCCCAATAGCTAGTCCAGCGCAATTTGCGCTATGTTTCGTCCGTTTTTGTTGGGTTTGTTCAAAAATCATCTTTTTATACTCGTAAATCATGCTGGGGGCGATAGGTTGCCTTAGCTAAATCGTAACAGCCGTACACTACCGCCGTTTCAGGCCGCTCGGCTTGCCGTATCGGTGGAATCGGCAGCATCGTGTTTTCGTAGCGTTTAAGAGCTTCGGTAAGCGGTTTGACGAAGCGTGTCAGGTGCGTCCCCACGCCGCCGCCGACAATAACAACATCCGGCTCCGTCATAGCGATTACTTCTATAAGGCCGACGGCGATGTCGTTGGCGATAAGTTGCCAGGTTTTATCATCGTAAATATCATGGGCTTTTTTACCGAACCGCTTTACTATGGCTTTGCCAGAAGCGAAACTTTCCCACGGCCCGGTTTTGCCCTCGTGCTCAAGCATAATGCCTGCACCGCCGGTATCGCCAAAATTAATGTCAATTTGTTGATTGACAATCAGGGCTGTACCGATGCCGGTGCTGATAGTTATATATAGAACTCTGGAGAACTCGCCTTTAACCAGCATAGCCTCGGAAAGCCCGGCCAGCTTGGCGTCATTTTCAAATACCGCGGGACAGCCGGCTACTTTAGAGACGTCTTTTAATATAGGTTTGTTCTTCCACCCCAAGTTTCCGCAAGATATAGCCACACCTGATTCGCGATCCAGCCTACCTGGCACGCCGATGCCGGCTGCTTTGAACGTTATATCCCCGAACTGCGCCAAATTTTGACGCAATTCCTCTAAAAATTCTTCGTATTTTCCAGGCGTAGGGAATTTGGTAATTTCTGTGATTCGGCCATGCTCATCCAGGATACCAACCAGTGTTTTAGTCCCTCCAATGTCAACGCCCAGGTACATTGCCTTAAGTTTAGCATACAGTTTAAAGGCGCGCCGTCGTGGTTTTGACCCTGAAGCTTATAACAGGTATAATGTAAGCAATCCTAAAAGCGGGCAGGTGTTTTTGGTTGTCTTGAAGGTGGCCAACTTGGCTATCCGCTAGCGGAAATACATTTCTTCCTTGCCTAACGGCTTGGAAATGAGAGGAGGCATTTTAAATGCCAAAACAAGAATTAACTATGGACGACCTGTTAGCTCAGGTCGATGCTAAGCCGCTGCAAGCCGGCGACGTGGTGGAAGGCGTGATAACCGATGTCAAAAAGCACGAGCTGTGGCTAGATTTAGGCCCCAACGGCATTGGCGTGGTGATGCGTCGGGAAATCGGCTACGGCCAACAACTGGAGCCCGGCCAAAGTGTCACCGTGAGCGTGGTGGACCCTGAGCTTGACGAGGGCTATGCGCTTTTGAGCATGCGCCGGGCGGTTAAGGACCGCGGCTGGGACGAATTACAGCGCGTGTTCGAGGAGCAGGAAATCATCGAAATTTCTCCTTACGATGCCAACCGGGGCGGCCTGTTGGTAGAGCTCGAGGGCATCCGCGGCTTTTTGCCAGTCTCTCAACTTTCAACGGCCCATTACCCGCGTGTTTCGGGAGCGGATAAAGATGAGATATTGCAAAAGCTACATGCTTTGGTCAATAAACCGATGCGGTCCCGTATCCTGGATGTTAGTCGCAAAGATAACAAACTGATCTTTTCGGAAAAAGAAGCTGTTAAGGATGATATACAAGGCCGCTTGAGCGACCTGAAGGTTGGCGATGTTGTCGAGGGCGTGGTCACTGGCGTGATTGATTTTGGAGCCTTTGTTAACGTTGACGGCATAGAAGGCCTTATACATATTTCTGAAATCTCGTGGGAGCGTGTAGAAGACCCGCGTAGCTATCTGAAAGTAGGCGAAACCGTTAAAGCCAAGGTCATTGCGATAGACAAAGACCGCTTGAGCTTAAGCCTTAAGCAGATGACCGAAGACCCCTGGCTTAAAGAGGTCAAAGCTTTTAATAAGGGTGGTATCGTCGAGGGTAAAATCACGCGCATCACGCCGTTTGGCGCTTTTGTGCAGCTATCTCCAAGTGTAGAAGCGCTGGTACATGTTTCTGAGATGAGCACCGATAGCGAAGCGGTTGATCCGGAAAAGCTGTTCCAACTGAACGAAACTAAGAAGTTCAAGGTTTTGGATGTCGATAGCGAAACCCGCAAGATTGCCCTAAGCCTTAAAGCCACCGCTAAAGCCGGCAGCAAACCCAAGGCCAAGAAGTAGTTATGTAGTTTAGAGATAATGGCAACCGCCAGAAAGGAGTTCCGATGGCCCAAACAATCGCAATCGAAGACATGATAACCGTCGGCGCCCTGGCGGAAAAGTTGTCCATACCTGTTAGCCGGCTCATTACTGAGCTGATGAAAAACGGCGTCATGGCCACCGTGAACGAACGGATTGATTTTGACACCGCGCAGATTATAGTAGATGAGCTTGGTCTGGAAGTAGCCCTGGAACGTGGTAACGAGGCAGAGCCCGTAATGCCGCGGCCCAAGAAGACAGCTATCGATAATGAACATGCCGTACCTAGGCCTCCGGTAGTTGCGTTTATGGGCCATGTTGACCACGGCAAAACCAGTTTGCTGGATGCCATACGCGGCGCCGAAACAGCTAAGCATGAGGCTGGTGGCATTACCCAACATATTTCGGCTTATCAGATTAGCCATAACGGGCGGCCGATTACCTTGCTAGATACCCCGGGGCATGAAGCCTTCGCGGCTATCCGCGAGCATGGCGCCCACCTTACCGACTTGGCGGTCATAGTAGTGGCCGCTGATGACGGCGTCAAGCCGCAAACTATCGAAGCCATTCGCTTTGCCCGAAAGGCCGGCGTGCGCATAATCGTGGCTATCAACAAAATCGATAAAGAAGGAGCTGACGTTAACCGCGTTAAACAAGAGCTAGCCGAGCAGAACCTGCTGATAGAAGAGTGGAGTGGCGATATAGTGGCCGCTGAAGTTTCGGCTAAAACCAAACAAGGTCTAGAAAACCTTTTAGAAATGATACTGCTGGTTTCAGACGTCGAAGAACTTAAATCAGAAGCCGACGGGCCGGCCAGCGGACTGATAATCGAAGCCCATACCGAACAAGGGCGCGGACCGGTAGCTCATGCGCTTATCGAATCCGGCTTGTTAAAACGGGGGGACTTTATCGTAGCCGGCGGATCTTACGCCAAAGTACGCAATTTAGAAGATTCTGGTGGCTCGGCTATCTTGGGCGCTACTCCGGCCATGCCGGTTACCATTACCGGCTTTAAAACACTACCGGAATTTGGCGATGAATTCCGGGTAGTCGCTAGCGAGCGTATTGCCAAAGAAGAAGCCGAACGGATTGCGAGCGGCAAGAAATCGGCCAGTGGTCGGCTGGACTTAGGCGGCAATGACCTGATACATATCATAAACCGCACCAATACACTGCAAAACTTCAACGTTATTATTAAAGCCGATGTGCAAGGTTCGTTAGCGTCAGCCATCAATAGCATCAAAGTGCTTGATACCGAAGAAGTGGCTGTTAGGGTGGTCGGCTCGGGCGTGGGTGCTATCAGCGAAAATGATATACACCTGGCGGATACCAGCGGCGCAGTTGTTTACGGTTTTAACGTTACCACGGCCACCAACATCCGCCGGCTGGCTAACCGCGATAAAGTCAATATCCGCGAATACCAGGTTATATACGAATTGATTGATGATGTGCGCCAGGAACTTAGTAATTTGCTGGCGCCCGAAGTAGTCGAAACAGAACTGGGCTCACTAAAAACCAAAGCTGTCTTTAAGACTACCAAGACAGAAGTTATCTGCGGTGGCGAAGTTACCAAAGGTAATTTGAGCCTGCCAGCCAGGGCGCGTGTTTTGCGCGGCAAAGAACAAATCGCCGAAGCCGAAATCACCAATCTAAAACGTGGTCCGCAAGATGTCAAAGAGGTTTTAGAGGGCGAGCTCTGTGGTATTAGCCTAAAGACCGAAAACAGACTGCTGCTAGAAGAAGGCGACGTTATCAATGCCTTCCGACGTGAAGTTGTGGAGCGCAAACTTTAATTACGATACAATGGTAACTATAAAGGATTAACCATGGCTTTTACTTTAGACTACAACACTCTCGACGAACTTGGCCTGAGCGCTTTGCCGCCAGAAGAAAAGAAAAGGATGCTAGCACACATTCTGGAAACGCTAGAGATGCGGGTAGGCACTACTCTGGCCAGCCGTATGAGCGATGCCCAGCTGGACGAATTCGAACAGTTGATGCCGGCAGAAACAGACGCGCCAGGAGCTGTAAAAGACAAAGAACAGCAAGCTTTAAAGTGGTTAGAAACTAATTTTCCTTCGTATAAAGAAGTTGTGAGCTCGGAGCTTGAAAAACTAAAGGCTGAAATCAAGCAGGTAGCACCGCAGATTGTCGCCAGCTCGCAAACCGCTCAGCCGGGCGCGAACATACCTGAGCAAAATAGCCCTCGGGCTGCCGGCGATCAAAATGACGACCAGCAACCACCCAGCTATCCGCCAGCAGCTTAGGTTAACTCCTTAGGCGGCTGCCATAACCGGCAAGAAACGCTGTCGCGTTCATAGCTGGCTTACCGGCCGGTTTGAGCTCCAAAATTTCTAAAGATTGCTGGCCGCAGGCAACTATTAATTTGTTACCGCTTGCCATGACTTGGCCCGGCTTAGCTGATTGGCTTACAGTCTTCGCCTTCGTAATGATAATTTCTTGGCCGGCTAACTCGCAGCGGCTTTTGGGCCACTCTGAATACGCCCGGACTTCGCGCTCCAAGTGAACTGCCGGCTTATGCCAGTCGATCAAGCCAGCATCTTTAGTGAGCTTACGCGAATAGGTTGGTTTTACGGACTGGTCTTGAGGTACGGGCTGTAGTCTACCTGCGATATATTCGGGAATCATAGCGGCTAGTGTTTGGTCGCTGATATCTATCAACGCTTTGGTTAGGCTTGGTGTTGTGCAATCCGGCGGGATTTGGAATGGCGCCTGGGCTATCAATGGCCCGGCGTCCATCTTTTTGACCAGTAGCATCAGGCTTACGCCGGTCTCTGACTCGCCGCTTAAAATGGCAAAGCTGATAGGGTCGGCGCCACGCAACTTTGGCAAAAGCGAAAAATGGCTGTTAATAATGCCCAGCGGGAAGTAGTCTATGACTTTTTGAGACACGATTATGCCAAAGTCGACCAATATTCCCACGTCACTCATGAACGGCCTATGGGCAAATAAATAGTCTAGCTGTTGTTTGTCAGCAGCCAATTCAACTCTCAGTCCTAGATTATCAGCTAGGTCCAAAACCGGCACTGGCCCTTTGTGATGCGGGGCTCTAGGCTTAGTTATCACAGCCTCTATGTAAAAAATTTTAGCCAAATGCTTCAAACTTTTGGCTGCGACCGGTCCGCTACCGAAGAATACGACTGGCTTCGAGTTCTGTGGCATTGAGCGGCTCCAGTTCACCTTTAGTGTTCAGCCTAAAAAAAGCTTCCGGGTTATTTTTAATGTGGTCTACGTACATTATCCCGTTGGTGTGATCGACTTCATGTTGTAAAACTCTCGCCAAAAAACCTTCAAGAGTCACTCTGAATTCACGGCCACTTAAACCCAAAGCCTTAACGCGGGCTTTAGTGTGCCTTGGCACGCGTCCATAAATGTCTTTTACGCTTAAACAACCCTCGTAATCTTCTTCAATTGGACCTTCAAGCTTAGTGATTACCGGGTTGATAAAAACATCAAAAGTCTTGTCTTCTTTGTTGTCATAATTATTACGAACTACCACTACCCGGATCGGCTGGTCGATTTGGATGGCGGCCAACGCGACCCCGACTTCATGTTCTCGGGTTTGTTCCCAATCGAGCAACGCCTTTTCCATGTTTTTTACCAACTCCTGGATTTCGGGCGAGACAATGCCCACCTTCTTGGAGCGTTGATGGAGGTGCTCGTTAGGTAATGTGATTATTGAGTCCCGGGGGTTTGGCATTATGCTCAAAAGTATAACATGTTATCTGTTTTATACAATCTTACAACAAGCTGGTTGGGTCAATATCGTATGACCAGCCTGCCGGTAAAGAGTTGATGATCTGAACCAGGTCCTGGCGCTGCTTCGCCTTGACTATAATCTGCCACTCAAAGCTGTGGCCATGCCGTTCATGGAAAGCGGGTGTTGGGCCGCTTAGGCTGGTCTTGGGCCAGCGTTTAGTAAGAGCATCAGCAAGCCGCATTGCCGCCTTTTGTGACGCTGTTCTGCTAGCGCGCCGGCAAGTCAGTTTCAGTAAATAACAAAATGGCGGGAACCCAAACTGTTTACGTTCCTTAAGCTCTCCCTCTAGAAAAGTTGGCCAATCCTGGCGGATAGCCGCTTTTAGCAACGGGCTGTCGGGCATGTAGGTCTGGATGATGGCCGTGCCTTTTACGTGGCCGCGGCCGACCCTGCCCAGCACCTGGCTAATGAGTTGGTAAGTTCTTTCTTGGGCGGTGTAATCAGGGATGGATAGTCCGGTATCCGCGTTGATAACCCCTACGACGCTCAATCTGGGGAGGTCCAGGCCCTTGGCCAAAGTTTGTGTTCCCACTAAGATGTCCAGGCTGCCTTTTAATATAGTTTCATAATTTTGTTCAAATCGTTCGCTTTTTTTGTTGTCGCTGTCAAACCGTTGGAGCCGTGCTTGCGGGAAAGACGCACGCAGCACTTCGAGCAACGCCTTAGTCCCGACGCTTTTGAACAAAATTTCGGTACTATGGCATACCGGGCAATCAGACGGGGCCGGTTGTCGCAGGCCACAGATATGGCAGCGCATCAGGTGTTCGTCGCCATGGTAGGTCAGTGAGGTATCGCACCTTGGGCACAAGGCCTGCCAGCCGCAAACCGAGCAAAGCACGGTGCGCGCCGTACCGCGCCGGTTCAACAAGATCAAAGTTTGTTCTTGATTATCCAGAGCGGCTGCGATTGCTTTTAGCAGTGGGTTGGAAAGGTGTGGTTGCCGGCTAAAAGAAACGCGGTTTTTTAAATCGACTATTTCTATGTTAACCTCGGAATGCCTGCCGGGCACGGCCAGTCTGTCCAATCTTATAATCGGCGAGTTACGCTGACTGGCTATATAGTAATCGACCACAGAGGGTGTAGCTGAACCCAGAATAAGCCGGGCACCATGTAACTTGGCAAGCTGGCCGGCTATTCGAACCGTGTGATAGTAGGGCGCCTGCTCCTGTTTATAGGCTGTTTCATGGGACTCGTCTACAACTATCAAGCCTATGTTTTTAAGAGGCGTGAAGATTGCCGAACGGGCGCCTATTATCACTAAAGGCCGTTCGGTCGCCAGAATCTTCAGCCAGATTTCGTTCCTTTCTTTTAAGGTTAGATGGGAGTGCCAAATTATCACCCTATCCTCAAAAACCAGCCTGAAGTTTTTCGCTAGCTGTGAGGTCAGGCTGATTTCCGGAGTCATGACTATGACCGAACGCCCCGAATTAACTGTCGCCAAAGCCAGCTCTTGGTATACTCTGGTTTTGCCGCTGCCGGTGCGCCCATGCAATATATAGGTGCCAGGCATTGATATCGATCTTACAGCCTGCAGCTGCTCCTTATTTAGTTTCGGCAGACTTGTCGTGATAGGCTTATTGACAGGGCTGGCGATTGGTGACAGCTTGCCCGGCACTAAAAGTCGTTGGGGCAAAAACTGGTGGACGATTATCCCAAGTGGAGCTGGATAATACTCAGATAGCCATCGCATCAGGCCTAACGACTGGCTGCTAAACCTTGGCCACTTGGTCCACGACAGTTGTTTAGTGACAAAGCCAGGCTTATTAACTTCTTTGCTAATTATTGCTGGGACCAGTTCATTTTTGAGTGGAACCATAACGATATCGCCGCGGCCCAGAGCCTCTATTTCGAAAGCGTGATAAGTAAGCGGCCCCTGTCCGTGATAACTCTTACTGGCTGGCAGGACTTCATAGTAACGTCTCATGATTTTATTTTCGGACAAATCCGCTTGAAAAGCTAATCGTCGCGCAGTATACTAAAAATTACATTAATTCACGTTGTCTGAATGACAATAAGCTTATGTTAGATGTATTTATCACTTCACGAGTCAGGCGGAAAATCATAGTTATTTATGCTAAGTATCCGGACTTTAAGACACACGTCCGGGGTCTAGCTAAACTGATAAAAGAGGATGCCGGCAATATACAACGCGAGCTTAAGCGGCTGGAAAAGGTTGGCTTTTTGATTTCCGAGAAGCAAGCTAATACAAAAGTTTATTATACCAACAAGCAATTCCCTATATTCAAAGAGCTTCAAAGTATTGTGTTGAAGTCACAACGAGCCAACCAAAAAAGGCAACAGTCTCTCTAATTTTGCTTGCAAAAACCCCTTGAGTTATTTACAATAGTGGCCATGTTACAGGTTACACGCAAAGATTCTAAAGAACCGCTCGAAAATTTGCTGCGGCGGTTTAACCGTAAAATCCAGCAGTCGGGTCTGACTATCGTTACCAAACAGAACCAGTATTTTGAAAAACCTATCAGTAAAAGAGACCGGCGCAAAAAAGCGATTATCCGTCGCGAGCGCAAATCAGCAAAACTACAGAAGATTAAACTCGGCCAAAGATAAATGACGCTTAAAGAGCAAATAGAGCAGGACCTCAAAGTCGCCCTGCTGGCTGGGGATAGGACGCGGGCTACGCAGCTGCGCGGCCTTAAAAGTTCCATACTGTACGAAGAGTTAGCCAAAGACCAGCGTGAACAAGGATTAAGTGACCCGGCCATCTTGGAGGTACTGGCTAAGGAGGCTAAAAAGCGTCAAGAAAGCGCTGATTTATATAAAAAGGGCGGCGACGATGAACGTGCCCAACAAGAACTGGCAGAAAAGGCGCTCATAGAAACGTATCTGCCCGCCCAACTTTCAGATGAAGAGCTAAGCCAGCTGATAGACACAGAGATTCAAAAAGTCGATGAACCAGGGCTTAAAAACATGGGACAAGTCATAGCTGCGGTCAAACAGGCGGCTGGGGGAGCGGCTGACGGTAGCCGGATTGCCCGTTTAGTTAAAGACAGGCTAAGCCCATGATTATATTAATGGGTGTAGCCGGGGCCGGTAAAAGTCTGCAAAGCCGTCTACTGGCTGATGAGTATGGTTACGCTTGGATTTCTACCGGCGAAATCCTACGAGTTCTTATTACCGGTAAACGTAGACAAGAAATGTTGTCCGGCAAGTTGTTAAGTGACGATGAGATGATCCAGGTTATGGACAAAGTGCTGGAGCTGATAGATTCTAGCCAGGAATTCGTTTTAGATGGCTTTCCTCGGACCATACCACAGGCTGATTGGTTACTTGAGCAGGTCGAAAAAGGCCGCTTCGATTTAACAGCGGTAATGCATTTGTCTGCCTCGGAAGAAATCGTAAGGGGCCGCCTGCACGAACGGGGTCGGCAAGATGACACTGACGAGGCCATAAACCAACGTTTTAACGAATACAAAAACGTAACATTGCCCATACTGGACCACTTCAAGAAGGCTAAGATCACAGTTTACGATATTGATGCTGGCCAATCTCCTCGCAATGTTCACGAGGCCATTATGGGCGTTGTTCACGATAAGCCGCTAACCTAAGGCTGCCTAAAAAGTGTTGACTAAAGTAAAAACCCAGGCTGAAATTGCGGATATGCGTACTAGCGGGCTGATGCTAGCCTCTGTGCTCGCTGCCATAAAAGCTCATACGAAGGCTGGCATTACTACCAAAGGGCTGGCGAATCTGGCGGCCAAGGAGCTCAGGCGGCTGGGCGGCTTGCCGGCTTTCCGCGGCTACCAAGGATTCCCGGACGTACTGTGCGTTTCGGTTAATGATGAGGTGGTCCACGGTATACCGCGCGCCGATAAAATCATCAGTGATGGGGATATAGTCAGCCTGGACTTTGGGGTCGAGTACCACGGCATGATAACAGACGCGGCCATATCTGTGGGGGTTGGCCGCATTACGACAGCGACACAACGGTTGATAGAAGCTACCGAACGTTCTCTGCTGGCCGGCATTGACGTCGTCCGGGATGGCACCAAGACGGGTGATATCGGTAACGCCGTAGAAAACATCTTGAAAGCTGGTCACTATGGTATAGTCCGCGATTTGGTCGGCCATGGAGTAGGGCATAACTTGCACGAGGAACCTAACATACCAAACTATGGGGTTAAGGGCACCGGTACGGCTCTAAAAAAACACATGACGGTAGCTATCGAGCCAATGGCGACACTGGGCCGCGAAGACGTTTATATAGCTGAAGACGGTTGGACGGTCAGGACCAAGGACGGCTCATGGGCAGCCCACTTTGAGCATACGGTATTGGTTACAGAAGCTGGCCCCGAAATCTTGACAACTCTGGCCTAGCCTTGCGGTACTTGCTCTATACCTAGAATAAGCGTTATACTTTTTTCATGCCCGAGCAAAACCTGCCACATTTTGTCGGTCTTGATATTGGAACCAGTACTGTGCGTTGCGTTGTTGGCACGGCTAACCCTAATGATCCGGCCAAACCGTCGGTAATCGGTTACGGCAGCGCCCCCAACAGTGGTATGCGTAAAGGTTCGGTAGTTTATCCGGATGAAGTTGCCGACGCGATTGCTCAAGCTGTCAGCGAAGCTGAGCGGCTATCTGGCGCCCACATCGCCCGTGCCACGGTCAATGTCAATGGGTCACACGTAATAGGTATGGATTCCAGAGGGGTTATAGCTATTAGCGCGGCCAATCGTGAAATAACCGAACAAGATAGGCTAAGGGTAGAAGAGGCGGCTACTATAGTGCAACTGCCACCCAACCGGGAAATTGTTCAGGTTTTTGCCACGAATTACCGGCTTGACGGCCAAGACAACATCAAAGACCCGGTAGGTATGCAAGGGGTGCGCCTAGAGGTTGATACCCATATAATCACTGCGGCTATACCCAACCTAAAAAACCTCGATTTAGCTTTGGAAAAGGCTCAGGTTGTTGTAAATCGTCACACGCTTTCCGGCTTGGCGGCTGCCGAAGCTATCCTAACTAGGCAGCAAAAAGAATCTGGCACAGCTCTGCTCGACATAGGCGCTGGCACCACCAATTTAGTAGTGATAGAAGACGGCGAAATTGAGCATCTGGTCGTATTGCCCATCGGCGGGATCCACATTACCAACGATTTGGCCATAGGGCTAAAAACTGATTTAGACGTAGCCGAGCAGGTTAAGTTAAAGCATGCCCGACTAGATGGCGAGCCTAAGAAGTCCAGCGTGGCAATTGAAGTAAATGGCAAGACTCACAATTTTGACGCCAAAGATATCACCATGATAACAGAGGCTCGGGTTGATGAATTACTGGAATACATAGAACGAGAGTTAAAAAAAATACAACGTTCTCGCAAATTGCCGGGTGGCGTAGTGCTAGCTGGTGGCACGGCGAACCTGCCGGGCATAGACGAGTTCACAAGGGATAAGCTGCAATTAGCGGCCCGTGTCGGCCAGCTACATGCCGTTAGCGGGCTGGTGGACTCCCTTAATGACCCAGCTACGTTTACGGCTGTCGGCCTGATGCTGTTGGATATGCTTTTGTTGCCCGACGAGCGGTTTGAGCAACAAATCAAACCGAACACAAAAATCATGGACTCTCTCTCAAAAATTATGCGTTCTGCGCGTAGCTAAAAGGCCTGGACCAAACACGCGCAAATATCTTTTTTTAGCGAACTATATTGTTGAACTCTACCACTGTCTGCGCTATACTGCCTTTATATATTTTTCTAAGGTAGGAGTTTTAAATGCCGCAGGTTAAGCCAGCTATCGAAACGTTCGCCAGAATAAAGGTAGTAGGAGTGGGTGGCGCCGGTGGCGCCGCCATAAACCGCATGGTAGAGGCTGGCGTGGAGGGAGTCGAGTTTATTTCTATCAATACGGATGCCCAGGCGTTGCATCACTCCAAAGCCCACACCAAGATACACATTGGCCGCGACACGACCAAAGGGTTGGGCGCCGGCGCCGACCCTAAAGTTGGCCAGGACGCGGCCGAAGAATCCCTCGAAGAAATCACCAAAGCCTTAGAAGGCGCCGACATGGTTTTTGTGACTATAGGCGCCGGTGGCGGCACTGGTAGTGGTGCCGGGCATATAGTTGCCAAAGCCGCCAAAGATCAAGATGTGCTTGTAGTAGGTTTTGCGACCAAACCATTCGCCTTTGAGGGCGAAAAGCGTCGACGCAATGCCGAGACAGCAATTGATAGACTGCGCAAAGTAGTCGATACGCTTATAGTCATACCCAACGATCGCTTGCTTCAAACTATCGACAGACAAACGCCGCTTTTAGAGGCATTTAAGGTGGCGGATGATGTGCTGCGCCAGGGAGTTCAAGGCATCTCTGATTTAATTACGGTGAATGGCCTGATTAATCTGGACTTCGCTGATGTCAAGACCGTTATGAGTAGTGCCGGTTCGGCGCTTATGGGCATTGGCCGGGCCAGCGGCGAAAACCGTGCCGTCCAAGCGGCCCAACAAGCTATCGAATCACCATTGCTAGAGGTCTCAATTGACGGAGCGCGCGGCATTCTCTTTAACGTGATTGGCGGTAATGATTTGGCGATGCACGAAATTAACGTCGTGGCCGAAACTATTACAGCCGCGGCAGACCCCGAAGCCAACATCATATTCGGGGCTACTATCAACCCTGAGCTGGAAGGCGAAATAATCGTTACCGTCGTCGCTACCGGCTTTGATGCCGCCTACTTTGCGAATCGTGTCGCCGCCGCGGAAAAAGCTGATGAATTGGCGGCCAAAGAGTCTGAAGAAGAAAAGGGCGCCAAAAAAACAGCCAAGAAGAGTTCTGGCAGCCACGACGAAAAAGTCATGGCCGACCTTGACATGACACTGGATGAAGCTAACGAAGCCGCTGAAGATTTTCAAAGCGAAACACCCATACCAAATATATGGTCTATAGGTGACAATAATGCGGAAGATAGTGATGCGAAATCGCCAACACCCATAATAGGCAATACGATTATTGACGAAGATGAGACAGACAAACCATCGTTTTTGCGCAGGCTGGCCAAAAAGCGTAAAGACAAAGATGACCACAGCCCAGAAGAATAATCATCACCAAACCCGTAATAAATAATACAGCAAAAATAATTTGCTAAAGCACCATAGGTAGGGTTAGTATCAGTTGCATAAACGCTATATATAGAACAAATATTATAGCAATCGCACATTTATATTGAACAAAGGAGGTATGCAACGTGAAGTGTAACCAATGTCAGCATGCTGACACTAAAGTAATTGAGTCACGAGACGTTGCCGAAGGCGAAGCCATCCGTCGCCGCCGGGAATGCCCATCTTGCGGGTATCGTTTTACTACCTATGAAAGGCTCGAAGTTCCACAGTTGGTTGTTATCAAAAACAGTGGCGTGCGTGAACTGTTCAACCGCCAGAAGCTTTTGGCCGGCCTTAATAGTGCCTGCGAGAAGACTACGGTAACCAATCTGCAGCTGGAGCATCTTGTAAGTGATATCGAAAAAGAGCTACAGGCTAAGGGCGATCCGGAGGTGCGTTCGGCTACTATTGGCGATATGGTTATGGATCGCCTATCGGCGCTCAATGAAGTGGCGTATGTACGTTTCGCCAGCGTTTACAGACGTTTCAAAGATATCGCGGGTTTCGAAAAAGAACTTTCCGATATCCGCAGCCGCAAAAGCGGCCAAGCGGCACCGGAAACATCGCCTCGTCGGGCATAAAAGCTCTTGTATATATAACAAATTTGGACTATAAAGGTATACGGAAGAGCTAAAGCTTGAGAGGCTTCGCGAAAACCAAAAATCACCAAATCTATAAAAATAAAATAACATTCAAAGTGAGGGTATTATGGGACAAACAACCAGTTTAACTGTCGGGCGATTATTTACCCGACCAGGCAAAAAAGCCTACGACCAACTTAAGTGGGTCCAGCGGGATTCAGTTATCATGAATCCGCAGACCAAGAAGCCGGTTTTTGAACAAAAGAACGTGGAGTTTCCACAAAACTGGTCGCTGAATGCGATCAATATAGTGGCGCAAAAATATTTTACTGGCACGCCAGGCACTAAAGGCCGTGAACGATCTTTAAGGCAATTAATCGACAGGGTGGTCGACACCATCACTCGACAAGGTGTCCAAGAAGGTTATTTTGACAACGAGACAGAAACCGAAAACTTCCGAGAAGAACTCAAATATGTTCTGGCTACTCAGAGGGCGGCCTTTAATTCGCCGGTTTGGTTTAATATCGGCGCGCTGGCCCGAACTCAACAGGCCAGCGCCTGCTTTATCCTCGCCGTAGAAGATAATATGCCTGCGATCTTGAACTGGTACGCCGAAGAGGGCATGATTTTTAAAGGTGGCTCGGGTTCCGGCATTAACTTAAGCTCGATACGTTCTTCGGTAGAGCCTTTAGGCAAAAGCGCCGGCACAGCTTCCGGACCCCTAAGCTTTATGCGTGGCGCCGATGCCAGCGCCGGAGCTATTAAAAGCGGCGGCAAAACGCGCCGCGCCGCTAAAATGGTCATTCTTAATGCCGACCATCCCGACGTCGAAGAATTCATATGGTGCAAGGCTATAGAAGAACGCAAAGCCCGGGTATTGTCTGATTCCGGTTATGATATGGATCTGGACGGTAAAGACAGCTACTCCATACAATACCAGAACGCCAACAACTCCGTAAGAGTTAGGGATGAGTTTATGAAGGCCGTCGAGGCCGACACGGACTGGGCGCTTAAAAGCGTTACCACCGGCAAGACCCTTAAGAAAGTCAGGGCCCGCGACTTATTTAGACAAATATCCGAAGCGGCCTGGGAATGCGCGGATCCTGGCATGCAGTTTGATACTACGGTTAACCGTTGGCACACAACTCCTAAGGTTGGCCGTATCAACGGCTCTAACCCTTGCAGCGAATACATGCATCTTGATAATTCGGCTTGCAATCTGGCCAGTATCAACCTGCTGGCTTTTCTGCGCGATGATAATAGCTTTGATATTGAGGCTTTCCGGCACACGGTTGATGTTATATTTACCGCACAAGAGATCCTTGTTGGTTACAGCGAGTACCCTACCGAAAAGATAACCAAGACGGCTCGGGCCTATCGCCAGCTGGGCATCGGCTATGCTAATTTGGGCGCTCTGCTAATGGCCCAAGGACTGCCTTATGATTCAGAAGAAGGTAGGGCTCAAGCGGCCGCCATAACCGCTCTTATGACCGGTCGTTCCTATGCCGCCAGCGCCAGGACAGCGGCCAAAGTCGGGCCGTTTGCCGGCTACGCTAAAGATCGAGAGGGTATGCTTAAGGTCTTGCGCATGCACCGCGAGGAAGTTTCTAAGATTGATGCCGGCCTGGTTTCCGAAGAGCTGCTCAGCGCGGCAGCGGCAGCTTGGGATGAGGCGGTGGAGCTGGCCGAACTTTATGGCGTACGCAACTCCCAGGCCAGCCTACTGGCCCCTACGGGAACAATTGGTCTGATGATGGACTGTGACACCACTGGCATCGAACCGGACCTTGGTTTAGTTAAGGTCAAAAAACTAGTCGGCGGTGGCACCATGAGCATCGTCAACCAAACGGTGCCAAGAGCTCTAAGGGCTCTCGGCTACACCAAATCGCAAGCTGACGCCATAGTCAAATACATCGACACCGAAAAAACGATATTAGGCGCCCCCGGGCTTAAAAAAGAACACGAACCGGTCTTTGCTTGTAGTATGGGCGACAACGCCATCCACTATTTAGGTCACGTCAAAATGATGGCTGCTGTCCAGCCCTTCTTGTCTGGCGCAATCAGCAAGACTATAAACCTGCCCGAAGAAGTGACGGTAGAAGACGTCGAGCAATTGCACATGGACGCCTGGAAGATGGGCTTAAAAGCGGTCGCTATCTACCGCGATAATTGCAAGGTTGGCCAGCCACTTTCTATGGCCAAAAAAGAAGGAGAAGCCAGCTCGCGGCCGTCGGGCGCAGTTCAGGAACCGGTCCTTGCCGGAGAAACTCGTGCTGAAAAATTCATCCTTACCGGTGCTGTCCGGCGTGAGCTACCAAAGATTCGCAGCAGCAAAACCTTTAGCTTCCGGGTTGCGGATAGCCACGGGTACATGACTATCGGCGAATATGACGATGGTCAGCCGGGCGAGGTATTCATGCGCCTGGGCAAGCAGGGTTCGACCTTGGCAGGCTTCATCGACTCTTTTGCCATTAGTGTCAGCCACGGCTTGCAGTTTGGCGTCCCGCTCAAAGATTACGTCAAATCTTTCACCAATATGACCTTTGCCCCATCCGGTATTACCGATGATACCGAAATCCGCACTGCTTCCAGCCTGGTAGACTATATGTTCCGCCGTTTAGCCTTGAGCTATCTTAGCTTTGATGACCGGCTGGAACTCGGCCTGGCCTCAATAGACGACATGCCGGACGAACAGACCAGCCTGGTTATGGAAGAAGGACATGACTCCACGGCAGAAAAAACGCTCCAGCAAGCCGCGCAAAGACCTGCCGTGGTAACTGCCCCGGTTTCGCCGCCGGTCAACGAAGCGCCGGCGGTGGTCACCGAAGAAGCCGAAACGCTCGTAGGCGATTCTACGGCGCCACTCTGCTACAACTGCGGCAACCAGACCCAACGTTCCGGCAGCTGTTACGTTTGCACCAGCTGCGGCTCAACTACCGGCTGCTCGTAGGGCACAAAAGCAAACCTGAGTTGGATGCATTGGGTCACTCATCAAGCAGAACTTCCCGATAAGTATAAAATTGACATATTCATACAATTTCCATACAATAAATTGTAGGAGTAAGATGATGGCAGTTAAAACATTTAATGTAGCGTTTCCCGAAGAGTTAGCCGATTTAATTGATAAGAAGGCTAAACAGCAATTTGGCAGTCGTAGTGACTTTTTGCGACATGCAGCTGTTAGGTATTTGCGTGATGAACAGGAATTTGAGGAAATAATGCGCTATGGCAAGAAACTCGGCGAAGAGACTGGCCAACAGTCGGAGAAAGCAGTGGCAGAGTCTATTACAAAGCAACGACGCAATAAGCGGGATTGGTAAAGACGAAAGTCTCCGTATAGTCCTAGACACTAACGTTTGGTATAGTGCTATTTTATACGGAGGTAAGCCAGAAGAGGCCGTAAAGGTGGCTTTAAATGACTGTCGTCCAGTTACCTCGCCGTTTATTATTGATGGGTTAAAAGCCAAACTTAAACTAGATGCAAAAGCTCCGTATAAATGGCTTAATGCCCTAGAAAAACACCTAAATAGAGTTTGTGTAGTTATTGAAGCTGAAACACCACAATCAATAGTTAGGGACCCAAATGACGATCCTGTGGCTGCAACGGCAATACAGGGAGGTTGTAACTATATTATTACTGGAGATTATGATCTTCTAAGCTTGGGAGTTATAGATAGCGTAGAAGCTATAACTGTTAGTAAATTTCTTGAATTAGTGGATAGATAGCAACTTGATCCGCTAAATCCCTGTTACCGGATGCCTGGTTTAGTTCGTGCTACACTAAGCTTTATGGAACTACTTGTGCTTTACCAGCCTAACTCGGAACGTGCTCGCGTAACCGAAGAATACTTGCGCGAGTTCAAGAGACGCCATCCCGACAGAGAGGTTACGCTCGTGGATGTCGATGGCGTAGAGGGTACGGCTTTGGCGCGTTTGTACGATGTGGTGCACTACCCGACATTTTTAGTAGTTAGGGGCGACAAAGGCTTAGTTAACGCCTGGTCCGATGAGCAATTTCCCCTAATGGACGACGTCTACGGCTACCTAAACAGCTAAAGGTATTGCAGTATATGCCGATAAAAGCTATCATTAACCTGTAAATTCGTTTCGCCGTGTAGCGAAGAGTGGCTATCAACCACCAAGGAGCGGGAAGAACAGCCAATGGCTTATTAGACCCCGCCGGCAGCGCCCGTAACAGCGTGTAATTAAGTCCCAAAGCAGGATGGTACCGTTTCGGCAATCGCCGGAGCTCCTGCCTAAAATGGGGCTTTTTTGTTTGAAAGGGCAATATGAAGTTTCAAAAGAGCAGCCGCCGCCAACCTATAGAATATGAGAAGGATCTTGTTAGATATTGGCAAGAAATCCGGGCTTTCGAAAAATCAGTCCAAGCAAGGCCAAAAGAAAATTCTTATGTCTTTTATGACGGTCCACCATTTATAACTGGTGTACCGCATCAAGGTACTCTTCTAAGCTCAATCGTCAAGGACGCCGTGCCGCGTTACTGGACGATGAAAGGCAAGCGGGTGGAGCGGGTTTGGGGCTGGGACTGTCACGGCCTGCCAGCCGAAGTTTACACCGAAAAGAAGTTGGGCATAAAAGATAAGCGTGACATCGGTACCAAAGTCAGCCTGGAAGATTACATCACCACCTGCCGGGATAACATGGTTCAAACCGGCAGCGAATGGGAAGACACGATCGAGCGTATTGGCCGTTGGGTCGATTTTAGCGGTGCTTACAGAACGATGGACCGCGACTACATGGAAAGCGTTTGGTGGGCCTTTAAAAAGCTCTACGAGGCCGGAAAAATCTACGAAGGCGAAAAGGTTTTGCTTTACTGTATTCGTGACGCCACGCCTGTCAGCAAAGCCGAGATCGCCATGGATAATTCCTACCGGGACGACACCGATCCCTCGGTTTACGTGAAGTTTAAGCTAACGGGTGAAAGCTTCGTTGAATTGATGCGGAGATTAGGGCTTATGAGCGACCAAAACTCTAATCAAAGTATTTATTTGCTGGCTTGGACGACGACTCCTTGGACGCTGCCGTCCAATACGGCGCTCGCGGTCAATAAAGATTTAGAATACTCCACTGTTAAGGTTGGAGAAGACATCTTTATTATTGCTTCAGAACTTATAGATAAAGTCTTGCGAGACGAGAAACACCAATCCATAGATCATAGGGTTTTAAATCCACTTAGAGGCGAACAATTAGTCGGTTTATCTTACGAGCCATTGTTTGAAAATAAAGGGGAAAACGCCCACAAAATTTGGCATGCCGATTTTATCCATACGGAAGAGGGTACGGGCATTGCCCATGAATCGCCGGCTTACGGTGAAGAAGATTACGAACTGGCCAAACAAAATGGCGTGCCTGTAGTGCTCGATACCGACGAAGAAGGCTACTACGCCGGCGGCGAGTGGAAAGGCCGGCAAATCTGGGAAGCCAACAAAGATGTTGCCCGGACTTTGCACGAACGAGGCGTGGTCTGGCGAATCGAATATATTACGCACAGCTATCCGCACTGCTGGCGCTGCGGTACCAAGCTCATTTACCGCGTCCATCCCAGTTGGTTCATGGATATTTCTAGCCAGCGCGACCAAATGCTCAAAGAAAATGAACCAATCAACTGGTTCCCGGGGCACATCAAAAATGGTCGGTTTCAAAAAATCATAGAAAGCGCCCCCGATTGGAACATCAGCCGCGACCGTTTTTGGGCGACGGCTATGCCGGTTTGGAAGGGCAAAGACAAGAACGGCAAAGAGCTTATTAAAGTCGTGGGCAGCTACGAGGAATTAAAAAAGTTATCCGGACAAGAGCTGCAAGATTACCATCGGCCGTGGGTTGATGATGTTATGTTTACAATAGATGAAGTAGAGTATAAGCGCGTAGACAAAGTTATGGACGTTTGGTTCGAGTCTGGCAGCATGCCGTTTGCCCAGTTCCACTATCCCTTTGAAAATAAGGAGAAGTTCGAGCAAAGCTTCCCAGGGGATTTCATTGCTGAGTACGTTGCCCAAACCCGGGCGTGGTTCTATTATTTGCATGCGCTGTCCGTCGGCTTGTGGGATAAGCATACTTTTAACAACGTTGTCGTCACTGGCACGATTGCCGGTAACGACGGCCGCAAAATGAGTAAATCTTATGGCAACTACACAGACCCAAATGTGCTTATGGATGAATACAGTGCCGACGCGCTTCGGTTTTTATTCCTGTCGTCGCCGCTGCTAAATGGCGAGGATTATTCGTTGCAAGACAAAGACGTAGCGGACGTGAACCGCAAGCTTGGAATGATCTGGAATATGTATGACTTCT
>CAZUPM010000005.1:24841-36207 GCA_964622365.1 uncultured Candidatus Saccharibacteria bacterium | reverse complement strand
GACTTGCCGTCTATAATCGCGAACCGCTTCGCCTTCCCCGCATCACTCATGCTTTAAGTATAAACAACTTTTAGAGAAACTCCTGAAGATCGGGGCGTAAAAGACCTAGTTCCGTAAGAATCCGCCTCTCCATTTTGCGGGCCTTTTCACGCGACATACCAGTTTGAGCTCCTATTGTATCCAGTGTTTGCAGCCCCGCGCCATTTAACCCAAACCTCAGCTTTATAAACTTTTGGTCCTCCACACTCAAACGGCCCAAAGCCTCCAGTACCGCTTCGCACATTAAATCCTGGAGCGCATGAGCTTCAACACTGGGCCTGGGGTCTTCTATGACTGCTTCAAATTCCATTTCACCAATTTCTTCATTTACAACATGGTTAAGTGACAATATTTCCGTCTGATCTATTCTTTTAAGTTGCTCTAGCTTTTCGACGGATATACTGGCTTCTTCTGCTACTTCTTGATCAGTTGGTGGACGCCCTTTGTTTCGCATAGTTAAAATAGTTTCTGTTTTTTTCACTCTGTTTTTCAAATCAGAGGTTTGGGCTGATAAGCGTATAGCGTCCGCGGTATAGGCAATGCCTCTGGTGATAGCCTGGCGGATCCACCAAGTCGCGTAGGTAGAAAATTTAAAGCCTTTTTGCCAGTCAAATTTTTCAACGGCGTGCATAAGCCCTAAATTGCCTTCCTGGATCAAGTCTAGTAATTGCATACCGCTGTCCTGATACTTTTTAGCTATAGACACTACCAGGCGCAGATTACTCTGTATAAAAACCTGTTTGGCTTGCTCGCCTTCCCGTGCGGTACGTTGTAATTTTCTAAATCGGGCACCGGCCTCTCTGGGCATTTGGTCTATCTCTCGTTGGGCTTCTTTCCCGGCTTCTATTAGTTGGGCAAGTTCTACTTCGTCATCTTTGGTCAAAAGTGGGTACTCGCCTACGTCATCTAGATAGTATTTGACTATATCATCGCCGGGTCGCTCTTTTCGCCTCCGGTAGGCTGATCGAGGTCGAGACGTGGCCTTTCTCGGCCTGGCCGCGCCAGCAGAACCGTTGCCTGGACGCCTGGTAGTGGCAGAAGTTTTCGTAGGCGAAGGGTCGGGATCTGTAGTAGCTAAGTGCTCTGAGACGTTATCCGCAGCCACTGTCTCGCTACCAGTGGCTGCTCCGCTAACCTCCGCCATGCCATTTAAAATTTTACTCATACGAATCACACCAGCCAGCTGTTCTGCCGTTAGCCCTTCTATATTAGCTGGCAGCCAATCACCTGGTGGCAATTCAGTATTTCCGGTTATTTCATTCAACTCCATGTATGTATAATTATATACTATTTTTGCCAAATTAAAAGTAGGTTATCCGACCGCCTTACGCCCCAGGGCTTTTTCGGCCTTAGCTTTAAAAGCCTCAATGTCATCGCCATCGTTAGTAATAAAAATGTCGGCTTTGGCTTTGACGGCTGAGCCGCTTAGAGTCGCTTCGTCGCCACCGGCCGGATGATACATCTCTACTTCTTCCTCGGCCATAAATTGTTCAAAAGTTTTTTGGTCATCAAGCTTACGATGCTCGCCACGCTGGCTAGCCTGGATCCGGTCATAGCGCACTTTTGGATCGGCATCCACCCAAACAACTTTGCCGCCCAGTTCGTGCACACGGTCAGCTTCCCCGGGGTTTCTTAGACTAGCGCAGACCAAGCCTTCTTTTTTTTCGCCCTGCGCTTTAAAAACTCCTACGGCTTTATCAACCAAAACTCCCAGCCCGTTTTCGCGTCGCCATTCTGCACTAAGTTGACGCGTGTATTGGCGAGCCAGAGGCAAACCGCGACGTTTAAGCTCTTCTCTCAGCATATCTGTCATCGAAACAAACAAAAAACCGTGTCGTTCGGCCAACATATGGCCAACCGTATCTTTGCCCGACCCGTTAGTGCCAGCGATTCCAACTAGCTTCATATTTACTTGATGTAGTCGTGGAGTTTGCGGGCGTCTTTATGTTTGCGTAGCTTGGCCAGAGCCTTGGCTTCAATTTGGCGGATGCGCTCCCGTGTAACACTAAACTCTTGCCCGACTTCTTCCAGCGTGTGCTGTTTACCATCTTCCAAGCCGAATCGGAGTTTAAGAATTTTTTGCTCGCGCTCGGTCAGCGCACTAAGCATATCTTTAACTTGTTCCTTTAGCAGCTGGCTGGTGGCTGACTCTTCTGGAGTGATCGTGTCTTCGTCTTCGATAAAATCAGCCAACACCGATTCTTCCTCGTCATCGCGAATGCTAGCATCAAGCGAAGAAATATCCTGCTTGATCTTCATGATGTGCTCGACTTTATCAACCTCGATTTCCATTTCTTTGGCGATTTCTTCGTTAGTCGGTTCGCGGTTAAGTTCCTGCGTCAGGCGACGCTGGGTGCGCAGTAGTTTGTTTATTGTCTCTACCATGTGCACCGGGATCCGTATGGTACGGGCTTGGTCAGCGATAGCGCGGGTTATAGCTTGGCGGATCCACCATGTCGCGTAGGTCGAAAATTTAAAACCTTTATCGGGGTCAAATTTTTCCACGGCGCGCAGTAAGCCGGTATTACCTTCTTGAATCAAATCTAGCAGATCCAGCCCGCGGCCAACGTAACGCTTGGCGATCGAAACGACCAGACGCATGTTGGCTTCAGCCATTTGGTCTTTCGGACGGCTTAGCTCTTCGGCTTTAGCTTGTAGCTTGCGGTATACTTCCTCTTCTTTTTTGGATAAGTCCTCAGCCAGTCCTTCATCGTCTTCAAACGTTTTAAGCTTGGCGATGACTTTATCAAGCGGCACCTGATTCACTACAATTTTCTTTGCCAGCGTTAGCTCTTCTTCAGCTGAAAGCAAGGGGATTTTGCCGATTTCGCGCAAGTATAGTCGCACGCTGTCATCGGCGATATCGTCTAGGTATGTCTGGTCGGACAAGGTCACCTCTTCGTCTTCTTCCTCTGCCCATTCATCATCAAAATTGGCCGTGTCGGGTTCAAGCGCCGTGACTTCTATATTCAAATCAGCCAGCTCCGTATATAAACCGTCCAGTAGTTCTACGTTCTCTGGCTTATCAGGAATGGCGTCCAATATTTCCCTTTGGTCAATGCGGCCTTCTTTTTTGGCCTTTTCAAGCAGTTGCTCTTTGGCCTGTTCCATTTCGGGCGTGGTATCTTCTTGTGTTTTGTCGTCAACCATTTCAGGCCTCCTTCATCTGCTTTAGTAAATTATCCAGTTGCTTAGCTTTAGTAAGTAGCCTCTGTGTTTCGGCCTCGTCTGCACTTTGCAACTGGTTTGAGAGTTCGCGTTTTTGGTTCTTGACATATAACTCTATCAGACGGTTGGCGAGCCGAGCGGCTTCATACCGCAGTTCTATCAGCTCTAGGTCTTGATAAAGTGCCTCATATTGTAACAATAAGATTTTAACATAATCGCCAAGCGGCTGCAACGCCATGGCCACACTAACATCGCCCGCGAATTCCGGATTTTCTTCTAAAAACTGCAGCAACTGCTGGGCCGACAAGCTATAAAGCATGCCCTCGGTAACCGACTCCAAAAAATCACGCAATTTGGGCTGCATCAACATCAACGCCAAAAAATGGTCTTGCGTTTTGGTAGCTTCAGCCAAAGCCTTATCAACGGGTTGTTCGGCGTGGGGTTTTCTTCTTTTTACAGGTTGTGTGGAGCTTGTTTTAAGTTTGCTTTGCAAGGATTCCCGGCTAACGTTTAAAAGTTCAGCCACCTTAATAACAAAATGCTCCTGTTCAACCTCGTCCTTTAAATTCTGCACAGTCGACATTATGATGTCACTAAATTGTCGTTTGCCCAGTGCGCTGGTCAGATCAAGTTGCTTTTGGTGGTGGTCTATCAGCCAATCAACGGCGTATTCCGGTTTTTCTATAATCCGTTGCCATATTTCGGCGTCCTGTCTAATAAGTTCGTCTGGATCTTTGCCGCTAGGTATGGTTATAACGCTAAGTGTCACGCCAGTCTTAGCGGCAATCGGAATGGCCCGTTCCGTCGCGGCCAAACCAGCCTGGTCGGCGTCAAAGCACAGCCTTATGTCGGGCGTAAACCGGCTCAAAGCTTTTAAATGATATTCGGTCAACGCAGTTCCGGCCGTGGCGACTACTTGCCGCGCGCCGGCCTGATGGCTGGCAATCACGTCAAGGTTTCCTTCTACTAAAACCGCGTATTTGTTTTTGCGGATAGCTTCTTTAGCCAAGTGCAAACCAAAGACTTGCCGGCTTTTATCGTATAAAACCGTAGTGGGCGTATTAATGTATTTAGGCGAGTTCGGTTCGTCTTTGAGCTGGCGAGCGGTAAAACCGACTACCCGCCCCTGCGCGTCGGCCAGCGGAATTATTATCCGGCCCCGGAACATATCGGTCGTCCGGTTCCGTAAAGTTGTCGAAAGGCCGGCGCGTTTGATTTCATCATCCGTAAATTTTTTAGACTTAAGAAAATCTACCAATACGCTGCCGCTTGTCGGCGAGTAGCCGATCTTCCACTCCAGCGCCGTTTCTTTGCTAAAGCCACGGTTTTTTAAAACGTATTCCAAAGCTTCGCGGTTTTTAGAAAAACTAACCTGATAAAATTTTGTCGCCAGCTCCAAAGCCGAATACAACCGCTTTTTAAGCTGGGCATTGCCGCGACTGCGGCCGGAATTGTATTGCTCTAAATCCACTCCGGCTTTTCGCGCCAGCAGCTCCAGCGCCTGGCGAAAGTCCAGGCCCTCCATTTCCATAACAAAGCTGAACATATTACCGCCCTTGCCGCTGCTAAAATCGTGCCAGATTTGCTTTTCCGGACTTACCATAAAGCTCGGTGTTTTTTCGTTCATGAACGGACTTAGCCCGCGCCAGTTCCGTCCAGCCCGCTTAAGCTGCACGTATTCGCCAACCACATCCTCGATATTCAGACGCCCCTTAACTTCCTCAACCGCATCCATGTAACTTTATTGTACGCTATTTACTCTTGGGGACATGAAGACTGTTATGCTTAAATAAGGTCATGCCGCCAAATAGCCAAAAATCAAATCCTGGTTCTAATCAGTCTTTGGGCAACCAGCAACCACAGCCAAGGCAAAACATATTCTCGTCACCTAACCCCAATCCAAATGCCGAACCTAAAAAACCAGAGGCGCCGCTGCCGAACCCCTACGAGTTTATACTCAATCCTGCCAATCAGCCCAAGCAACCCATAAAGCTTTCTTCCAAACAGCGTATTTTGACCATAGCTGGTGGTGGAATTGTTCTTTTGATTATAATCATAGCGTTTTATTCGGCGGTTCTAAACAAAAAGCCTAATGTCACAGCCGAAGTTTCTCTGGAACAACAACAATATCAGCTAATCAGCATATCGACCCAGGCGCGCAGCCAGGCCAACCAGCAGGTTACTAAAAATCTGGCAGCTACTGTTACTGCCGGTCTCACGACCAACCAACAACAGTTAACTTCTTACCTTTCAAAAAAAGGCATCAAGATCAGCTCCAAGCAATTAGGGGCCGGACTCAGTGCTTCTGTAACGAAACAATTGCAATCCGCAAAGAACGCCAGTGATTACGACATTGAATATGTCCAAATCACTCAGAATTTACTGACCAAATACACTCAAGGTCTCGATCAGACGCTTGGTGTCACCCAGGCTTCAGCTGAGCGCCAGGTTTTGCAAACCAGCATCGCGGCCGCCCAGCTTTTGTCCGCTCAGGCAACCCAAACGAGTAAAACTTTGCTGGGCACTTAGCCTAATTGCCACACACTAACTGGTAACTGTGGCGAATCAAATCCTGCACTTCCGGCCAGCTTAATTGGCCGGTAAGTAAAAGCGTATTCCAGTGTTTTTTATTCAAGTGATAACCTGGCATGACGCTCTCATACTTTTCGCGTAAGATATTGGAAAGTCCCGGATCGCATTTTAAGCTAAGTTGCACCGGTTGCTTGCCTTCTGTAATCAGCGCGAACATTTTTTCCTCTGCACTCTGTCCTCTGCCCTTCGCCCTTTTGCTGTTAGCTGTCAGCTGTTTACTGTCTACTTTATAAACCGCTACTTCTTTGCCGAAGGGGTAATCCAGCTTAGCACCCGGCAAACTCAAAATAAAATCCTCAACTTCTTTATGTGTCATTTTTGTATTCTAGCAAAACTTCAGATTTGAATGCAGAGCAAGGAAGCAATGAGAATCGAGCAAGCCGTACATTGGCGTACTGTGAGTGAGACTCGCACGCAGCTGACACTGCAATGCACCAAAAGCACTAGTGATGCGGCTAGCTGTGCTAGACAGCAGGCTAGTGTGATCTGGAGTTTTGTTTGAACCAGTCTAGGTAAAATTGCAGCTCTGCGATGCTGGCTTGGATGTCGTCAAAGGCGCGGTGGGCGTTGATTTTTTCGTATTCCACGCCAAACTTACCCTGGAACAAAACTTTGAAAGCGCTGACATCCAGCATCCGGTAATGCAGTTTGAGGTCCAGCGCTGGCCACCATTGTTTGATAAAATTACGGTCGTTATGGATGGAATTACCGGCCAGTAACGCCGGCTCGCGGGCGAAGTGATGTTCTATAAGCTCGATAAGTTCCTGCTCCACTTCCACGCTTGGTTTGCCTTCTTCCAGCTTATTTATAAATTCGTCGCGGTTTTCCGGAAAGTCGTTGTACCACAGGTTTTTTTGAAAGCGCTCCAGCACGGGCTCGCGCTTTTGCTTGACGCGCGCCTCGTAGCTGGCCAGGGTTTTAAAGTTAAAGTCCGTAATTTCGGCCGCTACTTCTAAAATCACATCCTTGGTCGGATCTAGACCTGTCATCTCCAAATCCACCCACAAAAGCTTGGTTGGCTTTTTATTTGCCTTATCTGCCATCACCGGCAATTATAAACGAACTAGTAGTAAACAAAAACTGGCTTTTGGGCTCTGGAGCTTCCTGACAGGCAAACTTTTTCCCTGATCGAGTTTAGGACGCTTGTTCCCGGGCGGCTGCAAGGGCATCGCTGTACCATTTGGTATCTTCCAGTGTAGCTTTGAGCGCCACTAGCGGGCCATACGGGTCTTTGGCTAGTTCTTCGTCCAGTTTGCCGTTTTCATCTATATTGTCGCTGATGCGTATCAAAAACGTAGCCTTTGCCACGGTCACGGCCAAAAGGCCCGGCAGCACACCGCGTAAATGAGCTACAGCTTGCGCGCCGCCGGTTGAACCGTGCGCCACCAAAGCTACCGGCTTTTTAGCAAATTGGAAATCTATATAATCCAGTGCGTTTTTGAGAACAGCCGAATAGCTGCGGTTATATTCTGGCGTCACCAAAACGTAGGCGTCAGCTTCGGCGAGCTTATCCAGCCATTTCCGGGATGTCAGATTCGGTTTCCGATTGGGATTATATTGCGGGCTGATTGGCTCGTCTAACATCGGTAAGTTATAGTCCGCCAGGTCGACAAGTTCGACTTCGGATTCAGATAAATTTTTAGCCTCACTAGCCACCCACTTGGCTATGCGCTCACTTACGCGTCCCGGCCGCGTGCTACCAATAATAACCTGTAACTTCATTTTACCTTCCTTTCATGATATATTTTGTACAGCTATATTTGATTGTAGCGTATTACTATATTTTGTAAAGTATGAATCCTCGTAAAAGTAAATTGGAGTCACACGAAGGCTGCATCTCCAACGCTATGCAAATAATCGGTAACAAATGGACCGCGTTGATTTTACGAGACCTTTCAACCGGCCCTAGCCGTTTTAGTGAGTTGGAACGTTCGATTGCCGGCATTAGTCCGCGCACCTTGAGCCAGCGGCTGGACGAGCTGGAAAAGCGTAAAATTGTGACTAAAAAATCTTTCGCCGAAGTACCGCCGCGCATCGAATACACCTTAACGCAAAAAGGTCGTGACCTAGTTCCGCTGCTTAAACAAATGGCCAAATGGGGCGAAAAGTACCAAACGGCTAGTCGTTAGTCTTTGTCAAATCTAAAGCAACGGAGTTAATACAGTAATGCTGGCCGTTAGGCGAGGCTGGGTCTTCGAACAAATGGCCAAGATGGCTGCCGCAGCTTTTACAAATCACTTCGGTTCTATGCATGCCTAGCCTGTCATCGGGCACTAGTTTGACCGCATTGCTACTAGCAACTTTAGAAAAGCTAGGCCAGCCAATCAAGCCCGGCGTTGTCGAGTCATATTTAGAGTCGCTGCTAAAAAGTTCGTGTCCACAGGCAGCGCAAACATACATGCCGTTTTCTTTGCTGTATAAAAACTTACCGGTACCTGGAACTTCCGTGCCTTTTTCGCGCAAAACATGATACTGCTCCGGCGTGAGCTTTTGCTTCCATTCTTTGTCTGATAGTTTCATTATTTGGAATCTTTGGGCTTATCGAGCTTATCAAGCTTTAAGCCTTTAACAATAAAGTAAACGACGATTAGAATCGCAAAAAAAGTAATAAAATCGCTGATGATTTGCCCGTAGTTGATAGTATTTTTGCAAACTCCGTTGACCGAATTCAAACAAACTACCTTTTGCCCCAAATCTATCCCTCCGGTCAAAAAGCCGACGACTGGATTAATTAAGTTCGTAACGATTGATCTAATCAGCGTGTTAGCCGAGGTACCGATGATGAAGCCGACGCCAAGGCCAACCACTCCCTGCGTGCGCACAAAATCAATAAAGCCAGCAAAAGGTTTTGGTACATGAAGCGGCGGCAGTTCCCGCTGGCGGGGCACCGTAATAGTTTGGTTGATGCGTGGTAGTGTTCGTTGTGCCATCAAAACCTCTAGCCTAATAAAATAAAGTATACGTTTTTTGCAAGTTAAATAAAATTGCTAACGATTAAAGATGCCCCGGCGCGTCTATACCTAAAAGGCTCAGCCCAGACTTCAATGTCTCGGCGTATTTTTTAACGAGCTGGAGACGCAGCTCTTCACGTTCGTCGCCAATCACGCGGTTATGCTCGTAAAACCGGTTAAAGTTTTGGGCTAACTCGTATAAATACGTGCAAATGTGGTGCGGCATCAGCTCGTTGATTGCCTTATCTATGATTTCGGTGTATTCGCTCAGCTTACGAGCCAACGACTTCTCACCAGAATCCAAGTTGTTTACTGCCTGCTGTTTACTGCCAGCTGCCTTAGCCTTCGCTAAAATGCTTCTGGCTCGGGCATGCGCGTACTGGATGTACGGCCCGCTATTTCCTTCCAAACTGAACGATTCTGAAACGTCGTAAACAATATTTGAACCAAGTCGGTGCTTTAGAAAATCATATTTGATTGCGGCGTTCCTGGTTTCATGCGAGGCTTGGGAAAAACGTTTTTCAATCTCTTGTTCAATGTCTACAATTGCCGAAACGCCACTTAAGACATTGCCTGTGCGGCTGCTCATTTTTCCGGTTGAGAGGCTAACGAAGCCGTGTGATAAATGTGTTATCGAATCAGCTAGCGGCTGATCGAATTCCGCCAACGCTGCCACCATGACTTTAAAATACTCAGCCTGTTCATTAGCCGTAATGATAATGGAGCGTTTGGCGTTTGGAAAATCACGGCGTTTTAGTTCCGCCAAACCCAAATCTTTGGTTTCGTAAGTCGGTAAGCCCTTGGAAGTTATAAAAACCCGAGTGTGCAAGCCAGCTTTTTCGCCGTTATAAATAATCGCGCCTTCACTTTCTTCAAAAACTTTGCCGGTGTTTTGGTGCACCAAATCCATACCAATTTCGGCCGTTTGGCTTTCAAAATATTGCTTGTTGTTTTTTATTCCTAAATCTTCGAGGATTTGCCCAAAGTAGCCGAAACTTTTGTCCCTGCCCCACGTATAAAGTTTATTAATTTCTGAGTCATCTTTTTTGTAGACATGCTCATTAATTATGTGTATTTCTTCTTTGGCTTTTTCGTCTTCCTCGTAAGCTTTGGCGCCAGCAGCGTAATATTTACCGATGTTCTGTAAGGTTGTATCGCCGATCTTATCTAAGTCCGCGTTAGCTTGCTGCATGCCCCAAATGGCCTTTGCTACATGCAGACCGACATCGCCGTGGTAACTTAGGCGCTTGACGTTAGCTCCAGCAGTTTTTAGAACATTTGCTATTGAGTCGCCAACGATGTAGCTATAAAGATGGCCGATGTGCATTTCTTTAAACGGATTCGGGTCGCCGAACTCAACTAAAATTTGCTGCCCGCTGAGTGTTTTGCCTTGTACGGATTCTAAGCTATTAAGCAAAGCTTCGTCAGAAAGCTTAAGGTTGATGAAGCCGGCTCCGGCGATTTGGACATCACTTACCTGCCCTTTTAAAGCCTCGCGCAATTTTTCGGCAAGTTGGTCGGCAACTTCACGCGGATTTTTGCTAAGTTTATTAGCCAACTGCAGCGCAACATTGGTGGCGAAATCGCCGAATTGCTCTTCCGGCCGAGTTAGCTCAACTTGAACATCAACGCCAAATAAACTTTTGACGGTACTTTGAACCGACTTTTCCAGCTCCTGATTCATGCCTAAAAGTATAGCAGTCTTTTAGCTTTGGCCGCGACGGGAAAGCAAGTGGACTAAGCGCCAGACTACAAAGTAAAATGTCGCCAAAAAAACGAAAGCGGTCAGGGTTAGCGTAAAAGCGTCTACGTGCGCGCCCGGATCAATGATAGGGTTTGTAATACTGAATATCACTGATGCGGGGTTGACCAGCAAGTCCCAACTACTTAAACGCAAATCCCTGCCCAGGTAAATCGCAAAGCTGCAAACTAGCAGCGTAAGGCTTATAAGCCATAGCGCAGTCCTAGCCTTTACGCGTTTGAGTAGCTGCATATGTACCAAGTACAGGCTTAAATAGCCTAGCAACAGGCCATTGATAACAAAAGATTCGAACATAGTGGTATCGTACAGCACATCGACTCGCACATAATCTTGCAAATGGATAAAATCCGTCACCAAATAAAAGCTGTTTGGCAAGAACCCGAGCCATAAGGCCGTTAGCAACAGTGGCCGCCAATTAAGCCATGGCCGTTTGCGCAGTACAATAATTAGCCAACCGGCCAAAAGTATCGGCAACCAGGCCAGCAACAAGTTCCACATTAAGTACCAATAGGCATAGCTGTGGTTATCTATTGCCCCGACAGCCCATAGCCCTAAACTGATTGCGCTCGCAAACCCCAAAACCAACAATATAGAACTGCGCCTGGAGCTGAACAGTTTACGCATGGGTTTATTATAGCAATCCAGGGTTATTGGCCGGCTTTATAGATCTAGGCTTTAGCGGATTGCAAGGTTATGACGAATTGCGCGCCACCACCAGGATAATTGCGGGCTGTAATTTGGGCCCTATTAGCACGGGCGATTTCTTTTGCCAGAGCCAGGCCGAGTCCATAGCCTGCCTGCTGCCCCCGCGATTTGTCACCGCGGTAAAGCCGCTCGAAGATATGCGGCAAATC
>CAZUPM010000005.1:0-24831 GCA_964622365.1 uncultured Candidatus Saccharibacteria bacterium | reverse complement strand
GCAAATCGGCTTCGCTTATCCCTGAGCCCTGATCACGGACGCTTACATGATAAGAGCCGCCTTCTGGAATCCCGTCTATAAAGACTTCGCTGTTTGCAGGCCCATACTTAATGGCGTTATCCAACACGATACCGACTAACTGCGTAAGGCTGTCGGCGTGGCCGTGAACACGGGCGGTTGGTAAGTTGGTCGTTAATTTGATTTTTTTCGCCTCCGCAGATTTAGCGGCATTGGTAACGGCTCCGTCAATAACATCTTTGACGCTTACCAGCTTGAGGTTCAGTTTGGTATTTTCGTACTGTGTGAGGGCCAGAAGGTTACCGGCCAGGCTTTCCAGTCGATCAACTTCTTCAAGATTGCTGCCAATCAATTGGCGTGCATCTTTTTGGCTGAAGTTTTTTTGGCGCAAAAATACTTCGTTTTCAACTTTTAGGTTGGTCAGCGGCGTGCGCAGTTCGTGACTGGCATCGGCCGCAAAACGCGCCTGAGTTTCATGCGCTTCTTCGATAGGCTTCAGCGTCCGGCCGGCATACCAGTAACTCAAAATCCCGCCGGCTACCAGAGCCGCCAAGTTAATCAAGATGACTTCTTTGTCTAGGTGGTGTCGCAACTTGACTACTTGCTTGGTCTGAAAGCGGTCAAAGTCACTATCGGGCACTGGTGGCGCAGAATAATAATTAAACAACAAATTGCGCACGACACCACGTTGTTGCGCGCCGGCACTCGAAAATTCGTTTTCGGCCAGCGAACGCACTCCAATAGTGAGCGCCAGGCTAAACACCAATATAACCGCCAAGTAAAAAACTGTTAGCTTAAGTCGCGCCGAGTGGAATATCGAGGCCGGCTGTTCAAAGGCGCCAACTTGCTTTAATCTCTTCCAGTATTCCTGGATCGGATCCTTAAGCTTTATCATTGTTTTATACCACCTTATAGCCGTAGCCGCGGACCGTTTTTATCACCGACTCGCCCGGACCAACCTTCTTGCGTACATTGGCGATGAAAGTCTCAACCGTATTGTGTTGGACCCGCGCTTCGTCGGCCCAGACATGATCAAGTAAACGGTCTTTGCTAAGCACCTCGCCCCTGTGCCGCAATAAATACTCAAGCAACTGGAACTCTTTAGTGGTTAGATGTACAGGTTTGTCTTTATAAATAGCGCTCTTGGCCACCGTATCAAGTTTAAGCCCACCAGAGACCAGCACATTACCGCTGTGAGCTTTTGGCCTTCGTAGTAAAGCACGTATGCGGGCCAGTAGTTCGTCGTAGCTGAAGGGCTTGGGCAGATAATCATCAGCGCCAACATCCAGGCCTTGGACACGGTCGCCTATAGTAGTTTTAGCCGTCAGCATTAATATCGGAGCCTGCTCGCCGCGGCTACGCCATAGTTTTACAAGTCCTGGACCGTCATATTTGCCCGGAATCATCCAGTCAAGCAGCACTAAGTCATAACTGCCAGCTCCTGCCAACGCCTCTGCACTATCGCCATCAAGCGCCACGTCTACAATGTAGCCTTCGGCGCCCAGACCGCGTTCTAAGCTGTGAGCAATTTTTTCTTCGTCTTCAACTACTAAAATCTTCATAGAATGTTTGCTTATTCCAGTCAAAATTATCCGTTAAGTTGCTGCATATTACCTGTAATTTATTCGTCGAGAGCTAGCTTGAATTTTTCAATAAGGTCAACAGGGGTCGGATTAAGGCCGTTAAGCAGCGCAAGGTATAGGCTGGTAAAATCGCCAAGCGCTACCGCCCACAGCAGTTGCTCCAGCAAAGTTTCGTCTTCTGGTTCGACTATTATAGGTGCCGGCCGCAGCCCACTAAGTAATCGTTCCGTAACTTCAAAGCGTTTTTGGACTCGAGGGTGCTCTAACTTGCTGCGTAGTTCAATCACCGCGTAAGGTTTATCGACCGGCTGTTTGGTCCAGCCTAGCATTTCATTATGGTTAAACTCCGGATATTGGTTGGCCCAGGCGATGTGTTTGGCGTTTTCGTTAAAGTTAATTTTCCATTTGTAAGCCGCCGGATACAGTTTCGGGCCGCTATAGACCACTGCCGATTTGCCTACAACCTCCAAGGCTATTTGCTTTGCTAAGTTTTGGCCGGCCGCGACCGTTGGCACCCATTGAGCTATTTGGTCCTTAAGCCATTGACCGGCTTGCGTAAGTTCGGCGACTTTGTTCTGAGTGACACCGCAAGCGTCGGTAATTGTTAGCAATGCCTTGAGATTATATAAAACCGCATAGCGCGGCTGGCTAACCTTGGGCATAACGGCGCGAGGATAGTTTTTGGCGTTAGCAACTTCCAATAATTTCCCGCCCGACGTAATCACGGCGATAGTGGCGCCTTTTTTTCCAGCTTCTTCCAAAGCACTAAGCGTTTCTTCTGTATTGCCAGAATAGCTTGAAGCTACAAACAAGGTACTTTTCGACACGTAATTAGGGAGTTCGTAGCCGCGGATTATTTCACTGGGCAATGCATAGCCCGGCCAGGAAGTACTTATGGTGGCGGCTAGCGCCGAACCGCCCATACCGGCGATTACTATGTCGCTAAATTCCCGAAGTTCGAAGTCCGAAGTTCGAAATTCATGTTCCAGCTGTTGCCATTGTTTTTGGGCTATACCGAGCGCATCTTGCGTATCCCGTTCGTGTATATATTTGAGGTCATCCAGCATTATTTTCTCCAAAGCTTGCCTTAAATGCTCTAATCATTGTAAATTGTTAATTGATAATTGTGAATCGCCCCGACCTCGTTGGGGCCGGGGGAACGAATGTTTGGGCACCAAAACGAAGATGCTACCGACGAGGCTATAAAGGAACAGACCATTAGCGGACCTAACCCCGCCACTGTCGTAGTCAACCTTGGCACATCTAACAACGCCGCTTCGGAGCCAGCTGCCACATCACAATCCAGCTCTTCAGTTCCACCAGTTCCACAATCCCGCGCCAACGAACCGACTCTGGCTGAAATAGAGGAACGAAACGCCAAAACAAAAGCCGCAGCAGAAGTTAAGGCTAATGAAGAACCCGAATCAACCGAAGCTCCAGACTCACTTCCAAAACCAGAGAATCGGCAAGCAAGCGTAAACACTTTAGCAGCAGCCACTGCCGAAGACGAACTGCTAGACATCAAGCAACAGGCCTTAAGTCAACTAACACCGCTGGTTAGTCATTTAGACCAGTCGCCGGTTGAAAAATTCCGCACGCTTATGATGATGATTCAGGCTTCGGATAATCAATCACTCATCAGCCAGGCTTACGAAGCCGCCCAGCAAATCACGGACGAAAAAGAAAAGGCCCAGGCGCTGCTAGATATTGTTAACGAAATTAACTATTTTACCCACCCCCACTAAGAGCTGCAGACTTTGATTAGCGTATCTCAGGCTCTTACAGCTCTTGGCAAGTAGCTAAGGATTTTATTAGGGAGAAGAGCAGATCCGGCCCGCCAGCCGGACTCAGCTTTGCCGACAGGTTTGTTGAGAAAAACCGTAGGTTTGTCTAAATACCCTACATCATGCCCATGCCCATATCGGGGGCAGGAGTAGCGGACTTAGGTTCTGGAACGTCAACCACTAGCGCGCCCATGGTCATGGCCGTGCCAGCAACCGAGACAGCAAACTCGATCGCCTGTTTGGTCACAAGTTTTGGATCAACTATTCCAACGGATTTCAAGTCTACCAGTTTAACTGGGTTTGTAACGTCAACTCCCTGCCCCGGCTTGCCTTTTTTGATCTGGGGCAGCCATTCATCGGGATTCTCGCCAGAATTCTCAATCAGAATTCTAAACGGCTGTTCTAGGGCTCTTTGCAATAAAACGCCCCCGGTAAAGAATGAGCCTTCGCCTTTAAGCTGTAAATCAGCTAAATTAACCAGTGTTACTTCGCCGCCGGGCACGATGCCTTCGGCCAACGCTGCTTTGACGGCATGAACCGCGTCGTCCACCCGGTCTTTCTTTTCGTTAATTTCAGTCTCGGTCGCACCGCCAACCCGGATGACAGCTACTTTGCCTTCTAGCGCGGCACGGCGCTTTTCCAGATTTTCGCGGTCGTATTCACTTGTAGATTGTTCTATCTGGGCGTTGATTTGCATCACGCGGGCGGCTACTTCGGCTTGAACCCCACCGCCTTCCACGATTGTCGTTTCATCCGAATTAACTATTATCCGACGAGCCGAACCAACTACATCCAAATCGACGTTTTCAAATGTCATACCGCGGTCGTCGGTAATAACTTCCGCGCCGGTTAAAACAGCTATATCAGTCAAAATGTCTTTACGTCGGTCACCAAAGGCCGGGGCTTTGACGGCTACTGTGTTGAATACGCCCTTCAAGCGATTAAGAATCAAAGTCCCGAGCGCTTCGCCCTCCACCTCCTCGGCAATCAAAACCAGGTCTTTTTTGCCAGCCTGGGCCAATTTCTCAAGTAGAGGCAAAAATTCCTGAACCGAGCCGACTTTTTTATCTGTAATAACTATTGCAGGCTTATCGTAGACCGCTTCCATACGCTCGGCGTCCGTTACCATATATGGGCTCACATAGCCGCTGTCAAAGGTAAAACCTTCCACCACTTCTTGTTCGAGCGCCAGTCCTTGACCTTCTTCTACTGTTACCACGCCGTCTTTGCCGACCTTTTCAATGACATCGGCGATAAGGTTGCCAATTTCGCTATCACCAGCGCTAATGGTGGCAACTTCTGCCACGCGGTTTTTTTTGCCCTGTATGTTTTCGCTCAAGCTTTCCAGTTTTTTTATAACATCTTGAGCGGCTGCTTCCAAACCCTTGCGTAGCAACATCGGATTGTGGCCAGCAGCGATAAGCTTGTTAGCTTCGTTCAAAATGTGGTAAGTCAAAACCGTCACAGTTGTAGTGCCGTCGCCAGCCACGTCGTTCATTTTGTTGGCAGCTTGTTTGATAAGCTCGGCGCCGACTTTATAGCCCAGAGTTGCGTCATCAACATCGGCTAGCTCGACGCCTTTAGCCACCGTGACACCGTCGTGCGTTACCGCCGGCGTGCCGTAACTTTTACCTATTACTGCATTGCGGCCCTTGGGACCCAAAGTCGTTTTAACTGCATTATATAAAACCTCCGCCCCGCCAAGCACACGGCGTCGGGCATCATCATCATAGAAAACCTTGTTTGCCATCAAATCCTCCTACTTTACCGTCGCCAAGACGTCTTCTTCTTTTACTAAAATGTACTCTGTGCCGTCAAGCTTGATCTCAGTCGTGCTATAACTTTTATAAATTATCTTATCGCCGGTTTTGACTTGCTTGACTTCTTTGCCAGCTGCCAAAACTTTAGCCACTTTCGGTTTTTCCTGCGCGTTGTCCGGCAGGTACAAACCGCTTGATGTTTTGCTGGCCGGCTCTTCGGCCTGGGCCACCACGTAATCAGCCATCGGCTGGATAGGAACACTCATGCACACTCCTCCCGCTTAAGTTTTTATTAGCACTCTCAATATGAAAGTGCTAATCATCAGACTTTATAATAAAGAATCTACGACGTTACTGTCAAGCAACAAAAATTATAAGTGGGGTTATGTTGAGATTGCGGGTGCTAGAGTAGCGGATTTAGAAAGTGCGACCGATGGTCGGGAAGGCGCAGAGCTGCGCAAAAATAGTGCAGATGCACCCCCCGACCCCGGTACGCAAGCCGTTAGACTTCTAAGGTTCTCATCCTTCCTTGCCAATGGAAGCCCGTCAAGGCTTCTCCAATGCCCAGAATCGATCGCATACCAGCAAGTTCTGCGATCGAAATGCGTTCGGCGTTTTCATCGTCATCTTCATTTCCCGGAAAAGAATCCTCTTCCGAGAAGTCGACGAAGCGGCTGGCCTGTTCAGACGTCGCAAAATCGCTGGGATGAAAAGTCCAGGTAAACCCCAGAACATCGTCCACGCCGTCCCAGACACGTCCGAGCAGTTCAAAGCCGTCCCAGACACGTCCGAGCAGTTCAATCCGCGTATGGCGGTCGGCTGATTTCTCAAGGTGACGAGCCTGCATATCGGCTCTTGACATGCCGACCGGCCGATGCGTGCGAGGGCACCGCCCCCTTGCTCGATCCGGCAACTTTGCCGTTGTCTTGGGCGGCTGCTCGGCTCTGCCGATCAGCCTTTCAAACTCTTCCAGGACAATGAGTGAGTCAATTGTCCGCCAGGCGGCGTCGATTTCTCTTTGCCTGCGCGAGGTCATTAGACCCTCCTCTCATTGTTCTTGTGGCTTCCTGGCCTGCTGCGCATTCGCTTTTTCATGCGTCGTATCTGACGACGCTGATAGGAACAAATCGCAGCATTACGAGGATCAACCATTGTATGGTTCCCCCCAATTGCAATTTCGGCGGATTTCCGCTATAGCTCCCCTCGTGGAAGCAACTGATAGTCCTTGGCCTACCAAAGGCTATCGATAGCTCCCACTAGGTATTCCGCAATCTCAACGTACATGAGTATCGAAGCTCTTGGCCTCCAGACACCCAAGCGCGTCTAATCGGCCCGTATTTATTAGCCCAATTAAACTGGCAGACATTTTACAACTATAATAAAGCTAATGCAAGTGGTTATGCGCGGCTGGTTTACAGGCCCTATATAATTAAGATAATGGCTCCAAAAATAAACAAAACCGTCTTAATGTCCGGCGCCGAATATTTTACTGATGAGCTTGCCATCAACGCCTTGATGGATCCATCGGTAGCCGTCGACAAGCAAAAGGCCATTGCCGAGCACCAAGCTATCCAAAATGCCCTTGAAGAAGCTGGAATCAAGGTAATTAAAGTTGCCGCGCCAGCCGATTGCCAGGACGGCGTTTACGCGGCTAATTGGGGCTTATGCCGAGGGAACAAAGTAGTCTTGTCCGAGCTTCCCAATAAACGCAAGAGCGAAGAGCCATTCGCGGAAGAGATACTTAGTAAACTTGGTAAAAAAACCATAAAGCCGCCTTATCGTTTTAGCGGCCAAGGCGATGCCCTACCCTGCGGCAACATACTTTTTTGCGGCAGCAATTATCGAACCGATGAGCGCGTGCACAGCTTTTTAGCCGAGCAGCTTGGCTTTGAGGTTATCGGCTTGCAAACTATTCCGAAATTGGGCAGCGAAAACCACTCTTTCATAAATCCGATCACAGGCTGGCCGGATAGTTTTTTTTACGACTTGGATTTAGCGCTGGCCGTTTTGAGAGAAGATTTGATCGCCTGGTGCCCAGAAGCTTTTATGCCAGAAAGCCGGGAGAAAATTTTAGACATAGATATTGAAAAAATAGAAGTCAGTTTCGAAGAAGCCAAAAACGGTTTTGCCTGCAATTTGGTTTCTACGGGCGAAGCTGTAGTTATGAGCTCTCACGCGCCTCGGATTAAGGCTAAGCTCGAAGCTCATGGGTTTAAAGTTCTTACGCCTAATGTCACCGAACTTGGCAAAGGCGGTGGCTACATCCGCTGCACAACCCTAACCCTGGATAACAGCTAGTTGTTTTTGGCCAAGCGTTTTTTTAAAGCTACTCTGGCCGCTTTAGTTTCGTTATAAGCCCGGCGCATAGTATCTGATGACTCATTATAAATATGCCCTGGCGATTCTTTAAAACCTGGCTTGTTGGTAATGATTACGGTTTCCTCACCCTTGCCCAAAAGAAGAACGAGGTCATCTTTTTTTGCCAGGTCAATAGCTTTTTGCACGGCATCTTCGCGCTTGTGTATCAAAAGTAAATTTTTACCTTTAACTTTGCCGGCATTTTCAACGCCGGCAGCGATTTCTTCCATAATTTTTTGCCCGTCTTGGTCACGGTCATCCTCTTCAGTAAGAATAACTATAGCTGAATTTTTTGCGGCTATTTCACCAATTAGCGGACGCTTGGATTCGTCCCGCCGGCCAGCCGAACCGAATACGGTAATAATTTGTGCTTTGGCAAGCGGCTTTACGGCGGCAAAAACTTCGTTAAAGGTCTCTGGAGTAGTAGCGTAATCAATTATCACGTTAAAATTTTGCCCTTCGTCGACATTATTCATACGTCCTTCAACCTGTTTAAGGCTAGCGATTCCCTCTTCAATTTGCCGCTTGTTCAAACCTGCCGCTCGGGTAATGCCAACCGCCGCCAAGCAGTTATAAACGTTAAATTGCCCCGGCAAGTTATTCTTTATCAAATATTCTTCTTCACCTATCGTAGCTTTGAATTCACTGCCAGTCGCTGACAGCTTAATATCTGTTGTCATTAATTCACCCCCCTTAAGCCCATATGTTACTGGATTTTTGATGGCCTTGGCGAACAACGCTCCACTAGGATCGTCAATATTAACGATACCTGTGCGTAAGCCGCTTAAGTGGCGGTTGCACTGTTTAAAAAGCATTAGCTTGGCAGCACGGTAACGCGCAAACGTGCCGTGGTAATGAAAGTTGTCGTGCCCTAAATTCGTAAAGCCGACTATGGTGTATGGCACGGCCCAAACCCGGTGCTGAGAAAGCGCCTGGCTGGTGGTTTCTAGCACTAGCCATTCAACCCTGTTGGTGTTAATTTTTTTTACTACCTTAAGCAGTTTGAGCGAGCCGAGCGAAGTCATACGGGTGTTGTTAGGCTGCGGGCCTTTGCCGTCGCCGTAATCAATGGCGACCGTGCTCATCATCGCTACTTTATAGCCGGCCTCGCTCAGCATATGTGACACTAGCGTACAGGTTGTGGTCTTCCCCGCTGTGCCTGTTATGCCGATTACTTTTAACTTGCGCGTTGGAAAGCCAAACAGAATATTTTCCGCGATTGCTTCAAGCAAGTGCCCATACGGCTCAACCCTTTGAAACATTCTTTTGGGAATAATTTTTTTAACTAGACTGCGAAAACCCATAGCCTTTAGTATACTGCTAAGTAATGAGAATCCTGGGAATTGAATCCAGCTGCGACGAAACCGCCGCAGCCGTGGTAGAAGATGGCCACATATTACTTAGTAACATCGTGGCCAGCAGTATGGATCTTCACGTGCAATACGGTGGCGTGGTGCCGGAAATTGCTGCTCGCAGCCATATTGAGGTGATAATCCCGGTGATTAAGCAAGCGCTGGACGAAGCTCAAACCGACTGGGCCGGCATTGACGGCATTGCAATTACATACGGCGCCGGGCTGGGCGGCTCTCTTTTAATCGGTGTTTTGGCAGCGCGAACGCTAGCGATAATTAAAAAGAAGCCGCTATATGCCATCAACCATGTAGAAGGGCACGTTTATGCCAACTTTTTAACAGAGACTTCCCTGCCCGGCTATGTTTTACCGGCAGCCCAGCCAAAATTCCCGATGTTGGCACTCATTGTTAGCGGCGGCCACAGCCAGCTCGCGCTTTTTAATAATCACTTTGACTATGAATTGCTTGGCCAAACCCAGGATGATGCCATTGGTGAAGCGTTTGACAAAGTAGCAAAAATCCTAGGCCTACCCTACCCCGGCGGGCCAAGCGTCGGCCAAATAGCCCTTAAAGGTAACCCATACAAGTTCAACTTGCCGAAAGCAAAACTAAAAAGAAAGTATGACCTTAGCTTTAGCGGTTTAAAAACAGCTGTTTTAAGGCTGGCCCAGGAGCAAATCGGAGGGAACTTCACTTTTCCCTCGAAAAACCTGCCAGAGCGGCTCTCTGAGGCTCAGAAAGCCGACATTGCTGCCGGCTTCCAGCGTGTTTCCGTGGAAACAGTCGTCGATAAAACAATCCTGGCTTTTGAAGAGTTCCACCCCAAATCAGTCGTAATCGCCGGCGGCGTGGCCGCCAGCCCTGAACTCCGGCGGCAATTGGCTGAGCGCTTGCCTATAGTGATAAATTACACCGCCCCAAAGCTCTGTACAGATAACGGCGCTATGATAGCTACCTTAGGCTGCTATAAGGCGGAATATAAACAGAAAAGGGCTGATCCTTGCAAGCTCTCCATAGAGCCTAACCTTAGTATGTAGTTCGTGATTTGTTTATAAACTTTCACGTGAACGGCGGTAGCTAAAAGCAACTTAAGGTGTTATGCTGAAGCTGATGAAATTGCCCAAGATTTATGATCCTGGCCGGCATGAGGCTGATATTTATTCCCTCTGGGAAAAGAGCGGGGCATTCCAGCCCAAACATAGTGGAGCCGGCAGTTTTGGCATGGTTTTTCCGCTGCCTAATGCCAATGGCGATTTGCATATAGGGCACGCTCTTACTAACGCACTTCACGATATATTAAGCCGCTACCACCGAATGAAGGGCGAGTCTGTCCTGTACTTACCGGGCGCTGACCATGCCGGTTTTGAAACTTGGGTAGTTTACGAAAAAAAGTTATCAGAGCAGGGCAAAAGCCGTTTTGATTTTACGAGAGAACAACTATATAGACAGGTTTGGGACTTCGTAGCGCTTAATAAAACCAACCTAGAAAGCCAGTTCCGAGCGCTGGGCGCCAGCTGCGATTGGTCCCGCTTTACTTTTACGCTCGACGAAAGGATAGTGCGCCAAGCTTACGCCACGTTTAAAAAAATGTGGGACGAAGGTTTAATTTACAGAGGCGAACGACTTGTAAATTTCTGCACGTTCCATGGTACGGCCTTCGCTGACATAGAAGTGAAGTATAAAAAAGAGCGGGGTAATTTATGGTTTATCTGTTACCCCTTGGTCGATAAGTCCGGCGAAATAGTAATTGCTACTACCCGGCCAGAAACGATGCTAGGCGATGTGGCCTTAGCTGTTAACCCGAATGATAATCGCTATAAGAATCTGGTAGGCAAAAGCGTTAATTTACCCTTGACGGAGAGAGAAATTCCAATCATCGCGGATGACTTCGTAGACAAAGAGTTTGGCACTGGGGCGGTCAAAATAACGCCAGCTCATGATCCAAACGACTTTGAAGTGGGGCAACGGCATGATTTGCCTATGATTTCGGTCATAGACCATGAGGGTAAGATGATAGACGTGCCCGAGCCTTACAGAGGCTTGGACGTCAAAGAAGCCCGGAAAAAAGTGATAAAAAACCTGGAAGAGCAGGGGTTTTTGGTTAAGAGCGAGTCCCACGGGCATAGTGTCGGCCATTGTTATAAATGCGGTAGCGTGATTCAGCCGTTGTTACGAGAACAGTGGTTTATTGACATGCAGCCACTTGCCCAAAAAGCTATCAAAGAACTTGAATCCGGAAGTATCATATTTTATCCGGAGGCTAAAAAGGCCCAGCTGATCACCTACCTTAAAAACTTAAAGGATTGGAATATCAGCCGGCAAATTGCCTGGGGCATCCCAATTCCGGCTTTTCAAAACGTTGATGAGCCCGACGATTGGATTTACGACGAGCGAGTGGACCAAGAAATCCTAGAGATAAAAGGTAAAAACTACCGGCGTGACTCTGACGTGTTTGATACTTGGTTTTCCAGTAGTAGCTGGCCGTATGCCACGCTTGGCTTTCCGAATAGTCAAGATTTCAAAAAATTTTACCCCTTGAGCATTATGGAAACCGGCTCTGACATCTTGATGCCTTGGGTCAGCCGGATGATCATGTTCGGACTTTATACAACCGGCAAAATACCTTTTAAAAAAGTCTACCTTCACGGTTTGATCTTTGACGAACACGGACAGAAGATGAGCAAAAGCAGGGGCAACGTAATTAACCCCATGGAAGTCATTGACGCTTATGGTTCCGATGCCTTGAGGATGGGACTGATAGCCACCCGCGTTCCCGCGGTTAACCGGGGTTACGACCCACGCAGGGTCGAAGACGCACGCAACTTTTGCAACAAACTTTGGAATATCACCCGCTACATCGAAGATAAGGCCGACGTCAAAAAAATGGCTGAAGGCACCTCACCGAAGACAATCGCCGACCATTGGTTATTGAGTAAATTACAACAAATAACAGGGGCGGTATCAGCAGATTTGGAAAGTTATCGATTCGCCGATGCTTATGATTCGCTTTACCATTTCGTTTGGGATGACTTTGCTGACTGGTACATAGAAGCCAGCAAGGTTCAGCCAAATCCTGGGATGTTGGCTCTGGCGCTCGAGGCAATATTAAAGCTTACGCACCCTTTCGCGCCGTTCGTAACTGAAGCAATCTGGCAGACGCTAGCCTGGAAGCCCAACAGTTTGCTTATGGCCGCCGACTGGCCGCAAGCATTTGAGCTTTCGGCAGAGCAGGGAATAGAGGCCGAAAAATTTGAAGAACTGCGTGACGTGGTAGAAGAAGTCCGCTTTATTAAAAGCGCACTCAATAACCGCAAGAATTTGATAATCACAGTAGAGAAGACAAGTCTTCTGAATGCCAACGCTGGGCTTTTGACTAAGCTGGCCGGCATTGAGACGATAAATGTTGGCCGAGTCGACAGCCAGCGTTCCATATTAATAGCTTCGGCCGAAACGCCGGCTTGGTTAGATGTCGGGCCAACTGCCAAAAAGCAGTTTATAGATCAGCTTAAGGACCGGATAAGCGAGCAAGAGAACAGGGTAAAGCAGTTTCAAAAACGCTTGGACAACAAGTCATATGTGGCTAACGCGCCCAAAGAACTGGTTAGCGAAACGAAAGCCCACCTGAAAGAGGCTGGGCTTACGCTTAAAAAGTTTACCGAAGATTATGAACGCTTTGCGCGTTAAAGCCGACTGGATTAACCGCTGGCGACAGACTGGTTGCGGCAACAGGCTCTGGGCCGGACAGTGGAGTCTGTTTAGCCGGTTCCAGGGCAGAGCGTATTCTCGCCGCGGATTCCTCGGCCCGGTAATCATCAAACCAAAGCACATGCCAGCCAAGTTTGTCGGCGGCCATCAGGTTAGTACGGGAATCATCCGCCAGAAGTATTTCGTCCGGCGGGCAACCAGCTCTTTCTGTTGCTAGCTCATATATTTTAGCCTCTGGTTTTATGGCGTGGGCCACCGAAGAATCAATGATGGAATCATATTTTACGTCCGGAATAATGCCCCGGCTTCTTAGTGTGTCGATAATACCCGGCATAATGTTTGTTAAAAGCCCTACGCCATAATGTTGGCTAGCCCATATGACAAGCTCTGACATTTCGGGCATAGGTTCTATTGCCTCCAAATAGTAAGCTACCCAATCCAGAGTATTTAAGCCTAGCTTTTGGGCTAAGGTCACGTTAAATTCAGCAAGGCTCATATCTCCGCGGCAAACTTGATCGTTATAGTGCCAAAAAATCGTCTCTACTGTATCGGCGGTACGGCCGCTATTTTCCGCTAAACGCGCAAAAGCCCTCTGATAAAACCTGACTAAGCAACCATTCACGTCAAAATAAACAAAACTTACGCCGCTTTCGGAACGATGGTGTTCCTTTGCGCCTGCCGGCGCGTTACTGTGGCCGATTAGCTCATCTAGCGTCACGCCAAGCGCTTCAGCGATACTCTGAACCGTAAAAATAGAAGGTGATTTTATGGCGCCTCGTTCAATTTTCGTTAACGTTGAATAACTCAAGTCCGCTTTTTGGCATAATCCTTGCTGAGTTAATCCGGCGTCCAGACGGGCGGCTTGTAAGCGCCGGCCTAAAGCCTTTTCGTCAAGCTTGCTCACTACAGAAACGCCTCCACCCGTATCCATGGCTTTATCATACAGATATACAAGTCGGGATGAAAGGGTTGATAGCTTTAAAAGGCTAGCTCAAAAAGGAATGGTAGATAGTTAGAAAAACTATTAGGCCAAGCACGCCCGTGGCAATTGAAGCGATAAGGCTCGTTTTTGGGTTGTTGGTTCTACGTATAAATTTACTGTAGACCCAGGCGCCTATTCCAATTGCAAAAATTACCGCGCCAAAGTTACCTAACATCAGCGTCCTTACCACTAAACTTTAGTTTTTTGGCCATATCCTCCAGCATAGCATGGTCCGGCTCGGCTGACATATCTTGGCTGGCGTGATATTCGGCCGGCGTGTTAAATGGAATCAGTTGCACATGGGCATGAGGCACATCCACGCCAATAATGCGCTCGCCGACGTAATTTACGCCTAATACATCGCGCAGGTGTCTGGCTACCTTGAGCGCGGTGGCCATAACCGCCCGATAATCTTCGTCCGGCAAATCCCAGACAAACTCAATCTGCTTCTTTGGAATGATTAGTGTATGCCCTGGCTGGACCGGATGGATATCTAAAAAGGCAAGCGTCAGCTCGTCTTCGTAAATTTTATAGCTTGGTATTTCGCCTTTAACAATTTTCGTAAAAATACTATCGGCCATAGCTTTATTTTAGCACTGGCGGAGAGGGTGGGATTCGAACCCACGATACCGTTGCCGGCACACCTGTTTTCGAGACAAGCCAGTTCAACCACTCCTGCACCTCTCCGGCTAGAGGTATTGTATCAAACTCGCTCTAGTTAAAAGATGCCGGGCATGTTAAAATTACCTCTGTTGTATCCGAGTGCTTAACCGTGCGCTTGAGCGTCAGACATTGGCGCAGCCAAAGCGCGCAGTAAGTCGTGCAAGGGTGCACTGCACTAGCGCTACGGGTTGCAACGCTGTATGACGCGCCAATAGAGGACTAAAAGTTTTGGCCTTGCCATAATTTGATGGTATGGCGCATGGTTATGCGCGTGTAGCTCAGCTGGATAGAGCGTTGGCTTGCGGAGCCAGAGGTCGTAGGTTCGAATCCTATCACGCGTACCACACAGGAATTTAGTCTCTAATACAGATTCCAGATTGGTTCTGACATTTTGGTAGTTTTTGGCTCTGTTGCTAGCCAACAGATTAAAATCGTTTCTAATCCTGGATACCTATTTCTACTATTGCTTGCTTTGTCAATTACATGGGGCAATAATATAGAAATATACGGGAGGATAAGTAATGGAAGACCTTAAGGGTGCAATAAACCGACAAGCAGTAGAGTTAGTTGAATCTGGTTACAGAGGCACACCGTTAGCCCAAGCAGCCGAAAGTATCGTAAGAGAGCAAGAAGAACAAAGAAGGCAAATACTAGAAGCAAGAGCACAAGGGTTAGTTGATGGCCCATTAGACCCCGAACTATTTCCACCAGATACCTTTGACGAGCAAGGTAATCGGTTAATGGACGATGGAAGATACAGGATGACTTCAGCCGAAAAAGGCCTTGCATTTGAACGCGAAGACAGCCGTTGGTAATCACTCAAATATAAATCTATCAGTGAGTATTAAGCTTCTGATTTATCAGGCTACGGTGTTATAATATAAAGTATGAAAATTAGTAGCTCATCAGTTGAATATCAAGCAGTATTCCAAGAAGAAAAGGATGGCGGCTATTCGGTATGGGTTCCTGACTTACCCGGTTGTGCATCTCAAGGAGAAACTATTGAAGAAGCTCTTGAGAACATTAAGGAAGCAATTGAACTTTATCTAGAAGACGGCTCTTCCATAGAGGCTACAGACGATTACGATTACAAGCGTCAGTTTGTAGTACCAGTCAAGCTTGCTCATGCCTAAACAACCAGTAGTTTCTGCTAATGAATTAATTAAAGCCCTAGAGAAAATGGGATTTACTAAAGTAAGCCAAAAAGGCAGTCACATTAAACTGCAGGACAACAAAGGAAGAACTGCTATTATACCTAATCACAAGACCATTAAACCCGGCACGGTTAAGAAAGGTATACTGAATCCTTTGGGAATTACAGTCAAGGAATTAATACAGCACCTCTAATTGGACAAGACCCCCTATCTCATTACAAGATGTAGTATATTGTAAGTATCACTGATAATAGCGTTTCTGACTTCTCGGACTACGGTGTACCACATAGAAAATTATTTTATAACTCACCCCTCAGATTGGTTCTAATATTTTATGTATTTTTATATCAAATCAGTACTTACAGATTAAAATAGTTTCTAATCCCGGCCGCTCTATCCTGTAAACAAGATTTTATTAGCCGATATGATAGATTCAGCTACAAATGCTTCTAAGGGCATCAAGTTGTTATCAGTCTGAGCAATTTCTAGGTATTTGTAATATGCTTGTCGACGTTCTTTTAGTACTAGAGGTGGTACAATGCCGACTTTGATAGCTTGAGCGAGCATGAGAAGTCTACCGACTCTTCCGTTCCCATCACTGAATGGGTGTATCTTTTCAAAAACCGCGTGAGCATCAGAGAGCTTATTGATAATATCTTTTTCGCTAAACTCAGTATTGATTCTATTTAAAAGTTCCTCAACGAGCTCTGATATCTTTAAGTAGTTAGCTACTGTAGCATGCGAACCCATTATGCGCACTGAATGATTGCGATACATGCCAGCATTCTCAATGATGCCGTTCATTAATCGCAAATGTAGGCCCTGAATTAACGCTTTATCTATCAAAAAGTGGTCGTTTTGTAGTTCACTTAGTAACCAAATTAAAGCTGCTCTGTGGTTGCGAGCCTCTAGCTGCTCAACTTGTGTCCTATTGGTGAGGACTTTACTCTCGAAGAGAACTGCTTTTGTATCATCTAGGGTCATAGTACTGCCTTCGATAACATTTGTATGATAAGTAAGATGCAGTATAAGCTTGTCGAGAACTTCCTTGTCGTCGGTAATTTGAGCGGATTTGATTTTTAATGATTCTACTTTTTCTTTAAGCGCTTCAAGGTATCCTATGTCAAGACTGTCAGTACCTAAGACTTGAAAATACAATAGGCGAATAGCTTCTAATGCCTTCTTCCTAGGTTTGGACTTACTATTTATCCACGAATTTAAAGTGACAAACGTAACATTTAGCTGACTAGCAAGTTCTTCTTGGGTCCAGCCACTAGCTTTTAGTACCGCCTTGAGTTGCTTAACATAATTCATAACTTTATAAGTATATCAAAACTTTATAAAGTTTACAAGGTGTTTTCTATGAAATTAGCTTTGATTGAGCTTCTGACTTCTCTTACTACGCTGTACCATTCTTGTGTTTATTTATATAGCTCGTCGTGCGTACCAACAGCTACCATAAGCGTCCAGTTGTTTTTAAGCTCTCTGTAGTGAATTCGTAAGTCATTGTCGACCGTAATTGATCTGTGACCAATCCACCGGTCTTTTAATGGGTGATTTCTTAGCGCCTTGCTGAATGGATCATCAATAAATAACTCAATGGCGTCTCTGACTTGGTGCTTCCTAAACTTCGGCAATTTTTTGTATTGCTGATCAAAAGATCTAGCATAGTCTATATTCATAGTGAGTCAAGGTGGCGAAGAGCTTCCTCTTTACTGAAAGTTTTGGTAATATTCTTGCCAGTTTTTAGGTCTTTTTCTACTTGATCCATAATTTTAACCAAATAAGGTGTAGGCTCTAGCTCGGTGCTTAATACGATTTTGCGGTCTCTTAGCATTTGTTTAATCTGGGCGTTCATAATTACACTTACAGGTACCCCTAATTCAGCGGCAAATTCTTGGATCTCCGCCTTAGTCTTGGGATCGGTTTTAATATTTAAAATCGTTTTAGTCATGTATACATGGTATTACTAATGTATTTACTTGTCAATATTGGTTTTTGACTTTATTGATAGGCTCTAATCTGATTCGGTAGTTACTGCACTAGACTTGGCAGAGGTGATACTTCGAACGTTTCGTGCCACCGCAACAGTTGACTCTTGAGGCGATCCCAAGCGGAAACGGGAAGGCGTAGCAGATTGTAAATTTAAAGCCTTTGGTTGATGTTACAGGTTAGTCATCAACATTTACGCATGTACCATTACGGATAACAACGCTGGGGTCCAACGCGAAATGCCATCCGTAATACAGTGAGCTCAACTGGTAGGCGGTTTGCTCGATAGGGTTGCTGATGTTGGCGTGGACATCCGCACAAAGCGCTGATTGCACTTGGGTGGCGGTTGCGCCATAACCAAGCCCCATCACCGAAGGTTCAAGCGCCGCCACCGATACCCATGCTTGCTTATTAAGGCCGCCGGTTGCGCACTGGGCCGGTGAAGGGTTGCCATTGCCAGTGAAGGTCAGCGCCTGGCTGCATTCCGCTATTTTGGGCGACACAGTCGCTGGCGGCAACGTTGTGCCGCTAGGTGTTGTTTTAGCCGTAGTACTTGAAGTGGTGGAGTTGGCTGATATGGTCGTTTGGGGCTTTCCTGTTTGGCCAGCCTTAAAAACGGCTATATAAACAATCGCCAAGAACAAAATCACGATACATCCCAACACCACAATCAAAGCCGTGGCAGAGCCATTCGTTCTTTTCATAGCCCTCCTAAATTTGCCTGAACTATACACTGCGAGCCTGCTTAAGGATATAATAACAGGTCTGTCGATGCCGTGTCGATCTAGCGCTCGTAAACCGCAAAGGCCAAAAAGCACAAATAAATTTTGTAGGTGTTGAAAGGTGTGATATATTAAGCACGCTAGAAACAGGCTGCTTGGAGTATTCTGTATTTCAGAAGCGTTCTAGAATTTAAAGTAATTAACGTGCTAGAGGAGCAGCTAACTGGACTCGTCAAGTTACCTCGGCAGAAAGAGGTAAATATTAATGGGAACTAAATTATTTGTCGGCTCTTTGGCCTTTTCGGCTAACGACGATCAGCTGCGCGATTTCTTCGCTACTTGCGGAACTGTGCAATCAGCTAAGGTCATTACTGACCGTGAAACCGGCCGTTCACGCGGTTTTGGTTTTGTAGAAATGAGCACCCCAGAAGAAGCGGAAAAAGCTATCAAAGAACTCAACGGCAAAGAGCTAGAAGGCCGCGCCATTGTGGTCAACGAAGCCCGCGCACAAGAAAACCGTTAATAATAGTTAGTTAAAAATCACACTAAACTGAGCGCCGGCTAGCCATATAATTATGGCGATTAAACAGCTGGGGCAGGCAGTGAAAAATAGTTTTAAGTTTTACGGACTTTGGGCAATCTTGGCGATTGCTTATTTAGTTATCACTTGGTTCAGCCTTTCTAACAGATATCCGGCAGTAGCCAAGTATAACCTTTCGGCCTCTTCGCTCCACATTGTCAGTATAAGCCTGGCCGGGCTACTGGCGATTATCTGGTTGCTGGCGATTTATGGCTACATAAAACTCGCCGAGTATTCGTCTTTGGTGAAGAAAGCTAAAGATGGAAAGCTGGTGGCTAAATTAGCGCGCGGCTTAGCCTTTTTGGCATTCAGTCTGCCTCTAGTTTCTATAACTTCCGGTTTATTGAATTATTTTTCGCAATTGCACCCCGACCTCAAACCTTCACTGACGATTGCCTCGCATTACGTAAGCTTGCTTTTGCCTTTAATCGCATTTTGGATGATTAACGGCGCGGCGGAAGGATTGACGGAATACGTGAAGCAGCAACCAGCCGTCAAGTTGCGGCAATTTAGTGCCTTTATGCTAGTAGCTTCTGGCATTTTTTACACCTATTTAGTTTTGGCAAACACATCACTTTCCCATACTGCCCAACAGCAAGTTTATTATATGCCGGGCTGGTTAGTGGTGTTAACGTTGATCATACCGTACGTTTTTATGTGGTATCTAGGCGGATTGGCCGCTCTGGAGATATACACTTACATGCGCAAAGTCAGGGGTGTATTGTATCGCCGCCGGTGGGCCTTTATATCAGCGGGTTTGGCAACCATAATCATGGCCGACATCATCGCCCAATATTTGACGACTCTAACCATCAGAATTAACCGTCTTCATATCGGGTCTGTTTTACTAATCATTTACCTGCTACTGATTCTGATAGCTATCGGTTTTGTGCTGGTCGCGGTAGGCGCTAAAAAATTACGTTCAATAGAAGAGATATAGACTATGGAACGGTCTAACGATTTATATGCGCGCGTGGTTGAGATTACTTCTTACTATTTGGGGCCGGCAGCGGAACGGTTCGTAAACCGCCAGGTTAATAACCATTTAAAGAAAGAGCCCGAGGCCCTGCGTGCCGACGACTTGAAACAGCTCATTGACTGGCTTAAGGCGGCAATGGTTTTTTTGACTGATGATGAAGAGGTGGTATCACACTACGTCAACGAACTTAAAACTTTATCGAGAATTGAACGACAAGGAAAAAATTTCTATGACGAAGAGCTCGGCAGATCTAGTTAAACAGCTAAGAAACCAGGCAGCCATGGCGCAAGAAGAGCGGGCTAAAGTCGAGGCTTTATTTTCTAGTTTAGGAGAAGGGGTGGTAGCTACCGATGAACGAGGCAAGATTATTCGCATTAATAGCGTGGCATCGGATATTTTGGGTTTTACGAAAAAAGAACTTTTAGGGCATTGGTTCCCCGAAAAAATCAGGGCTGCCTACGAAGACGGTTCGTTAATCGAGCCGGTCGATAGGCCGATCACCAAGGCGTTCATAACCGGCAGTACCATTAACGAGCGTATGTACTACAAGACCAAGCAGGGTGGTCTGGTGCCGGTAGCCGTAAGTGTTTCGCCAATCATTTCACGGAATAAACCGCGCGGGGCTATAGAGATTTTCCGGGACATTTCTTTAGAATCAGAAAGCAACCAGATGAAGACCGATTTTATTTCAATCGCCTCACATCAACTACGCACACCACTTTCAGCAATTAAAACCTACACGCATATGATAGACGAGGGCTATGCCGGCGACTTGAATAAGGCGCAAAAGGCCTTTATGGGAACCATCCTAACGGCGGTTGATCGGATGAACGAACTTATAAGCACGTTGCTAAACGTTACGCGCATAGAAGCGGGCAACATAACCGTAGTCAGCAAGCCGGTAAAGCTCGACGAGTTAATTAAAGATATTGTTGCCGAATTTAAGCCCCAAGCTGTCAGCAGAAAAATCAATTTGACGCTGGACGTTGGCCGCGATATGTCGGCTCCTATCAACACAGATAAACTATTAGTCAATGAAATAGTCGTTAATCTGCTTTCGAACGCATTAAAATACACGGCTGATGGCGGGTCTGTTATTGTTTCGCTTTATGGCAAGGGCCGCGAGGTTATTGTGCAAGTCCATGACACCGGCTATGGCATTCCATCAGCCGCGCAGCCACGCATTTTCACCAAGTTTTATAGAGCCCCCAACGTCATAGAAAAGGATGTGACCGGCACCGGCCTTGGCTTATACCTAATCAAAATTTTAGCTGAGCGTTTAAATGGTGAGCTCTGGTTTAAAAGTGTCGAGGGTAGCGGTACTGATTTTTATTTTTCTTTGCCCAAACTCGGCTCGCCCAAAAGAGAAGGCCAGTTTCGGCTGGAGCGATAAGCTTTGGATAACTGTAATATTTCCCACTGTAGTAAGCGGCCATATTTAAGATAATGATTTGTGGTGTATTGGAGTACTGTGATGACTAAGATATTGGTGGTAGAGGACGATCACGATCTTAATGAGGCGTACCGCTTAATCTTATCCAGAGAAAACCACAAGGTAGAAACAGCCTTTAACGGCCAGGAGGCTCTAAAAAAGCTTAAGGATTTTCGGCCGGATTTGATTTTACTTGACCTGTTAATGCCAATTAAATCCGGCGTCGATTTTCTGCGCGAATACTCAGAGGATTGTAAGGACTCGGGGACTAAGGTCGTCGTCTTTACCAATTTGGAGAATTCGCCGGAAATCAATGAGGCATTTCGGCTGGGCGCTTATAAATGTATAGTCAAATCCTGGACCGCTCCACAAGGCCTCGTAAAGGTAATAAACGACGTCCTTGGTACGCCGGCTAAAGGGCGCGTCAAAACTTCAACCGCGCATCGATAAGAAACTTATCACTCATCTGCTCTTTAAGCATCGCCATGTCAACATGATAAAGCGCCCGCCGTCGATAATAAACTACGCCACTCTTTTTGAGACGGTTCATTTCGACCGCGACAGTTTCTCTCCTTAACCCCGTAAGATTGGCGAGATCCTGATGCGTCAATACCAAGTTTATGCGGACAAGGTTGTGCTTTAGTGGTATGCCGTGGCTTTGGACTAAGTAATGCAACGTGTTGAGGACTTTATCGCTGGCCCGTGAGTATAGCAGGGCGTTAAGGCGCAGGGTCTTGCTGACATCTTGGCCAGATAAGCGGTCCAGCTCCTGCATGAGCAGTTTGTTATCGTTCTTGATGAAGTTTATGTAGGCTTCGCGCGGCAAGCGGTAAAGTTCACAATTTGTAAGCGCCTGGTAATAATACAGTGCCGTTGGAGCTTTTCGCATAATCCAAGCTTGGGGAAAGATGTCTAAATAAGTTTGGAATGACACCAGCTGCTCGTCGCCTTGAATGTTTAAATTGTAAACTTTGACGATACCTTTTTTAACGACAGATGCGTTGTTGGGCGTTTCGCCTTGAAATAATATGACTTCGCCTTTTTTGTACGTTACGACCGTCAGTTTGGCCAGAAACTTTTCCCATTTGGCTTTCAGCTTGGCGTCCATATACTTAGTGTAGATGAATGCCCGGGCAAATACGAATCTCTCGCCACCCCCTAAGTTTCTTTACGCCAACGTTTATAGCCGTAGTGTATGATGCCGGCGATAGCCGTGGTGCCAAAAAATAATGCCACGGTATTGCCTGGGCCAGTATTGCTAAGCGGGGACTGGGTAGAGCTGCCGGCGCCCGCCTGAGGCGACTGAGAAACCCCGTTATTGGAAGGCTTAGTCTGGGTAGGTACTGAAATATGGTTGTTATTAGACGCTTTTTTGGGGGTCTGTGAATTGTTATCAACCAGGTATATAACGAGAAAGGCTATAGCCGACAAAATTACGGCCATGGCTGCCAGCAAATAGCGACGCTCGAGCCATTTGCTTTTTGGTTTATCGTCCATGGACAGTCTCCTTGTTTACTATAATTATACTAGATAGTTGCAAAATTCGCATATTAAATAAATTTGTACAACAAATCGCGTTCCAACCTGTCTGACATGACGATTGTTAGAATTTTCGCAGCTTTAGCTCAGCAAATTTCATTAATGTATAAGCACACATAAAGTGGAGGTAACATGACTAGTAAAAATTCTTTTAATACGATTAACGAAAATTACTATTTAAGCCAGGGTGGCATTCTGGAATTAAAAAACAAGCTGCAGGCCTTACGCGCCGAACGTTTAGAACAAATCCAGAATTTGAGGATGCTTAAAGAACAGCAGTCAGACAGTTTTTCGGCCGAGGATTCCAGTTATATGCAAACACTAGGCAAATTACAGACGCTTGAGACAGATATCGAGAAGACGGAACATATTTTGGCTCATTCCAAGCTAATGGATAAAGAAAAAAGACGCCAAAAAGACAAGGTAGAGTTTGGTTCGAAGGTCAAGCTTAAAGCTGGCGGACGCGAGATTGAATACATGATAGTAGATTCTTTGGAGGCCGATCCTAGCCGGGGTAAAATTTCAGATAAGAGCCCGCTGGGACGCCAATTGCTTGGTAAAAAAATAAGGGATTATATTAAACTTAGGCCTCTGCGTCACCACAAACCCATTTCGCTGCGCTTAGTCAGCATTAAGTAGTTTTACTCTTTTTCCTCTTTTTTAGGTCAGGCCAATGCGGTCTTGGTTGTAGGCCCTGGTGTATTATTAAGTGGCTAAGCGTAGAGGCCTAAACCATGAACCAATTGGAAAAACTGGCAGTCAAGTGTGATAGCCTGCAGCAAAAACATCCATACCTTAGCTTTCCGTACGCGGTGGTTAAAAAGTTCGGTGAAGACGAAACCGCTTATGGCGCGGCACTTATAACTTATTATGGTTTTTTATCTTTATTCCCATTGCTGATTGCCGCCACAACCATCACCAGATTGATACTTAATAGCCACCCCGGCCTTAAAGACAGGCTATTCGCACATGTCAGCCCGTATGTTCCGGTAATCGGTAACGAGCTTCAAAAAAATATACACGGTTTTGGGCAAACCGGTTTTGGCTTAGTTATTACTCTTTTATTTACCATATACGGTACCCGCGGAGTGGCAGATATTATCCGTAGGTCGCTCAGTAACATTTGGTACGTGCCACGCGGCCACAGGTTAGGATTCCCTAAATCTTTGACTAACAGCTTAGAGATAATATTTGGCGGCGGCTTTGGGCTGGTTATGGCCAGTGTGTTATCCGGCTACACTTCTAGCCTGGGCCGAAGCTTCTTTTACCGAACACTATCAAGCCTGGCGAGCTTTATAATAGTCGCGGCTACTGGTTGGTTCGTTTTAAGATTGACGGTTAAGCGACAAGCTAGTAGGCAATCGATTTTGCTAAACGCTGTCATAGCCGCGATCGGCATACAGATTTTACAAAGTATAGGTGGCTACGTTATAACTCACGAACTTAAGCACCTATCAAATTTGTATGGGGCATTTGCTTTGGCTTTGGGTTTGCTTTTTTGGCTATATTTACAAGCCCAGGTATTTTTATATGCCGCGCAGAGTGCCGCTGTTTACGAGTTAAAACTATGGCCCAGGAGTTTGGAGCCGAAAGGTGCGACTGCTGCCGACAGAAAAGCTTTGTCACTCCAGGGAAAACGCCAAAGCCAAGCAAGCATCACTTAGTAAAGAAAAGCTGTCTGTTTACTGGTGGCGATATAGCGGTTTTTCTTGCAGCCCTATTTCGGTGGCATTTTCAAAACGATGTTCTAAGCCGTCTGGATAAAGCGCTTTTTTAACCTCCAGTTTATGCTGCATGCGGTTTATGAACTTTTGCCGGTCATTGTGCCACTGTTTGCCGTGACCCGGGTTTGCTGTTTTCATTACCGCCTCCTTACTTATGTGTCAATTATGGCTTGGCCACTTGGGCTTTGTCTATAGAATTTCTAACTCGAACTTGGCAGGCTTGCTGAAGCTGCTGGAAAGCTTTATTCTTAAAGCTAGTCTTAAGCATGAAAAAAAATGTCATAGAAAAAACCATAGAGGTGCCGGCACAGGCTTTAGAGATGGGTGTCGAAGGCGGCCAAAAGTTGGCCAGTTCTTTGCCTCTAACAGGCCACCAACCACTCCAAAAAGCTAAAAACTACTGGTATTTACTCGGGCCGGGACTTACTACCGGCGCCTCTGAGGACGACCAGAGTGGAATTGCCACTTATTCGCAGGCTGGCCCGCAGTATGGGTTTAATTTGT
>CAZUPM010000004.1:21743-36688 GCA_964622365.1 uncultured Candidatus Saccharibacteria bacterium | reverse complement strand
TATTCGCCGGCAAACGGATCCCAAAGCTGCTCAAAGGCTTCCTCGGTCTTAGCCATGTTTTCTTGTAAATCGGCCGGCAGCTCTTCGCGCAAAGTTTTGGCTATGTGTTTTAATTGAGTGTTGGCCCGGACCAAGATCGAATTAAAGTTCAAATCCTCTATAGCGAACAGCGAATGGTCTAAAATTTTATCTATGTCGTAAGCCTTGCGGCGCAACCGCCGTTGCACGTCAAACAGCGCCAACGCCTCCACGTTATCAAAGCGCTGGTCCAGCGGCACGAGGCGCGTATCGCGGCGCAGAGATGTCATTAACTTCTCTAGTTTGGATTTTTCCAGGGCGCGCACCCACCAAGGCAACAAGTGCTCGTGCAGCTCGTGCATCCACGGCGGCGTGTTATCCAAGCCGGTTTCCCAGGGGTGGACTAATAACGCCAGACCCTCGCCGTGCGGATCGCGCTCTTTATAAATCCATTGGTGGTAAGCTACCAGAGCCTGGTAAACCTTTTTGTACCAAGTGCGGCGTTCCGGCAGCTTGAGCTTTTCGCCAATGCGCACCACAGCCTCGGCCAGCATCGGCGGCTGGGTTATACCGCTGGTTTCTACGTCGTCTGGCGCGTTGGGATTTAGCCAGCTGCGCCAAATCCGGCCGTGACGTTCGTAAGCACCCTCCGGCATATGTTCGCGCGGGGTGATTATCATATTTGGCACCATGCCGTTGGCCCACTGGCCGCGCAGTAAACTCAAGATTTCTATCTGCGCGCGGTCTATGTCGTAATGGCGCAGGCCAATGGAGATGAAGCAACTATCCCACAGCCATTGGTGCGGGTACAGCACCGTAGAAGGCATGATGAAAGTGCCGTGATCATTGCTGGCCATCACGGCCTTGGCATGATCTTCCAAGCTAAGGTCGGTTTGCGGTTCTTCGTTCTCGGCATTTTCGTCTGGCGCTTCTTTAAACTTTTCTTTTTGTTCTTCGCCCATTGCCAAATATTATAACGCAAATGACAACAGCACCCTTACCTGTGCTTAAAGTAGTTGCTCGACCGGGGTTGCTGTATCCCAGAGCTTCTCAAAGATGGCGCGCTGGGTTTCCACGAATTGCCGGCTTTCGATTTCGAAGCCATTTATCACCTCGTCCTTTAAAAATACATGGGCGTAGGTACTATCGTAAATAAAAGTTTCGCCTCGAAAACTAATTTCTGATTCCTTGAAGTAACGGATATTGGGTAGCTCTGTGCGCGATAGCGGAGCATGCAGATGTTCTTTGATAGAGTCAAGCACCCTTGGTACCGAATTTGTTAAAACTTGCTCACTGAAGCCGCGCTCAAACGATTCGGCCACGAACTTTTTGTAAAATTCAATGCCCACGTAGCGGCTACGGCCCCATTCACTCTGCACATAAATCGTACCTTTTGTTTTAAGCGTGTTCCAAAATAGCTGGCGGGCACCGGCCCGGCCTTTATAGTAGCGGATAGTAACAGGCTGCTGAAGTTTGATGGCCGGCAAAACCTCGAGAGCTTTTCCGAGCGAGTCAAGTCCGTCGATTTTTTTCCGCAAAGATTCTGATTGCTCATCGAGATTATGCCTGATAGAGCCAACGGGGTGGGCTTGAATAACTTTAAAACTGTTTTCTATGATTTCTTCGGCCAGTCCTAGCTCGAATAGCCCTTTTAAGCTTTCGTAAACCGAACTGCGCGGCAGTTGCGTAAGCCGCACGATTTCGCTGATGCGTAAATTACCTTGGCGCAGTAACAGAACGTAAATTTCGACCTGTTTTTTACTGAACCCAAACTTTTCTAACCGCCTTTTTATAGTAATAACTTCGTTCATAAGCTATATGTCGACGAACTCCGTCGTCAGTTTTACATTGTATATAGCTAACCACATAATCGCATTTGTAGCAATAAAATAAGGAGGTAATAATGAGCTTTAACGGTAGTGTCGGGCATTTGGAGGGCGTTGAATCGCCGCTCGCAAACGCCGGTGGTGTTGTTAGAACAACCGAAGACGTCGAACATATAGCCAATACGGGCGTAGGCTGGATCGAGAAAGGCTCTGATACGCTTGAAGGGCGCTTGGGAAATGGCTGGAATCAGGCTACGCAACAGCGCGACAAGAAAGACTGGGACTATAATCCCGAAACCGGTTCAATGCATAATAGTCTTGGAATGCCTGGGAAAGGTATGGAGGCTGTCGAAAAAGAGGTCCCTGAAATGGCGAGCATTGCCCACGCCCACAAAAAGCACCTAGCACTTAACGTTGCACCAGTTAGTCCGCACCCTGCCGAAGAATCCCTGGAACTTATAAGGCGAGCATACGCCGCAGGCGCCGACACTGTAATTTTAAACGCTGGCTGCTCGAATGTTTATGGCGAGGACGGCAACCCGCACGAGATTCTAAGCCGCAGTCCGGTTGACTTTAGTCGCGCACTACTTTACCTGGGCGAATCCGGCTTACCAAAGCCAATCTGGGTTAGGATTTCGCCGCAAGACTCGCCAGAAGATATGTCGGCTATTGCTAAGCCGCTACGCGATTCGGGCATAGTCAGCGCCGTGCTAACTCCAAATACTTGGACAGTGCCGATGCCAATCACAGCCGATGGCAAGCCACTGCTAGAAGTGGACGTGCCGCGAGTTGGTAAAAGCGGGTCCGCTATGTCCAAGAGCGCTATGCTGCAAACCGCTTGGGCGATAAGTTCGCTAAAGGGGAGCAAGATTGATGTTATCTGCTCTAGCGGCATCATGAATGCCGCCGAAATGAGGGCTGCTTTGGGAGCAGGAGCGGTCGCTGGCGCTGGCACAACTTTCTTCTATGTCTCGCAAAACGGCTGGCAGGAAGATGTAGACAAACTGCTCAGAGATTTAGCAGGCTAGCTTATAGTTAATTGTCAAACCAAATTGGCCTATTCTTGACACTAGCGTTCCAAAGCTGAGGAATAAGTTTTGAGAACTTGTCGTACAAGCTAGAAACAAAAATCCCGCCAAAAACAAAAGCACTATGTAATTCTAGCTGCCTAGGTCGAAGCTTAACTGGTGAAACAAAAAATAGAGATTTACCTCAAGTACCCTTGGAACTGGTCGAAGTTCCGCTCCGCGTCCGGTTGGGACTGTGTTGCGATCAGGCGTGTCGTGGGTGCCGACCCTAAAAACTGATAAACTATCGGTTCTCGTGTCCCTTACTGTTATCTGTGTAGTGCCTGTTTCCGGTGGCGAAATGACGGTTGCCCTGTATGAGTTCACATAAACTTCAGAGCTAGTATTTGACCCCGCTGCAGCTCCTCTACGTTCTGTGCTTACAACCAAGACGCCCATGCCTTCGCGAACTTCTTCTATAGCCAGACGGGCTTGTCCTTTTTCACCGAGTTCGCCAAACGACACATCCGAAGTATCTGCTTCAGCCATCACACCTCTTTGTTTAACGGTTATTCTAATGCTTAGTCTACGCCCATACTTTTTGCTGTCAAATTAAGTTATACTAACAGACGATGACAGATGAAAATAACAAAGTTGCCCAGGTTGGCGAGCTGCTCAAAAAAAGGTTTGGCGGGCTGGAAAACAAGGCCGAAATTTTAAGAGCGGTTGAACTTAGGGCGCTGTTTGAAGAAATCAAAACCTTGCCGGCCGAGCAGCGCGCCGGCTTTGGCCAAGCCGTAAACCGGCTCAAAAAAGAGCTAGAGCAAATGGTAGAAGAATCTCTACGCTCTCAACACTCCTCACTCAACCCTATCGATATTACGGCGCCTTTTGACGTAAACGCGCCAAAGCCCGAACTTTTGCCCAGTGAATCCGGCAGCATCCATCCGTTGATGGCCGAAATTAAAATCATCGCTGATATTTTTTACCGCATGGGCTTTACGGTCCAGCTCTCACGCGAAATCGACGACGAATACCACATGTTCGACAGCCTCAACTTCCCAAAAGGCCACCCGGCGCGTGACGATTACGACACGTTCACGACAACCGAGGGCTTGATCGCGCCTGCGCATACCTCCACAATGCAAAATCGCTATCTCAAAAAATATAGGTCGAATTTAGAAAAAGACGAACCGATTGCCGTGCTGGTGCCCGACCGCGTCTTTCGCAACGAAGACCTGGACGCGCGGCACGAGCACACCTTTTATCAGCACGAAGGCGTTTATGTAGGTAAAGGAATCCACGCCGGCCATTTGATTGCCACACTCAAAACTTTTTTGCAGGAATATTACCAGCAGGAACTGGATGTCAAAACCCAGCCGTTTTACTTTCCGTTTACCGAACCAAGCTTTGAATTCGCCATGAGCTGCCCGTTTTGCGGAAAAAAAGGCTGCAGCATTTGCGGCCACACTGGCTGGATAGAGCTGCTGGGCTGCGGCATGATCCATCCGAATGTGCTTAAAGAAGCCGGCATTGACCCGAAAGTTTACACCGGTTTTGCCTGGGGCTGCGGTATCGACCGGCTGGTGATGATGAAGCACGGCATCGAAGACATCCGGCATTTCCAAAGCGGCAAACTAGACTTTTTGAGGCAATTTGTATGAAAGTAACTATCTTTCACGGCACGGATTGCTCGCCCGATAGCAAGTACTATTGGTATGCATGGCTAAAAAAACAACTTGAAGATCACGGTCATAGAGTCGAGGTGCCGCATTATCCTGATATTAACCAAGAAGGCATAGTCACCTTTTTGCCAAAAGTCTTAAAAAATCATACTTTTGGGCTAGACGCGGTTCTGGTGGGGCATTCGGCAGGGGCGCCGCTCATTCTAAGTATTCTGGAGAATCTAGCTTCACCAGTACGCTTGAGCATTTTGGTAGCCGGTTACTCAATGCGGCTACCTGGCGAGGACTCGAATCCTGTGTTACAGCAATCATACGATTGGCAAAAGATAAAACAGAATTCCAAGGATTTCGTTTTTATCAATTCGATAAATGATCCCTGGGGTTGTGACTACAAGCAAGGCCGCGTTCTATTCGATAAACTTAGCGGTACGCAGATTATTAGAAATGACGGCCATTTTGGCTCGGAAGGGAATAACTTGCCGTACGTGGAATTCCCTCTGTCTCGAGATATTGTATTGGAGGCTGCGGAGTGAAAGTTAGTGTAAATTGGCTGAAGCAGTTTATGGATTTTGATCTGCCACCGACTGACGAGTTGGTGGAAAAAATAGGGGCGCAGCTCGGCGCGGTTGAGGAAGTTATTGACCTTGGTAAAAAATATCGGGGCATCGTAATAGCCAAAGTTGTGGAATGCGAAAAGCTGGAAGGTTCCGACCATTTGAGTGTTTGCAAGATTGATGACGGCGGCAAAACCAAAGATGTCGAGCGCGATTCAAGCGGCCATGTGCAAGTGATTTGCGGTGCGCCGAATTGTCGAGCTAATTTAACAGTCGCTTGGCTGCCGCCGGGCACAATCGTACCGAGCACGGCCGATAAAGAACCTTTCGTTTTGGAAGTGCGCGAAATCCGCGGGCACAAGTCTAACGGAATGCTGGTCAGCCCGGCCGAGTTGGCAATTAGCGATAACCACGGCGGTATCTTAGAGCTCAACCCGCACGACGCTGATCCCGGCGCCGATTTTGCCAAAACTTATAAGCTGGACGATTGCGTTATAGACATAGAGAACAAGATGTTCACGCACCGCCCGGATTGCTTCGGCGCGCTGGGGGTGGCCCGCGAAGTGGCCGGTATTCTTGGCCGCAAGTTTACTTCACCGGAGTGGTACAAAACTAACCCAGAATTTCCGAGCGTTGCAGGCGATATAATCGACCTTAAAGCTAAAAACGAGTTACCCGAGCTAGTACCAAGGTTCACAGCCATTGCCATGGGCGGCATTCAAGTTGGTCCCAGCCCAACGTGGCTGCAGGTCGCGCTGGCTAAGGTCGGCCAAAAATCGATCAACAACATTGTTGACCTCACCAACTTTTACATGCTGGTTAGTGGCCAACCGCTACACGCTTATGATGCCGACAAATTAAATAATGCCAGCCTGGAAGTCCGCAGGTCACGCAAGGGTGACAAGCTCAAGCTGCTGAACGGCAAAGAAGTTACTTTGGAAAACGACCAGACAATTTTGATAACTTCCGGCGACAAACCGGTTGGAATAGGTGGCGTGATGGGCGGCAGCGAAACCGAAGTGGGCGCAAACACCAAAAATATCGTGCTGGAATGCGCCACGTTTGACATGTACTCGGTCCGCCGTACCAGCATGGAACTCGGGTTGTTTACCGACGCTGTCACACGCTTTAGCAAAGGCCAAAGCCCGTTGCAAAACTTAGCAGTGCTAGCTAAAATTGTCGACGACATCGGCAAGCTCGCCGGCGGGAAAGTGGCTAGTGGGCTAGTTGACGAGCACAAGGGGCTTAACCTAGCGAACTTGGTTACTGTTAAGCCAACCTTTGTTAATGACCGCTTAGGCGAAAAATTAAACTCTGAAGTTATAGCCGGTTTGCTAAAAAATGTCGAGTTTGAAGTTGGGGTCGCGGACGAGGGGCTTTCCATCCAGCCGCCGTTTTGGCGCATGGACATAGAAATTCCGGAAGACATCGTTGAAGAGGTCGGCCGTTTGCATGGCTACGACAAGCTGCCGCTGGAGCTGCCGCGCCGCAGCATCACGCCAGCCCAAAAGAGTGAGCTCTTGGAACTTAAAAACAAAATCCGCGGCGCGCTGGCCAAAAACGGCGCCAACGAAGTTTTGACCTACAGTTTCGTACACGGCAACTTGCTGGGAAAAGCCGGCCAGGATCCCAGCCAAGCTTTTCAATTATCAAACGCCATCAGCCCGGATTTGCAATTTTACCGCTTAAGTTTAACGCCCAGCCTGCTCGACAAAATACATCCCAACATCAAAGCCGGTTATGACGAGTTTGCGGTTTTTGAACTTGGCAAGGCCCACATAAAAGGCCAAAACGACAATGACGATTTGCCGCGAGAAGACGAACTGATAGCACTGGTCGTGGCGGCCGCGGACAAGCTAAAGAAACCCGGGGCGGCTTACTTTGTTGCCAAAAAATATCTGGAAACGCTGGTCGAGACAGAACTTACTTATAAACCAGCGCCGGAAGCAATGCGCCAGTTTGACATCGCCAAGCCATTCGATATGGATCGTACCGCTTTTGTGTATGCCGGCGAAACGTTCCTTGGCCTGCTGGGCGAATTCCGCCAAGCTGTTATAAAGAACTTTAAACTGCCTGTTTACTGCGCCGGCTTTGAGCTGGACACGGCGGCGCTGGCACCTTTTGTGGGGGCGCCGCAGTACGTGCCGCTGCCTCGTTTCCCGAAAGTAACGCAAGACATCACGCTCAAGGTAGCTGCCGATTTGCCTTACGCCAAGCTGTTTTATTCTGTGAGCGCCGAGCTAGAATCCGCCAAGCCGAAAAACTCGCTTGCCACGCTGGAGCCGCTTGGCATTTATCAAGGCGACAACGGCACGACTCATAAGCAAATCACTTTTCGTTTGAATATTGCCTGCTATGAACGCACGCTTACTGACGCCGAAGTCAACAAGTTGCTGGATAAGATCTCTGACAGCGCCAAACAAGCGCTGGGCACCGAACGGGTTTAGCTGGACAATATCGTTTAAAAACATTATAATTTGGCCAGCTTTGGTAGAGTCGCGAGAGCTAACTTGCTTGATTCCCAAAAGACCTTTGACAGGCATGATATTTAAGATTTTGAACTAGCTAGTTTAGGCAGTTATGTGTGGCTACATTCTGCATCCACGCACAACTGTCTAAATTCTAGATGAAAAGTTTAGAGTGCACCTGCAAGCATTTGGGGGAGACACCATCGGCTAGAGGGGACCGAAGGTGTCGTAAACTGCACTCGGTTGGAGGAGAGTAAAAAGCTAGTCACGAGCCCTGTCTCCGGCTTGTGTAGGCATGCTAAAGCGATCTTGGTCCGCACCCACGATCCGCTAGAGCAATGCTCCTCCGACTCCTGGGAAGGTGGTGTGCCTTGGCCGGCACCGCCTGTCCCGCTCGGAGCCAGTTTGTAGGTCATGAATTACTCCCCCGACCTATAAGGATCTACGAAGTTTCTAGAATCCTGCTGGCTCCGAAGCCGCCGCAAACAGCCGCTTCACAATATGTGCCGCTGTTTGCCAGCATCGCGCTGTCCCTGGGTCTCGAGCTGTCTACCACCTTCCCTGGAGTGGGAGTCAGTCTGTGTGACATTGTTTGTTGTCCGACACGGCAAAAGTGGTCACAGGAGACTCAGGGCAGCGCGGCCAATTTGTTTTTGTGATTGAGAGCCAGCCGGCTTTCTCCAAAAATAAATCCCGAAATTGTATCATGCCTGTCAGTCCACCATAGCTTACGAAATTCGCAGACTGTGGCAGACGAAAAGCTAAAATTCAGCTATAGTAATTATTCAATGAAGGATATTCTTAAGATTTTTAGGTTTGCCGGAAGTTTGTGGCGGTACTACCTGGCGGCCAGCGTCTTTACAATTTTGCTGGCCGGTATGAGCCAGCTGCAACCGCTATTTACCAAAGGCGCGATTGATCAAATTACCAAAGGCCTCTCCGGCGGCCAGGCCGACGTAGCGCTGGTGGCTTTGTTTGCGGCGCTTATTTTTGTGACGGACCTGGGTCAGACTTTTTTGAGCAACATTGGCGGCTACCTGGGCGACATGCTGGCGGCCAAGCTGCAGCGGCTGATGAGCCAGCGCTACTATGAGCATCTTTTGAGTCTGCCTCAGCGCTATTTTGATACCGAGCTAACCGGCAAAATCATTAACCGCATGAACCGCGGCATCAATCAAATCAGCGATTACGTCCAAATACTCAGCAACAACTTTTTGCAGTTTATTTTTAGCACGGTGTTTTCGCTGGCTATCGTGGCTTATTATTCCTGGCCGGTAGCGTTGATGCTGCTGGCGCTTTATCCGATTTTTATTATTCTGACGGCCAAGACTAGCAATAAGTGGCAAAAATACCAAAAAACTATCAACGAAGAGCAAGATATTGCCAGTGGGCGCTTTGCCGAATCCATCAGCCAGGTAAAAGTCGTTAAAAGCTTCATCGCCGAAGCGCGCGAGCTCAAACTCTTTAGCCGGCGCTATGGTAAAATAGTCGATACTACTCGCCCGCAAAGCCGCTTTTGGCACCGCCAAGATGTCATTCGCCGGCTGGTTCTAAACGTCATTTTTCTGGCAGTTTACGTGTTCATATTCGTCGAAACGGCCCGTGGACTATACACGCTGGGCACAATGGTACTTTTGATCCAATACGCCATGCAGATACGAATTCCGATCTTTTCTATCAGCTTTATCGTGGATCAAAGCCAACGGACCATCGCCAACACCCGCGATTATTTTGAGGTTATGGAAGAGCAGCCGGAAATTGCCGACAGTGCCGGCGCGCGGAAGCTTAAAATTCCAGCCGGCGAAGTGCGTTTTAAAGATGTGAACTTTGCGTATGACAAAAAGCCAGTCCTAAATAACCTGGCTTTTGAAATAGAACCGGATAGCAAAATAGCGCTGGTTGGAGAATCGGGAGAGGGAAAAACGACCATCACCAACTTGCTGCTTCGCCTGTACGAACCACAAAGCGGCCAAATAGAAATTGATGGGCAAAACATCAATGCTGTCACGCAAGCCAGTTTGCGCGAGCAAATCGGCGTGGTTTTCCAGGAACCGGCGCTATTTAGTGGCACGGTGCGCGAAAATATAGCCTATGCCAAGCCTCGGGCTAGCGATGCCGAAGTGCACGCCGCGGCCAAAGCTGCCAACGCCGACGAGTTCATACGCAAGTTCGAAAAGGGCTACGACACCGAAATCGGCGAACGAGGGCTCAAACTAAGTGGTGGCCAAAAACAGCGCATCGCCATTGCCCGGGCGCTTTTAAAAGACGCGCCAATTTTAATTTTGGACGAGGCAACATCAAGCCTAGACAGCAAAAGCGAACGTATGGTGCAGGAAGCATTGGAGTATTTAATGCGCGGCCGCACAACAATGATAATCGCCCACCGGCTTAGTACTATTCAAAGCGTAGATAAAATCATCACATTAAAAAACGGCCAAGTCGATGAAATTGGTTCGCCAGAAGAACTGGCCACTAGTGGCGGCATATACGACCAGCTACTCAAGTTGCAACGCGGGCACACCGAAGCCGGCAAAAAGCGGCTTAAAGCATACGAGATCGCTGCTTAAGGCAGCGGCCCTAATTGAGTGATGCGCTATACTGTAACCGTAATCAGGAGTCCAAATGGCTAAGGTATCCCACCGGGTTTTCGCTTTAAGCTTGGCGCTACTTTTTTTCGTTACAGCTTTTGGCTTTAGCTTTTATGTGATTTGGCACGCCTTGCACAGCAATGGCTCGAGCTCCAGCAGCGGCAGCAACACCAGCCAAAATACCTGCCAGGATAACCAGCCCGAGCCCACGTTGCCTCTGCCGGCTGTTTATAAGGTTAGCGGCACAGTTAGCAAGCTGCAGGCCACAGACCTGGCTGTGGGTACAGGCCAGACCGCGAAGCTGGGCGACTGCCTAGTGGTAAAATACTACGGCACTCTGGCTCAAAGTGGCGCAGAATTTGATGAAAATTTTGATAAGCCGACTGCTTTTGCCTTTACGCTTAGCCAGGGGCAAGTAATCCAAGGTTGGGTTGAAGGGCTCGTGGGCATGAAGGTCGGTGGTATCCGCCGACTCGTCATTCCCGCCAGTCTGGCGTACGGCAACCAATCGCCAGCTTCGACCATACCAGCTAATTCTGACTTAGTATTTGTTGTCAAGCTGTTACGCATTCAAGCCTAAAAAGTGGAAAAATGTGTAAAAAAGCACAATATATAGGGTATTGACGAAAACTGTACACGCTAATGTATACTGTAGTCATTAGTTTAAAGCTAAAACTAAAAAACAAACTTAAAGGGGGAATAATGGTCAAAAACATTACTATCTTTACCACAAATACCTGCGCCTACTGTGCTATGGTTAAAAAGTACTTGGGCGCTAAAGGTCAAAGCTACGACGTCATTAACCTAGATGAGCACCCGGAACGCCAGGCCGAAGCATTAGCGCTTAGTGGCGCCATGACCGTGCCGGTCACTGTCGTTACCAAGCAGGACGATAGCCGCGAAGTGGTCGTTGGCTATAACCTCGCCAAACTTGCCCCCGCCATTGCCTAAAAGTAATTTGTCAGTTTGAGGCTAAGCGGAATTTATTATGGGAACTATATACAAAGTTACCCTACAGTTAGTAAAGGGTTAGCCTTTGAAAATAGCCCGTTATTACACGTTTTTTGAAACTCCGCCATCGTATAAACCGCTATAAGGGCGCTGCTAGGGTTAGCTTGCTCTTTCAGCCATTCTATTGCTGCTGGCTTAAAACCGCCCCCGTCTATCAGTACAATGGTCGGTACTTTAGTCTTGATAATGTTCCAAACTAGATAGGGGTACTTTTCGTCTACCGACCCTGCCGACTGTTGCCACTTGCACTCTATAATCAAGCCGTCAGGAAACAGCTCTTTATTGACTACCAACACATCTACAACACGGTTAGTCTTGTAGATTGTATCGCCAACGTGTACCTGTAGGGCAAATTGTTTAGCGCCTACGTTTTGGCGGTTATGAAACACCTGTGCTTTATGATCCCAAAACTCGGCGTAGCCATATCGGGTAAGACAATGGCGTACAAAGTCCTCTAGGTTATTACCTGTCGTATTCGCAAATCCACCGCTAGTTGTAGTTCCTGATGATGAGTTCGTCTTGTCTGCCACGTTGATAAGCCTTGCATGAAACGGATCGTGAAGCCGATACCTGCTCGATATTGTACCCCTTGTAAAGCTCTCGGACAAGCGGAGTATCGGAGTTGCTTACCATAAAATAGCCGTCTTTAGCGTCTACGGCTCGGCAGTAGTTAGCCAACAGGGTATGCTCCTCATCACCAAAGCCATCGTTGCTGTACTGGCTGTAGGTAGTGTGATAAGGCGGATCGATATAGTAAAAACTGCCTTTTTGCGGTTTCAGTTGCTTAAAACTGTGCTGCTTGATGTCTACGCTCCGTAGTACCTGTGAGGCGTTGCGTAGGTTAGGCTCGTCTAGGATAGCAGGGTTTTTATAGCTACCCATAGGCACATTGAACTTGCCGTCTTTATTGACCCGATACAAGCCGTTGAAACAGGTTTTGTTCAGGTAGATAAACCACGCTGCAATCTTTACGGGGTCGTGTTCCTCGAATAGCTTTATGCGCCCCTCATAGTAGTATTCTTTAGAGTGGTTAGCCTCATGGATTTTAAGCTCGGCTATCAGCTTGTCTATATGATCCCGAACAGTCGTAAAGGCAATAATCAGGTGAAAGTTTATATCGGACAAATAGGCGCTATCAGGTTGCAAGGCAAAGAATAGCGCCCCACCGCCTAAAAACGGCTCATGGTATGTCTTAAAGTCTTTGGGTACACGCTTTAACAGCTCGTCTATGATTGACCGCTTACCGCCGACCCACTTTAGAAACGGTTTTGCTGGTAATGTAACAATGCTCGGCTTGTGTTGGTCGGCTATTCTGCCTAACGCCTCATCAAAACTTACGCCTAGTGGCTGGTGGATTTTTTGTTGTCTTGGTGTCATGCCTTTAATGCTTTGTAGTTAAGTGTACCGCCATCGGATACGTTTTGCATAATGTCGGTGAACATAACAGGGAACTCCATATCTCGGTGATTGAAGCGGTAGGTGAACTCATCTACATAGCGTTGCAAGTGCTTGTCGCTCATGCTGTGGTAGATACCAACGTAGCCACGCTTGAATATAGCCCAAAAGCTCTCTATGCTGTTGCTGTTTATGTCGCCCCACCTAGCGTATTCTTTAGCGCCATGATTGACCATTTCGTGAGGATACAGTTTGCCAATGTGCGAGTAGGACATCAGGGTGTTGGTATAAAGCTGTGTACCGATTTTGACGTGTTCGACAATCTTTTGCTCTAGCGTTCGCATTTTGACATTCTCTACTACCTCGGCTTTGACTTGACCCTGACGTTGTAGCAAGCCGAATACTGGGGTTTTAGTCTTAACGCTACGACCCTGTGTACCTTTGGTGCGCTTGCTAAAGTGTTTGTTCTTTTTCTTACCACCAATGTAGGTTTCGTCAGCCTCGACCTTACCGAACAGTTGCCCGTTATTCTGTTTCATAGCCTCTCTAACGCGGTGATCCATAAACCATGCTGTCTTTTGAGTTACGCCTACTTGCTTGGCAAGCTGGATAGAGCTGATACCTTTTTTAGCACTTGATAATAGGTAGATGGCGATAAACCACTTCCGCAAGCTAACCTTGCTCTCGCCAAACACTGTACCCATCTTAATAGTAAAGTCTTGACGGCACTTAGCGCAACGAAAACGCTTGCCGTCTTTGAAACGCATAATCTTACTGTGAGCGCAATGAGGGCAGTATTCACCACCTCGGAAACGGATAGTTTCAAAATACACCTTGCAGGTTTCCTCGTCCTTGAAGTAGTCAAGAAAATCTATTACGCTCTTAAACTTTGATAGTTCCATACTCTAATATTACAGGATCAGTTTGGGGTTGTCAAGTCTTTTTTCAAAGATTGTCAGCTATTACCGTTTAGGGTAGTATTGTATATAGTTCCCTAGATTAATGTCGGCAACCTCTAACAAGCTATGAACTCCGGGAAAAATCATAAGAGTTGTCGAGACCTTAGCAGAAGGCCGCGCTTTGCTCGACGAACTTCAAGGCCGTGATATTGGCGCCATTTGCCTTAAAGGCGTGGCGCACGGTTCGCCCCGCGAATTCTGGGCGCCAGAGTCAGAACTTAGGGCTTTTACTGAGGCCGTCGCCAACGTCACTAAAGGCTTGCTGGTAGAAGATGTGTATTTATCGTTAAGACGCATGCCCCGCGGAAGTGCTTCGGCTAGCTTGGGTCGCATTACGACCTTCAACCGCGACGTAAGTATGCATATAGACGGGGTCTTTGATGAAACCTTCAATGACGACGGCGAGTCTATGGTTACGCCCAAACATCCTCTGATTGCCGATGTTTATTACCTCGGTATCCATCATCACATTACTCGCAGAGGCCGAACTACGCTCGTTATGGATCGTTTGAGTGAGTGGAAGACCAAACAGTTAGCCAGAAATCAAACTCGCGAAGATTTGGGAGTGGCCGACACCAACGCCATCAATTGTCCGATTCAGGGCGAAGCTATCGATTTGACAGCTGGAGATTATGTCGCGCTCCATGCCGCGGCGGTTTATAGGCAACCGGTTTTTGTACACGGGACTATTAATTCATCGCAAGACCGTTCTAGTGTCGTCTTTACTCCCATGCCCATGCTCACCATTTCTTCTATCCCCGACGCCAGCGAGTGGCTGATCATCGATCCGGCGAGTCTTGCCAAACCGACCGATGCGTTATAGTTACAGCCCTAAAACTTTGCAAGTAAGTTATACTAAAACGACAATGAGTGAAATAGAAATTCCCAAGCACGATGACGCACAACGCGTGGATTTGGATGCGGCGCACGGCGCGGGCGAGAATCGCAAAGGAGGCGTACAGGGCGGTACGGCGACTGAGACTCGGAGCTCGCAACAAAGCGGCGCGCCAAAAGCTGACAGCAGTGTCGCTGGCTCTGCTGGTGGGCAGGCTGCAGGGGTCCACGATGTTGTGATGGTGGGCGCTGGGCCGGCGGCGCTTTCGGCTGCCATTTATACCACGCGCGAAGATATCGATACGCTGCTGTTTGAACGCGGCGTGCCCGGCGGGCTAGCGGCAGTGACCGACTGGGTTGATAATTATCCCGGCTTTGCCAAAGGTATAGCTGGGCTGGAGCTGGCCGAGCAGCTGCGCCAACAGGCCGAGCGTTTTGGCGCCGTCATCGAGCTTGGCGAAGTTACCAAAATAACTGATGAAGGCGAATATAAAAGGCTGGAAACAACTAGTGGCCCGATGCTGGCACGAGTGGTGCTTATAACTACCGGTAGCGATTACAAAAAGATCGGCGTGCCAGGCGAACAGGAATACTACGCCC
>CAZUPM010000004.1:11620-21733 GCA_964622365.1 uncultured Candidatus Saccharibacteria bacterium | reverse complement strand
GCCCGCGGCGTGCACTACTGCGCTACCTGCGACGGCGCCTTTTACCGCGATAAAAAGCTGGTGGTGGTCGGCGGTGGCAACAGCGCAGTGCAAGAAAGCATATTCCTAACCAAATTCGCCAGCCACATCGACCTTTTGGTGCGTTCAACTATCAAAGCCAGTGACATTTTGCAGGAAGAGCTGCAAAAGTTTGTGGATTCGGGCAAAATCACCGTTCATCTCAGTACTGCCACCGACGAAATCGTTGGCCAGGACGGCAAAGTTGTGAAGGTCGTCGGTACCAAAGACGGCAAAAAAGTGGAGTTTCCGTGTGACGGCGTCTTTGTTTTCGTAGGCCTAAAGCCCAACACCGAATTTATTGAAGGCAGCGGCATAGAGATGGACCATCTGCATCTAATCAAATCCGACCAAAACTTGATGACTAGCATGAAGGGCGTGTTCGTGGCCGGCGATGTGCGCAGCTGCGCCACCATGCAGATTGCTAGCGCCGCCGGCGAGGGCGCCACGGCCGCGCTCAAAATCCGCGAATACTTAGAGGGCAAATCCCACCCCATCCAAAACTAGACTTTGTTGTAGCCGGGGAAGAAGTCGCCGACCAGACGGTTCTTTTCAATTCCTAAATCTTCAAGTTGCTTCTGCAGCGCCTCTACCATCGGCTCGGGTCCGGAAATATAAATCAGCGCGTCGTTGGCCGGTTTTGCTAAGCCCAAAATCTTTTGGCCGCTCAGCCGTTCGCCGGTTAGGATGTGGCGCGCCATTCCATAATGCTCAAACAAGTCCTGAAAAACTATCTCATGCTCGCTATTGACCGAATAAAGGAATGATATATCTCGTTCTTGCTTGGTGTCGTGAAGCCATTTGATAATTGAGTGGAACGGCGTGATGCCGATGCCGCCGGCCACAAACACCAGGGGAATCTTGTTGTCTTTGGGCAGCACGAAATCACCCATCGGCTCGGCCATATCAACGACCGTGCTGACAGCTAGTTTCTTGAGAGTTTGTTTAAAAGTGCTGCCCTCTTCGGCGAATTTGGTCGTGATGCTCACCAGTGGAACATCAGTCGGCGAAGAACTGAGAGTGAACCAGCGCTTGATACCTCGATTGTCGGATTGCCCGTGCGGCAAGGTCAATTCGGTATATTGACCAGCCAAATAGCTTATCGGCCTTTCTGGCTCAAACCAAAAAGTTATGATATTGGTTGCCTCGTGCTGGCGGCGGATAAACTTCGCCTTCATAGCTGCTACTTTAACATGCTACAATTGAACCGAAAAAGAAAGGAATGATTGATTGATGGCAGAATTGACTCATGGCAACAAAGCGCCCGCGATTGTGAATGTGGTGATTGAAATCCAAAAAGGCGGAGGCCGCAATAAGTATGAAATGGATAAAGCGACAGGCCGGTTGACACTGGACCGCGTAAACGCTACCACTATGGGCTACCCGGCAGATTATGGATACGTGCCGGCCACGCTGTGCGACGACGGCGATCCGCTTGACGCGCTTTTGATAATTGATGAATCCGTACCACACGGTACTGTTGTGCCAGCCAGACCAATCGGCGTGTTTTACATGGTTGATGACGGCGAGTCTGACGCAAAACTTGTTTGTGTGCCGGCGGATGACGTTAGCCAAGCGCACATTAAAGAACTCTCGGATTTGGAACCGAACTTCCAAAAGCGCGTGGAACATTTTTACAGCCACTACAAAGACTGGAAGAACGGCTGGAAAGGCGTGGACTTTAAGTCCAACGGTTGGGGCGACGCTGCTGCCGCCAAAGAAGTCATTGCCGAATCCATCGAACGTTTCCGACAAAAATGAAAATAATAAACGTGGCCAAAGCCATAGTTTTAAACCATGAAGATCAAATACTATTATTGCAACGCAGCAAGTCTGATGATAGGCGTCCTGGCGAATGGGATTTCCCGGGTGGCTGGGTAGAAGAAGGCGAAGGCTTTGCTGCAGGTTGCGCCCGTGAGATTACAGAGGAAGCGGGCCTGGCGGTCCAGCCTTCTAAGCTCAAGTTAGTTTATACAGCAACTACCGCGTACGACGACCTGAGCGTTAACCGTTTTCTTTTTGTCACCCGTATTGGTCAGGCGGAGATTAGTTTAAGCCGGGAGCATGATAATTATCGCTGGGTGAAAATTGACGCCGCGCTTAAAGATTTTCAGCACCCTTTTTATAATTCGGGCCTCAAATATGCTTTTGAGCATGATCTGCTGTAATTTAGCTTAAGGTTAGCTGTGAAGATTTGCATAGACTCGCTTATGCTTTTACAATGAAAGCATAAGGGTTAAACGGAGAAACATAAACTATGAAAACCAGGGTGGCAATTAATGGTTTTGGCCGCATTGGGCGAAACGCCTTTAAAATAGCGTTTGAACGCGATGATCTAGAGATAGTCGCCATAAATGACCTGACGGATACCAAAACGCTTGCGTATCTGCTAAAGCACGACAGTAATTATGGAACGTACCACCATGATGTAGATAGTGGCGAACGCAATATAACGGTCAACGGGCAAAACATACAAGTTTGCGCCGAAAAAGATCCAGCCGCTTTACCGTGGAAAGATATGAATGTTGACTTAGTAATAGAATCCACCGGCTTTTTTGTTGAACCCGACAAGGCTCGGGCCCATATTCAAGCCGGCGCTAAAAAGGTAGTGATAAGCGCACCGGCAAAGGGTGATAGCGCCAGCACCGCCGACACTATCGTGCTGGGCGTCAACGAGGACAAGCTAGAAAATTCCAGCGATGTTATCAGCAATGCCAGCTGCACAACCAACTGTATTACGCCGGTAGCCGCGGTGGTAGAGAACACGTTTGGCATAGAAAAACTGATGATGACGACTGTACACAGCTATACGGCCAGCCAGCACTTGCAAGATGGTCCTGGCAAGAATTTCCGCGAAGACCGGGCCGGGGCGCAGAACATCACGCCGACTACCACAGGCGCGAGCATCGCGGCGGCTAAGGCTTTGCCAGCGCTCGAAGGCATATTTGGCGGTTTTGAGGTGCGTGTTCCTACGCCGGTTGTATCGTTGGCTGATTTTGTTATTATCACCAAACGTCCGGTCACTGTCGAAGAGGTGAATGAGGCCTTTAAGAAAGCCGCAGCAGAGCCTTTTTACCAGGGGATTTTAGACGTAACAGAAGAAGAGCTGGTAAGCAGTGATTTTATTGGCAACAGCCACTCGGCTACAGTAGATTTGAAGCTGACGGCTGTCATAGGCGGCAATATGCTGAAGGTCGTGGCTTGGTACGACAACGAGTGGGGCTATTCTAACCGCTTGGTCGAGGTAGTCGCCGATACGGGGCGGTTGCTTCACAAAGGCGGTGAACCGGCTGCCGTCCAAGTGCCGGCAGCGCCCCAGGAAACCTCAGCTTTTAAACCGGAACCAGCCACATCCGAGCCAGCTAGCCAGGAGCCGATGTTGCCACCAGGAGCGCCGGCGTAAATCAAAAGAGAATATCCAGGATGAAAATCTACATAGGTGCTGATCATCAGGGTTTTGGACTTAAGTCAGATCTTGTGGATTTTTTGCGTCGGGCCGGACACGAAGTGATCGATAAGGGCGATAAGCATATGGACCCGGAAGATGATTTTCCGCAATTTGCCGGCCGGGTAGCCAGCGATTTGTTAGCCGATGCTGGTGAAGACGCGCGTGGCATTTTAATTTGTGGTAGCGGGCAGGGCATGGCTATGGCCGCCAATCGCTTCAGGGGCATCCGCGCTTGTGTCGTTTGGAATGCCGCAGAAGCGCAAGCAGCCCGCAACGACGACGACGCCAACGTTTTGTGCTTGCCGGCCTCCCTCTTAAAAGAGCGCCAGGCTGACTTGGTAGTCACCACTTGGCTTAATACGCCGTTTGCCGGAGCGCCGCGTTTTAAACGTCGCATCAAAGAACTGGACGAGCTGACATGATTGTCAAATTCAACGCCCACAGCTACCCGTACTTTAGTTTCAAATACAGGGTCTCCCCAATCTCCAATAGCCAACACGTTAATGACCAATGGTTAATGGCTAAACTCCGGAGGCGCCCGTGCTTGTAGACATTTGCCCCACCATTACCGCTGATAACTTACACGATTACAATATGTACATACACCGGGTTTCGATGTTTGCGACTCGTCTGCACATCGATCTTTCTGATGGGATTTTTGCGCCTCGCAAGCTTTTGCCGATTGACCATGTGTGGTGGCCAGGCGGCGTGCGGGCGGACTTGCATGTTATGTATAGGCAGCCTTTTTTGCACCTGAACGCTTTTTTAGCGCTCAAGCCGCAGTTGGTTATCGTACACGCCGAAGCCGAAGGCGACTTTATGGGCTTTGCCAAATCCTTGCACCGACATGGCATAGAAGTCGGCGTGGCGTTATTGCCGGCCACGCAACCAGAGACCATCCAGCCGGCTATGGAACTGATCGATCACGTGTTGATATTTTCTGGCGATTTAGGCAGATACGGAGGAGTAGCCGATCTCGGCTTATTGGGCAAAGTAAAAACTTTATTGGAGCTGAAACCACAGCTAGAAATAGGTTGGGACGGCGGCATTAACGATAAAAACGCTTTGGAGTTGATGCGCGGCTGCGTCGACGTACTGAACGTCGGCAGCTTCATTCACGACGCGTCCGATCCGCCGGCTGCCCATGCTAAATTACAAGCTTTGGAGGCCGAGAGCCCGTGAGCAAAACCATGTCTATAGAAGAGCTGGAACTGATGGCCAATACCATTCGGCAAGACATCGTTCGCATGCTGGAACACGCCGGCAGCGGACACAGTGCCGGGCCGCTTGGTATCGCTGATGTCTTTACCGCGCTTTACTTTGACGTCATGAAGCACGATCCTAAAAATCCGGATTGGCCGGAGCGCGATATCTTACTGCAAAGTAATGGTCACTGCGTTCCGGTACGTTACGCGACCATGGCCGAGGCTGGGTATTTCCCTAAAGAAGAGCTTTTAACGCTGCGCAAGCTTGGCTCGCGATTGCAGGGCCACCCTGAACGGCTTCGTTTGCCTGGGCTGGAAACAACCTCTGGTCCGCTGGGCAGCGGTTTGAGCCAGGCCTGTGGCATGGCGCTGGCCATGCGCATGGACGGCATAAATCACCGCTGGATTTACGTGGTGATGGGCGACGGCGAACAGGACGAGGGCAACGTTTGGGAAGCCGCCATGTTAGCTGGCAAATACAAACTCTCTAACATCATCGCCATTACCGACCGCAACAACATCCAAATCGACGGCCCAACCGAAACGGTCATGCCGCTGGAAGATTTAAAAGCTAAGTGGCAAGCCTTCGGCTGGCACGTGCTGGAAGTTGACGGCAACAACATACAGGCCGTGATCGACGCCTGCGCCGAAGCCCGCGCCATTACCGAAAAGCCGGTGATGATTATCGCGCTGACCGTGCCCGGCATGGGCGTCGACTTTATGGAATACGATTTTAAATGGCACGGTATTCCGCCTGACCACGAGCAGGCAAAAATCGCCTTGCGGGAACTTAGAACCCTTCGCGGCAAAATAAACAGCGAGGCCGATTAATGAGTGATTTGCACTTGGTTGATTTGACCGGCAAGTTGGAGGAGAAGCCAATACGCAAAGGTTTTGGGCGCGGCCTGCTGTCGGCCGGTAAAGCTTATAACAATGTCGTGGCGGCTTGCGCCGATTTGACCGGCTCTACGACTATGGATTTGTTCGCCAAAGAGTTCCCGGAAAGATTTATTGAAATCGGCGTAGCCGAGCAGAACTTAGTAACGGTTGGTTCCGGCCTGGCGGCTATGGGAAAGATTCCGTTTGTGTCTAGCTACGCGGCTTTTAGCCCGGGGCGCAACTGGGAACAAATCCGCACCACGATTTGCTTAAACGATCGGCCCGTCAAAATTGTCGGCAGCCATGCTGGCGTTAGCGTTGGTCCGGATGGCGCCACGCACCAGATGCTGGAAGATTTGACACTGATGCGTGTTTTGCCAAATATGGTCGTAATTGCGCCGTGCGATAGTTTAGAAGCAGAAAAGGCTACCATGGCCATGGCTATCGACAAAAGGCCCAATTATATGCGCCTTGCGCGAGAAGCGACGCCGGTTATCACGACTGAGCATACGCCGTTTGAAATTGGTAGAGCTTATATATTTAAGCAAGGCGCCGATATAAGTTTAATCGCTACCGGCACTATGACTTACCATGCGCTGGTGGCGGCCGAAAAATTGGCCAAAGACGGCATCATGGCCGAAGTAGTGCACGTACCAACTATAAAGCCGCTGGACGCAGAAACGATTTTAACCAGTGTTAAAAAAACCGGTGCTGTTGTTACAGCCGAAGAGGCGCAGATTAACGGCGGCCTTGGTGGCGCGGTTGCCGAAATTTTGGCCGAAAACCACCCTGTGCCTATGCGCCGAATCGGCATGCGTGACCATTTCGGCGAATCCGGCGAGCCAGACGAACTGCTCAAACATTTCGGACTGGACGCCCAGCACATAGCCTTCGCCACTCACGAGCTGCTGGCAAACTAGCCGGCTCTGGTCAGTGAGGGCAGTCTATCCAATAAGCCGGGTAATCGAGTAACGAAGTTATCCTTACCAAGGTCAATAGTGATCCTGGGGTCAGAATTAGGGTAGCTCGAAAAGCCTATGAATGCGATATGGAAAGGGCCTAAACCGACAGTTCTACGATCCCATTCGTCAAGCCAAGCTACAGCGTCAGGACAGTCTCTGCTATCTTCAGACTTCTGGCGCCTGCTACCCGGCAAATTGCCGTCTAAAAGTATTCCTTGCGGACGTAGGTCGCCGGAAGCTATGGCCCCGATAAGACTAATGGCTTGATCAAAGTTGTAGGCCCTTTCTATGACTCTGTGTGCCGTATCCTCAAGAGCTAACTCCACAAGCTCTTGAATACGTTCACGATCCTCTACAACTATTATCTCAGACATTTTTATTTACCTCTTTCCTAGTTAACCACCCTAACTTTGCTGTTGCAAGGTGTATAGTAAAAGTATGCCGATTACGCTTGCTGAGATTCGCCAGAATTGTTTGAAAGCCCGCGCTGCCATGCAACGAGCCCGAGCCGAACGCTGGGCATTTGGCGCCTTTAACTTGGACGACGAATCAACACTTAAGGCTGTTGCCCGGGCTGCCCAAAAACACAAAGCACCGGTGCTGGTGGAGGTTAGCCACGGCGAAGTCAGTGATCTCGGCCTGGCTAATGTTCGCGACATGGTCGATAACTTTAAGCATGAGTACGGGTTGGAAATTTACGTCAATCTGGACCACTCGCCGTCAGTCGAGGCCGCCAAGCAAGGCGTGGATGCAGGCTTTGAATTTATACATATAGATGTTTCGCAGGCCGATCATGACGCGACCGATGAACAGATTATTACCGCTACCAAACAGGTGGTTGAATACGCCAAGCACACAGGCGCGCTGGTAGAGGCAGAGCCGCACTACTTTGCTGGCAGCTCTAATCTACACAACGAAAAAATTGATTACGAGCAGATCAAAAAAACTTTCAGCACGCCCGAAGGTGCCAAACGTTTTGTGGAGACCACTGGCATAGACACGTTCGCGGCCGCTATAGGCAACCTGCACGGCAAGTATCCGGTGCCGAAAATTTTGGATTTGGAGCTACTACAAAAAATCCGCGATGCGATAGATTGCAACATCAGCCTGCACGGCGGCAGCGACACGCCCGGGCATTATTTTGTGGACGCCGTAAAAATTGGTGTTACCAAAGTCAATATCAACAGCGATATGCGTTATGCTTACCGCAAAGCGTTGGAAAAAACCCTGCATGATAATCCGGATGAATATTCGGTGGCCAAATTGGTGGCAAAGGATGTTGTGCCAGCGGTTCAAGCCGTAGTTGAAGCCAAACTTGCCAACTTTAATTCAGCCGGTCGGGCCCGGGAAAGTTGATTTAAGCATTAGTTTTATGTAAAGATATATATTGAGTATGCAAGACGGTGGGCAAAACCAAAACCAACAAACAAACTCAGTACAAACCGGGCCGCTGGCAGCTCCAGTGTCCGATCAGGCGCTACTAAGTGACCCGCCAATCCAGCCCGAAGAACCGGCCGCGGCTACAGCCGATACCGTCGTACCGAGCCAAGCAACCCAAGAATTGTTTGACGTTATCAGCATAGGTGATATAGTAACCGACGACTTTATAGACTTGTTAGAAAAAGAAGAAAAAGTTGAGCACGAAAAAGACGGCAAAACTTGGCTGGCCATACCGTTCGGCACCAAAATACCGTTCGACCACCACGATGTCATACCGGCCGTGGGCAATGCCAGCAACGCGGCGGTAGCTTTTGCCCGGCTGGGGCTCAAAAGTAGTTTTGCTACTAACGTTGGCGGGGACCAAGAAGGGCGTGAAATGATCGCCGTGCTACAAAAGGAGGGCGTTGATCATCGTTTTGTCCGCATCAATCCAGACAAAAAAAGCAATTACCACTTTGTGTTACGCTATAAGGCCGAACGTACTATCTTAATAAAACACGAGGAATACGATTATCATTGGCCAAAGCTGAGCCCGGCTGAAACTCCGCGGTGGGTTTACTTTAGCAGCATCAGCGAGCATGCCATTCCGTATCACGACCAGGTCAGTGATTGGCTGGACGATAACCCTTCGGTCAAGCTGGCCTTCCAGCCCGGAACTTTTCAGATGGAAGCCGGCGCCGAACGGCTCAAACGAATTTATCAGCGCACAGAGGTCTTGGTGCTAAACCGCGAAGAGGCCGTTGCTGTCGGCGGCGGTAATCACGAAGACGTCAATGATTTGTTACAGCATTTGCACGCTCTGGGTCCTAAAATTGTGGTTATTACTGATGGGCAAGCCGGAGCCTACGCTTCTGACGGCCAGAATAGGTTCAAGATGCCACTTTACCCGGACATTGCTCCGCCGCTCGATCGTACTGGCGCCGGTGACGCTTTTGCCAGCACCTTTGTGGCGGCGCTCGTTAAGGGTAATACTATCGAGGGCGCCCTGCAGCTAGCGCCCGTAAACTCCATGAGCGTCTGCCAAAAGCTCGGTGCCCAAGCTGGCTTGCTCACCGACGAGCAAATCCATGAGTACTTGCGTAAGGCTCCGGCCGGGTACAAGCCTGAACGTCTGGCGTGAGGCCGTTGGCACTAGCGCTCGTAAACTGCTTGTGATAATCTGAAAATAAGCGAAAGTATTAAAAATCATAAAATGACAAAGTTTTTAAAAAAAAGGTGTTGCCAGGAGTCCGAGCTATGACCCGGATGCTATCCGAGCTTTTAGGGGCCAAGGAACCCGGCTTTAGCCTTAACCTCCGTAGCTTAGAGAGGGTTAGCGGCGAGCCAAATAGCGACATACGTTTGAGTGCGGAAATTTTGCAGCGAACCCAAAGTAAACTACGAGAACTAGGCCTTGACCTGCGCAGTACGACCGGCGAAGAGCTTTACGGCACGCTTAAACAACGCCTGCTTGACGATGAAGAAAGACTCAAAGGGTTTATCGGCTTGCCGGCCGACAGCGGCTCAACCGAGATACTGGCCGGCGCAAGGCGGTTTGTTCGGGGGCTTGATGTTCCGCGCAGCTGCTTCGCCCTAAAAAATAGCTCTGTCAAACGACTTTTAAAGAATTTACCACCCGCCAAAACGCTCAAGCAGCTCGGTTATCGTTCGCTTGAGTCCATGCTTAAGCATGAACCACTGCCGCAAATTTACGCGGCCGCTTTGGTATATGAACCCTCTGGCTGGCACGAACGGCTGGCCAGCCAGTACGAATCCCTTGGCCCGGCTGACTTTGAAGTGCGTACGGTCGAGATTTTCTACCCAACGGCCCGGCGGTGGGAGACTGTAGCCCAGATTTTTTCTGACCGCTTTCACCATGCTAGCGCCTGCTTTACTGAGCTTGGAGCCATAACTGTGCTGCCGGTTGCGGCCGAGGTGCCGGCGCTGGCTATCACCAGCGTGCTGCTTTTGTTAGAAGACATCAATACTATCCGCTGCGGCAGCACTTTTTTAAAGTTGCAACAGGTCAAGCCCGATTTCGGCCGACTGGTGGCACAGGTTGCATCCGACGAGCCCTACACAACGGCCAAACTGGCTGGCACGCGCCTGCGTTTCGAACTCGATCGTATCCCTCTCTGGCAAG
>CAZUPM010000004.1:0-11610 GCA_964622365.1 uncultured Candidatus Saccharibacteria bacterium | reverse complement strand
CTGGCACGCGCCTGCCATGGAAGGTTTTGCATGAATATTATGATTCGGCGGCCGATTACGATGCTGCCTTGTTTGAACCGCATATACAGCCCGAAGACCTAAAGTTAGCCCACACCGAAAAAGTGTTGGCCGAATCGGTGCCGGCCTTGGAATTCTGGATAGATACACCTGGCCTGGCGCTCATGCAAAGTGGCGAGCCGGTCTCGCTTAATGTATTAGATGCGGCGCTCAATGCTGTCAATGATCTGCCATACGATCAGCGCTTTGTGCACCATATGCGACGACGGGTGTGGCACGATTTGCTGGCGCGTTATCTAAACCGTAATAACCTAGATAAAGTTGTTGGCCAGCTTAGCGATGAACTGGCCGAACCGGTCGCCGAACCGGAGGAGGCGCTATCATGACCGTGTCGCGCTCGCCATCTTATAGGAACCATTTTCTAGCCCCTAATCTCAAGCCTCTCAACTACTCAATCCTCAATGCCCAGTGGGTAAACGATAACGCGGTGATAATTGATAATTGCAAATTGAAAATTAAGGCCGCTGGGGGCGGATACTTGTGAGCCCGCTTGCCAATCGGCCCTTGCGCTATAGTATTTGCGTGTCCGGCGCGGCCGCTGGCGAGACTGTCAGGCAATCTTATAAGATGGCTGAATCCCTGGGGGCTGCTATTGCTAAAACTGGCCAGATCCTTACAACCGGCGCCACAGTCGGCTTACCGTATTACGCCGCATACGGCGCCAAAAAAGCCGGTGGTACCAGCATCGGCTTTAGCCCGGCGTCCAGCTTGCGCGAACACTTGCGCAAGTACCGCTTGCCGTACGATAGTTACGACTTTGTGAACTTTACCGGCCTACATTACGTTGGCCGTGATTTATACCTTGTCCAGTCCAGCGATGCCGTCATAACGGTTGGCGGGAGGTTTGGCAGCTTGCATGAGTTTACCAGTGCGCTCGAGGCGGGCAAACCCTGCGGTATTTTAACTGGTAGCGGCGGCACTGCAGATATCATCCCTCAGCTTATGCAAATTTTGGAGCCACCGCACGACGAACTGGTAATTTACGATGAGGATCCCGAACGCTTGGTTAACCGGATCATAGACCTCATAGATGCTAAGTACAAAGACATCCACGAGCAGCTTAATAACCGCGACGAACATTGGTTTTTGCGGTTTGAAGGCGGCAAGTCGACCCACGCCGGCTAAAATGTTTTACCCAGTAGACTTTTTACGTAGGGACCAAACTCTTTACTCTTAAAACCGGCAACAATTGTTGCCAACAGACCAATTGGATCTTTAAGGCCACAAGCCAAGTTAGCCCTAAGTTCCATGCCAAAACAGCCAAGCCACTTTTGTTGATCACGTATATGATAAACTTCGTGGCTGATAACGAAACGTCTCACCCGGCCGCTTAACACTTCGTTAATATGAGCTTCGCCGTTTTGCGCAAACCAAATAAATAAAAGCTTTCCATAAAATCAGCTGGCATAACGTTCAGCCAATAAGCTCCTCCACCTGTTTTTATTTCCTGGCGGCTTATTGGTTTGGGTAACTTTGAGACATTCATATCGCTAGATTAGTGCTTAATTTAATGAGATACAATATTAGGATGGCTAGTTTCAAGTTAAAGGCGGGGTTTAAGCCGATGGGGGATCAACCTGAGGCCATTGCGCAGCTCACAAAAGGTGTTGAGAACGGCCTTAACCACCAAACGCTGCTGGGTGTCACCGGCAGCGGTAAAACTTTTACGATGGCAAACGTTATTGAGAACATCCAAAAGCCAACGTTGGTACTCAGTCACAACAAAACATTGGCGGCGCAGCTTTATACCGAGTTTAAAAACTTCTTCCCAGATAGCGCCGTGCATTATTTTGTCAGCTACTTCGATTATTACCAGCCGGAGGCTTACATGCCTCGTACAGATACTTATATAGAGAAAGACAGCGATATTAACGACGAAATTGACCGGCTGCGCCACGCCGCGACCGACGCGCTGCTAACCCGCCATGACGTGATTATCGTGGCCAGCGTGAGCTGTATTTACGGCATAGGTTCTCCGTCTGACTATGCCGATTTATCCGTTAAGCTCAAAACCGGGGAGCGCTTGGTGCGCGATAAGCTGTTGCGCCGGCTGACCGATATCCAGTACCAGCGCAACGACTTGGACTTTCATCGTGGTACTTTCCGCGTGCGTGGCGACGTGGTGGATGTTTACCCGGCCGGCGAAGAGCAGGCTTATCGGATTGAACTTTTTGGCGACGAGCTGGAAAAGCTAACCCAAATCGATCCGCTAACCGGCGAAGTTCTGGGACGGCCGGCCGGGGTAACGATTTTCCCGGGCTCGCACTTTGTAACGCCCGAAACCAAACTCAAGCTGGCTCTCGGGAAAATCGAGCAGGAACTAGCAGAACGGCTAGCGTTCTTTAAGCAAGAAGGCAAATTGCTAGAAGCCCAGCGTCTGGAGAAGCGCACGCGTTTTGACCTGGAAATGCTAGAACAAACCGGCTTCGTTAAAGGTATAGAAAATTACAGCCGCTACTTAACCAACCGCGAACCGGGCGAGCAGCCGGCCACTTTGCTTGATTATTACCCGGACGATTTTTTGATGTTTGTTGACGAAAGCCACATGACGATGCCGCAGGTGCGCGGTATGTTTAATGGCGACAGAGCGCGTAAAGAAGTATTGGTAGAATACGGCTTCCGTCTGCCCAGCGCGCTGGATAACCGCCCGCTGACTTTTACCGAGTTTGAGCGGCACGTCAACCAGGCGGTTTACGTCAGCGCCACGCCGGCGGAGTACGAATTAAGCCGCTCGCCCGAACCGTCGCAGCAAGTCATTCGCCCGACCGGGCTTTTGGATCCGCCGATTGAAGTCCGGCCGGTGGAAGGCCAGGTTGACGATTTGATAGCCGAAATCCGTAGCACTGTGGAAAAGCACCAACGCGTGTTGGTGACGACTTTGACAAAACGCATGGCCGAAGACCTGGCCGAGTATTTGCAAGAGCTCAACATCAAAGTCGCTTACCTACACAGCGATATCGACACGCTGGAGCGCAGCGACATTTTGCGCGACCTTAGGCTTGGCACTTATGACGTGCTGGTCGGCATAAACCTGCTGCGAGAAGGTTTGGATTTGCCAGAAGTCAGCCTTGTTGCCATTTTAGACGCCGACAAGGAAGGTTTTTTGCGGTCAGAACAGGCGCTCATCCAAACTGTCGGCCGGGCCGCCCGTCACGAACAGGGACATGTGATTATGTACGCCGATGTGGTAACCGGCAGTATGCGGCGCACCATTGACGAAACTAACCGTCGCCGCAAAATCCAAGAAGCTTATAACAAAAAGCACGGCATCACGCCCAAAGGTATCAAACGAGCCATAGAAAAAGGCCTGCGGCCGGAATTGCCGGAGGAAGCCAAACGTGCCAAGCTCGATTTAAAGAAAATTCCAAAGGATGAGTACAAATCACTCATCAAAGATTTAACATCTCAAATGGAACTGGCCGCCGCTAACTTGCAATTCGAACAAGCCGCTGAACTCCGAGACCTGATTGCCGAAATCAAAACCAAAATGTAGCTAGCCACTCTTGCCGCAATTGGCACTGTTGTTCCAAGCGGTTGGCCCGAACCCTCCATTATTAGTGTACAAGATGAGGGCAGCTTCTGCTTGTATGTAGAGTGGTGCTTCCCAGGGAAGCGACCAGTTAGCACCCGCGGGCTCTTGCGATTGCCATACCTGCGCGTATGGATTTGATTGCCATGTTGAGGTTTCAAACCCAAACTCGCCACCGGTACCCGGCTGGTTAGGGTTCCCGCCTGATTCCGGGTTGATAACACAGCGATACCAATCTGGCGTAAAGGCATTGGTGGCGCCAGAGTCGTTTATAGCATTTGGCGTTTGTTTTGCTGAAGGTGCGGTGGTAGTAGTGGGCGGTAAAGTAGTGGTGGCCGTAGACGTAGTTGTTGTAGTTGTAATCTCAGTCGGCACAACTAGCTTGGGGAGAATAAAATTCAAATTAAACCAATACTTGGTCGGCGCCTGCTCGGTAGCCTGATGATGAACTGGCGCATCAGTAAGCGAGTCAGCTACGACTACGCTGCCAGTCATCAACAATAAGGCTGCGACAGGACGCAATAACTTGAACCTGCGTGGCGTTTCATGCATAGCAAGATCTCCTTTTGCCAGAAGGCTTTTTGGTGCATGGCATCCACGGGCGTAAGCCCACAGAATTTAAAACCAGATCTTTTTATTTGAGCTTAGATTGATATTGATAGCCCAAGCGCTCAAAGATGTTGAGAGTTTAGGCTATATGACAGAATCGGTGCATTTTAGTGCCGCTAAAATGCTGTGCTTTTGGATTCTCTCATGTGCGCTGATAACAATCAGCTAACCCTAAGTTACAGTGTTTTGAAAAACTTAGCGGTGAGAATATTCACACAATTTATGCGTCTTCGGAGTCAACTTGTGTCGGGCCGGGTAGTAAATTTTCGTCTCTGCGTATTGCAAAAGCCACTCCGGCAACCCCAACCCCCCAAACTACCGACAAAATGCCTGCAGCTCCGCCCAAAACTTCAGCGTCTCGGTAATAAGCCGAAGAATCAAACTCATCGCCACTGATTGTGCCTGAAGCGGGGTCGCTCTGGGTAACTCGGGCCGTTTGACCGGCAGCGGTGGCCTGGTTTGCGGCACTCCAGCCCTCGTAGACGGCAACGCCAGCACCAGCAATACTTAGCAAAGCCGTTAGCCCCAGCCTATTTAATGCCTTGCTGCGGAATAAGGGGTGGCGTTCGCTTCTATCTGTACCCATGACTAGTAAAGATTATAGCATTATATTTATGTTTAATCAAATCGACGATTGTGTGTGCAAATTACAAGCGCAGACTTGAGCTTTGCTATACTATTAGCAAATGGCAAAACTCACGCGTGAAGACGTTTTAAAATTGGCCAGTCTCGCCAAGTTGGAACTCAGCGAAGAAGAAGTAGAGAATTTCCGTGCCGAAATAGCCGAGATTTTAAATTATGTCGAGCAGCTCCAGGCGGTGGACGTCTACGGGCTGGAGCCGACCAGCCAGGTCACCGGCCTAAAGCACGTCACTCGCAAAGATGAGGTTAAGGACTACGGGTATAAGCAGGAGGACTTGCTTAAAAATGTGCCCGCAGTTAAAGACGGCCAAATCAAGGTAAAGCGGGTATTATGAGCAGTTCTACCGAGTGGCCGGCCATTGCTGAAATTGCCAAAAAAGTAAAAAGCGGCGGGCTTAAAGCTGCTGGGCTGGTAGAAAAATCCCTAAAAAAGATAGACGAAAAAAAAGAATACAATGCCATCATCGCCAAAACGGCAGCTCGGGCACAAAAACGGGCCAAACAAATCGACGGTGGCGACAACGCTGGCCGGCTGGCCGGAGTGCCATTCATAGCCAAAGATAACTTTTTAGTTTTTGGCGCCGAAACCACGGCCGCCAGCAATATCTTAAAAGGCTTCAACGCGCCTTACCAGGCTACTGCCATAGACCGGCTGGAGGCCGAAGGCGCGATTTGCGTGGCCAAGGCTAACCTTGACGCCTTTGCCCACGGTGCCAGTACCGAAAATAGTGACTTCGGCCCAACCAAAAACCCGGCTGATGCAACACGCGTACCAGGAGGCAGCTCTGGCGGTTCGGCGGGCGCTGTTGCGCTAGGCATGGCGCCGTTCGCGCTCGGCACCGACACAGGCGGCTCTATCCGCCAGCCAGCCAGTTTTACGGGCTGCGTAGGCTACAAACCGACCTACGGGCTAGTTAGCCGCAGTGGCGTTATAGCTATGGGGAGCAGTCTGGACGTGATTGGGCCGCTGGCGCGCACAGTTGAAGACGCCGCGTTGGTTTTGGACGTTATGGCTGGTAGCGATGCGTTAGATGGCACCACCATCGAGCGCGACCCCACTGGCTACACGCTCAAATCCCAAATCTCAAATCTCAAATCTCAAAGGGTTGGCGTGATTAAAGAGTATATGGGCGAGGGGCTGGAGCCGGGAGTTAAAAAGTTGGTCGAAAAAACCATAGAAAAATTAAAGGCTAGCGGAGCCACAGTTAAAGAAGTCAGTTTGCCGTCGCTACCGCTGGCGCTGGCTGTTTATTATATAATTTGTCCGGCCGAAATCAGCAGCAATTTGAGTCGATACGACGGACAACGTTACGGCTATAGCTACCCGGACGCCAAAACATTGGACGAAAGCTACAAAAAATCGCGTGGCGTCGGTTTTGGCGCCGAAGCCAAAAGACGCATTATGATTGGCACTTATGTGCTTAGTAGAGGCTACTACGACGCTTACTATAAAAAAGCTCAAACTGTGCGCACCAAACTGATTAATGAATTTAACGAAGTCTTTAAGTCTGTCGACTTTTTGGTCGGTCCGGTTACGCCAACCACCGCTTTTAAATTGGGAGCCAATTCCGGTGACCCGTTAAAGATGTACTTGAGCGATGTTATGACCGTGGCGGCAAACTTGGTCGGCATCCCGGCCATCAGTATCCCGGCTGGCGCGGTGGACGGATTGCCGGTCGGGCTACAACTGATGGCGCCACAGCGCGCCGACCGATCGCTTTTGGAGCTTGCCCAAGCGACGGAAGGGGTGTTGGCATGAGCCAGCTCGATAAAGAAATTATTGCCGCTGCAATCTTTTTGGTTTTGGTGGTCGGTATAGCCATGTTATTGCGCCGCCGTCCCCGAACCCTGAATCCGGACTACTTTAAAAACAAATGGCAGGAACTGCAAAAACAGTGCTCTAACAAATCTACCTGGCCTTTGGCCATAATTGATGCGGATAAATTGCTCGACGAAGCACTTAAAAAAAGACGCTACCATGGCAAAAGCATGGGTGAGCGCTTGGTATCGGCTCAACGCGAACTAACCGACAACGATGGCGTTTGGTTTGGCCACAAGCTTCGCAACCGGCTTATACACGAAACGGCGGTCAAGCTGACGCAGAATATGGTTAAAGAAGCATTAAAAGGTATCCGCCAGGCACTTAGGGATCTAGAGGCGCTCAAATGAACAGCCCGAAGAAGAAGATTAAAAGTCTGAGATTGGAGACTAGGAATTTGCAAGTTGCGGATTTCGTACTTCGAATTTGTTTCGGGCTCCTAATTTATTATTTAGGATTTGGGGCGAAGTATGTTGTCTGACTCCATCCGGGCCAAATACAGGCCAACTATTGGCATCGAGTGCCATGTTCAGCTCAAAACCAGAACCAAACTATTCGCGGCTGGTGGCAACGACGCGCGGCAAGCGCCACCCAACACGCTGGTCAGCCACATATGTTTTGGCCTGCCCGGCGCGCTGCCGGTTTTGAACGAAGAAGCCGTGCACTTGGCCGCGCGGGCGGCTTTCGCGCTAGGCACCGAACCGCAAAAATTCAGTAAATTCGACCGCAAACACTATTTTTATCCTGATTTGCCCAAAGGCTATCAAATAAGCCAGTATGACCAGCCGATAATCTCCGGCGGCAGCGTGACTATCGAGGTCGACGGCCAGCCCAAAACAGTGCGGCTCAACCGCGCTCACTTGGAAGAAGACGCGGGAAAGAATACGCATCCGGCCGGCGCCGATTACAGCTTGGTAGATTTAAACCGTGCCGGTACGCCGTTGCTAGAAATCGTCAGCGAGCCCGACATGCACAGTGCTGCCGAGGCCAAAGCCTATGTACGCGAGCTATATTTTTTGATGAAGTACGCCGACGTGTCTGATGCAGACCTGTATCACGGCAATATGCGCTTTGATGTGAACGTCAGCGTCAGCCCGAATGACGAACTTGGCACGCGCACCGAAACCAAGAACCTCAACAGCTTCCGCGCCGTCGAAAAGGCGGTAGAATACGAAATCAATCGCCAGATCGAGCTGCTGGAAAAAGGCGAGAAAATAGCGCAGGAAACCCGCGGCTGGGACGACGCCAAACAAAAAACCGTTAGCCAACGCGGCAAGGAAGAAGCACACGATTACCGCTACATGCCCGACCCGGACATTCCGCCGATCACGCTCGATGACGCCTACATCAAAAAGGTCGCATCCAAAATGCCCACGTTGCCCGCCGAATGGCGCGATCATCTTTCAGTTTTAGGTTTCGATAGTCAAACTATAGAAACTATTTTAGAAAAAGGTGCCGACGATTCTAATTACATAAAAGAGCTTGACGAGTTTTTAAAAAAAGACGCCAAACTTACAAAGTTTATAATTAAATTTCAAATCAATGATTTACCCGCCTTAGAAAAGGCAGTGACCGATCAAGTTACTACAGGCCAAGAAGATAGCGTTACATCTACTAGAAAAACTCTATCTTTCGAACAGTACAAAGTGATATTTTCTCTAACCGAGAGCGGCAAACTAAATTCTACTAAGGCAAAACGCTTGATCTTTACCTTGATGGGTATTATTGTTCAAGACCCTGAGGTTGATATTGAAAAGTTCGCTAAAGACCACGGCTTTATCCAGGTTTCGGATGAGGGCGAGATCGCTCAAATCGTCGGGCAAGTGCTCAACGAAAACGCCAAAGCGACAGAGGATGTAAAAAATGGCGAGATGAAAGCCATCGGCTTTCTGGTCGGGCAGGTTATGGCCAAAAGTAAGGGCAAAGCCAACCCGCAGCTAGCCCAGGATTTGATTAAAAAACAACTCGGGCTATAATGAATGGCAATGAATACAGCCGCAGAGGTTTTATTGATTATCGTTTCAGCTGTTTTGGCGCTGTTTTTGCTGGCTGGCATAATCGCTTTGGTAAAGCTTACCCAGCTACTTAAATTTTTAAAGCGCATCGCTGAACAGGCCGAAAAGATTGCCGATTCGGCCGAGGCGGCCGCCGAGACCATCCGCAAGTCAGCCGGCAAGATTACGTTGATTAAGCTAGTTGCCAATATTGTAGAGACTGCCAAAAAGCATAAAGGAGGGGACTAACCATGGCAAAAGGCACAGGCAAAAAAATAGCGGTGGGAGCGCTTTTAGCGGCCGCAGCTGGCTATGTGGCCGGGATTCTGACAGCGCCTAAAAGCGGAAAAGAAACCAGAAAAGACGTCAAAAAAACTGCCGGCAAAGATGCCGAACAAGCGGAAAAAGAGCTAAAGAAATTGCAATCAGAGCTAGAAAAAGCCTTTAAGTCTGCCCAAAAACAAGCTGCCGAGGTTCGGGGCAAAGCCAAAGCCGAACTGGAGGTTTCGCTTGATAAAGCTGAGTCTGCCAAACAAAAAGCTCGTGAGATGCTAACGGCCGCTCGCGAAAGCGGCGCTGAAAACCAGGATTTGCAGAAGGCGATCGACGACCTGACCGACGCCTATAGCTCGCTTAAAAAATATCTCAAGAAGTAAGGTCGCTGCTAGGCGTGTTTTAAGCCTGGCCTTTAGGGGGGCTCTTTAGTTATAATAAGCTGACAAAGAGAGTTTATGGCGTCTTCAAAATCAACACTTTCGCCCAGCGATTTCGTGCATTTGCACAACCATACCCAATACAGCTTATTGGATGGACTGACTAAAGTCCCTGAGCTTCTTGAAAGAGTTGCCGCTTATGGCATGGACTCGGTAGCCATCACAGACCACGGCACGCTCTCCGGGGTCATAGAGTTTTATGAACAAGCCTTACAGCACGAGATCAAACCCGTCATAGGCATGGAAACATATGTAGCTGCACGCAACCACACGGATAAAGACCCGGACAAAGATAAACTTAATTACCACCTAATTTTGCTGGCCATGGACAACCAAGGCTACCAGAATTTGATGAGACTGTCGACGATAGCTAACTTGGACGGCATGTACTACCGCCCGCGCATAGATCATAAGCTATTAGAGAAATACAACAAAGGCCTAATAGTACTATCTGGCTGCATTGGCGGCGAAGTCAGCGACAATTTACGCCAGAGCCAGTATCAAAAAGCCAAGGAAATCGCCAGTTGGTACAAAAAAATTTTTGGAGACCGTTATTATTTAGAAGTTCAGGACCACGGGCATCCGCAGCATCCAAGCGCTTGGGACGAACAGGTTGAGGCCACAAAACAGACCCTCAAACTTGGCAAAGAGCTCAACATCCAATGCGTTCTGACCTGCGATGCCCACTACCTTAAAAAGGAAGATCAAGAGGCCCACGAAGTTTTACTCTGTGTCCAGACCGGTTCTTTCTTGAGCGAAGAGCAACGCATGAGCCTGAAGGACTTTGAACTGCACGTTACTAAACCTGAAGAAGTTATCACGCGCTGGGGCGGCAGCCATCCCGAACTCATAGTTAACAGCCGGGCGATAGCTGATCGCTGCAACGTGAATATCGATTTGGGCAAAATATTGATTCCTAAATTTCCCGTTCCAAAAGGTCAAACCGAAAAAAGTTACCTAAGGAAGCTTGTATACCAGGGCTTGGCCTGGCGCTATAGTGGCGTGGGCCAGCTTGAAGCAGCCAAGCTAGACGAAGCGGCCGCCAAAAAGACCCTGCCTAAGGACATGGCAGACAGAGCGGTTTATGAACTAAACGTCATAGACGAGATGAAGTTTAACGGCTACTTTTTGATAATCGCTGATTTTATAGGCTGGGGCAAAAAGCAGGGGATTGTTTTTGGCCCGGGCCGTGGCAGTGCTGCCGGCTCAATCATTTCCTTCGCGCTAAAGATCACCGAGCTGGATCCGCTACAGTACGATTTACTGTTTGAGCGCTTTTTAAACCCCGACCGTATCAGCATGCCTGATATCGACATTGACATCCAAGATAACAGGCGCGACGAAGTCATACAATATTGCGTTGATAAATATGGGCCCGACCGGGTGGCTAATATCGTGACTTTCGGGCGTATGGCCGCGCGCAATGCCGTTCGTGACGTGGCCCGCGTGCTAGAAGTGCCTTACAGTGAAGCTGATAGACTGGCAAAGATGATACCCCCGCCAGTCCAGGGTCGTCACACGCCCTTAAAGACGTCGCTGCAAGAAAACTTTGAGCTCAAGAATGAGTACCAAACCAACGAAGCGACTAAGCGGGTCTTCGACTTGGCGATGCAACTAGAGGGCACTATTCGCAGCCATGGCGTGCATGCGGCGGGCGTTGTCATAGCGCCTGACGACATCGTACTTTATACGCCACTCGAAATGGCTCAAAAAGGCGTGATAGCTACACAGTATTCCATGGGGCCGATCGAGGAGCTAGGGCTACTTAAAATTGACTTTTTAGGCCTCTCTAACCTAACGATCATTAAAAACGCCCTGCGCATCATTAACCGTGTATATAAGGCCAACCTGGACATCACCCAGATACCTCTAGACGACGCTAAAACCTACGAATTGTTAAGCCGTGGTGATACTACCGGAGTTTTCCAGCTGGAATCGGCTGGGATGAAACGCTATCTAAAGCAGCTAAAACCGACGGTTTTTGAAGACATTATCTCTATGGTTGCTCTTTACAGGCCCGGACCGATGCAGTTTATCGACCAGTTTATTGCCCGCAAGACTGGGCGAGAAGAAATAACTTACCTGCACCCTGCCATGAAGCCGGCACTCGAAAATACCTATGGCGTAATCGTCACGCAAGAACAGGTTATGCAGATTTCTAAAGAAATGTGCGGTTTTAGCGGCGGCCAGGCTGATACTCTACGCAAGGCAATCGGCAAAAAAAAT
>CAZUPM010000003.1:0-40556 GCA_964622365.1 uncultured Candidatus Saccharibacteria bacterium | reverse complement strand
TACTGTCTCTTTGTCAAAGCCACGCTCAACAACTAGACCGCGTATCAGTTGCTGGTAATCCTTTAGACTCGCCCCGCTAGATAACTTCTTCATAATATTGTGGTGGAGATACGGGGACTTGAACCCCGGACCTCTTGCATGCCATGCAAGCGCTCTAGCCAACTGAGCTATATCCCCAATAATGAGACTAGCCTACGGCTTTTCTCATCGCCCATCGGCAAAGCCGACCCTGCTAATACAAGGCGAGCTCGCTGCTCTTTTCCCTTGCCGCTCGTGTCATTTTAACAGGTTATCGCTGTTATTTAAATAAAAATCCCGGCGTGCCCAAAGCCAGGATTTAGGTGATAACTTTTATTTTTAGCCTAGCGTTTTTTAACCATCGGCAACTTGACGAAGACGTCTGTCGCGTGGCCCAAGAACTTCAGAGCCAAACTCAGCAATAACGCCGAGATCCCACACCCTACGAGAAAGACGGCCCATGCAACTGGATTGCCCCAAGTCCATAAGTCCATAGCCCCTCCTTTAATTTACCGTTGTACCTTCACAATACGGCGCTTTTTACTTTCTGGCAAGATACTAGTGTTGTATTAAATGTCTTGCCTGTGGATTATCTTGCTTATTTTTACCGTTTAGGGAAAAATATATGCCGAACCCGATTCGCTCAATCCATTTAAAAATAGAATGAACCGGCTCGAAGCTATATAATTAACCTGTTGCAAAAATGGCGCCGTGGCGGAGTAGTTACGCAAAGGTCTGCAAAACCTTGTACGCCGGTGCGATTCCGGTCGGCGCCTCCAGGCTTTTGCATAAGCAAAAAGCTTGGGCGAGTGGCGGAATTGGTATACGCGACGGACTTAAAATCCGTTGGTTGAATAAATCTTGTGGGTTCAAGTCCCACCTCGCCCACCAATTCGCAATAAAAAGACCGAGTTTCTACTCGGTCTTTTTCGTGCGCGCCCACCCGCGGCGGGTTTAGTTTTATTTTTGTTTTAAACGGCGCCGCATGCGCACGAACTACTTTTAATCTTAACCTTTTTGGGGGAACTGTCAACTAGCAGCTGTTCTGAGAGCCTGTTCGGCGTAGAATATCATTACTGGTGGTAGCCCGTACTTTTTATTACGTAAGTCCTGAATCTTAAACCACCTTAACTTTGTGTGCTCATCTGACAGCGTTGCTGCACTGTTTTTTGATTTGGCAAAGTAAATAAAATTGATGTGCTTGTGAGGCAGCTTAGCGTCATGTACGTCAACGTAATTCGGCTGCCAAATATGTTTAGTGCCAGGAGCTGAAGCGGTAGGCTTGATGCTCAAGATTTCGACATCTAAGCCTGTTTCTTCTTGTATTTCCCGAAACAAAGCTTCTTCGGGATCCTCGTTTAGTTCTATGTGCCCACCTGGTGATAGCCATTTGCTATACCGTGGATGATAAACCAATAGTACTTTATCGCCATACACTATAAAAACACCTACCGTGAAGTCGTATAATTCATGGATGTGCGGCATTTTTATTGCCCCAACAATTCTAGTAGCTCGGTTTCGGAGATTTGTTTGGTGCCCAGAACCTTGGCTTTTTTAAGCTTGGCCTCGCCGACGTTGGCGCCGACCACCAGGTAGGTCGTGTTGTTGGCAACGGAGGTTTGAAAGGTGCCGCCTAGCGCGCGGATTTTTTCTGCGGCCAGGTCGCGGCCCATAGTCTCCAGCGTGCCAGTAATTACAAAGCTTTGGCCCGACAGCTTGCCGCCGACGTGTTTTACGTTCTCTGGCCAGACTCCCAGCCGCCGGAATTTGGCCAGTAATTCTTTGTTGTTGTCCTCGTCGAACCATAGGTAGATGGAATCCGCCACTATTTCACCCACCCCCTCGACAGCTTTCAGTTCGTCTAGCTTGGCGGTGCCCAAATTATCGAGCTTCTTAAAGCGGTTAGCCAGGTCAATCGCCGTTTGGGCACCGACATGGCGGATACCTAATCCGTAGATGAAGCGGGACAACTCCGGCTTTTTTTTGGCGGCGATGGCATCTATCATTTTTTGAGCAGAAATTTCTGCAAAACGTTCAAGTCCAATTATCTGGTCTTTAGTAAGTGTGTAAATATCGGCTAAGTCGCGCACTAACCGAGAATCTACCAGCGCTGCCACGTTTTTTTCGCCCAGCGTATCTATATCAAGCGCCGCTTTAGAGGCAAAGTGAATAAGTGCTTGCTTGAGCAACAACTTGCCTGTGGCGCCTTTAACGCGGTAAACCGCTTCGCCCTTAGGCCGGACAAACGTGAGCTCCGGGTATTGGCGCTTGAGTTCCTTTTCCATATCGAACTCGCGGGTGGATTTGGGCCTGAGTTCCGTCAAAACCTTGTTGACCTGCGGAATGATGTCGCCCGCTTTAAAAATCACAACCGTGTCGCCAACCCGGATGTCTTTGCGGGCAATTTCGTCGGCGTTGTGCAGGCTGGCGTGCTGTACGGTTGTGCCGGCCACTACCACCGGATCAAAAACCGCCACTGGTGTGGCCGCGCCGGTACGGCCGATAGAAAGTACGATGTCTTTAACGACTGTGGTCGCTTCTTCAGCAGCATATTTATAAGCCACGGCCGCCCGCGGCGCCTTGCCGACCACGCCTAACCTGGCATAAAGCGCCCTGTCGTTAAGCTTTATAACCAAACCGTCGGTATTGTAGGGCAGGTGCCGGCGCCTGGTTTCCCAGTCATCTACGAAGTTCATGATAGCGCTAAGATCTTTAAGCGCACAGGCCTGATTGCCGGCGGCTATACCAAGTTCGCGTATAATTTGGTAGGCGAACTCGTTGGTAGGTATTTGCGCCGGATTCTTACGCGAGATTTCCCAGGCTCGAAAACGCAATGGTCTGGTGGCCGTTAATTTGGGGTCCAGCTGGCGGATACTGCCAGCCGCGGTATTGCGCGGATTGGCGTAAGCTGGCAAGTCCGCGGCCACGCGCTCTTGGTTGAGCTTCTCGAAATCTTTTTTATAGATGATGACTTCGCCACGGATTTCGGTCCGGCCTTGCAAAAAAATTTCGTTTTTTTTAGTTCGACGCAGCTCAAACGGCACCGATTCCATCGTGCGGACGTTCATAGTTACGTCTTCACCAGTAAAACCATCGCCGCGCGTCACTGCCCGCACAAACTTACCGTCTTGATACACTAACGCGCAGGCCAGCCCATCCAGTTTAAGGTCGACAAAAAATTCCAGTTTATTGGTGGGCGCTAACTTGGCAATGCGCGCGATCCAGGCCTCCACTTCGTCACGGCTAAAGACGTCATTTAGGCTCAACATACGGCTGGAATGGCGTACCTGCTCAAAACCGGGCAATGGTTGGCCGGCCACGCGCTGCGTTGGCGAATCCGGAGTTATCAAATCTGGATACTGCTCTTCCAGCTCCGAAAGCTCATGCTTTAAGCTATCGGCGGCGGCTTCGCTCATGATCGATTCGTCGAGGACATGATAATGATAGCGATAATCATTGATTAGATCGCGCAATTTGGCCGCGCGTTCCGCCGCCTGGTCGTGGTTCATTCCAACAGTTCCCTGTAAAGCGCGTACATGTAACTATGAACGGCTACCAGGCCGAACATTGACAAAACAAAAAACAGCCAGCCGGCCAACGGCGTGGCAAATAAAATCAGCGGAAACATGATGATGGCTGCCAGCACCAATAGGGCCAGCGGCAAAAACAAAACCTTACGCATTACCAGCCAGCGTCGGTGCGACACCAGCGCCCGAGCCGATCGCAGCGCCTTCATCGGCGTCATATCTGGTAGGGTGACTATATACAGGGCGAAGATGGACGAACAGATCATATATAGGCTTGCGAGCGCCAGGACCACTAAAAGCAAAAACCACAAAATTTTTTCTATGGCGTTAACTGCTATGCCATTGCTAATAACAGTGCTGTAAAGCAAAGCGCCTATCAGTAAAGGTAACAATTGTAGGCCAATAACCAGTAGCACTAAAATGAATTGCACGAAAGGATAAATGCCGTTGTAAAAGGCGTCGCGCATTCGGACCTTGGCCTCACTGTAAACTTGCCTTAAGGCCCAAATAGTCGCCAAGCTGACTATAATCAAAAGTAGGGTCTGGTAAACGCCAGCGCTAGCGCTGGATGAATTGCCAGAACTACTTAAAAGGTAAACAAACAGGGTAATCCCGGTGGCGAATTTGCCGCCGCTGCCGCTGAACGCCTGGTTTAAGGTCGACTTGATTTTGCTTAAATCCGTACCGCCGGCTAGGCCGCGCACCAATACAAGGTTCAAGATGCCAAAAACCAACGTTATTGCAAAAAACAGCCACCAATGTTTTTTAAGTAGCACCAAAGAGCGGCCCAACAACCGAAAGGCGCCGGCTATTTTGCGTGGCGGCTTGATTCGTTTGCGTAGCCGAAAAGAGCGATAGGCCGGTTGTTTAAGTTGCCGCTTGCCAGGGCTCGCCAATTTAACCGGCACGGACTTCGGTTTTGGGTCGGATTTTTTCTTTGCGGCGGGGTTTTTGGACTTAGGCATTGGTTTCCATTTTTTTAAGCCTCGCTATCCGGTCTTTTATAGGTGGATGAGTACTAAAAAGATTGGTTAAGCTGTGTTGCTTGAGCGGGCTCGCAAAAAAGAAATGCGCGGTGGCTGTATTTTGGCGCTTTAAGGCGCTGCCGGCTTTATCGATTTTTTCCAGGGCGCTTATCAAACCTTCCGGGTAACGGGTTGTTAGGGCACTGGTGGCGTCGGCCAGATATTCGCGTTGACGCGAAATTGCTAGTTGGATTAGCGTAGCCACAACCGGCGCTAAGATGGCCGCAATAATGCCTATCAATAGTAAGATTTGTCCGGCCTGGCCTTCGTTTTCACGCTCGCGAGATCCGCCGCCAAACCAAGTGAATTGAATAATCACATCGGCCAGGATAGCCACAATTGCCACCATGGCGAAAGCCACCATGCTAACGCGGATATCATAATTTTTAACGTGGCCAAGTTCATGGGCAAAGACGCTTTCGAGCTCCGTATCGTCCATAATGTCCAACAAACCGGTGGTGGCGCAGACCATTGCGTGGTCTGGGTTACGGCCGGTGGCGAACGCGTTGGGCGCCGGATCATTGATTATAAAAACCCTCGGCATCGGCAAACCATCCGTGATGCTCAAATTTTCTATTATCCGCCAAAGCCTGGGATTATCTTTTTTGGTAATTTCCCTGGCGCCGTTAACGGTCATAGCCGTACGGCTGCCGGTGTAATACATAATAACCGCGTAAATTATGCCAGCAGCAAGAATAATATACGACAGCTGGCGGCCGTAAAGGCTGCCGAACAGCCAGGCCAGCGCGCCAACAACTATCAAAAATCCAAACATAATCAACACTGTGCGGTGTTTGTTGGAAGCAATTTGGCTATACATAAGTCTAGTTTACAGTTTCCGGTCGACAGTATACAGCGCCAAAGCTGTTAGCTGCTTACCGTATGCTGTCAGCCCCTTAAAACTTGACGTTGACCGGTTCCTGGATTGTGGTGTTTTCGTCTTCATCAACGGCAAAGAATTCTTTATCCTGATGATAACCTAGCATGTTGGCGAAAATTTTGGTCGGAAAGGTCTTGCGCTTGGTGTTAAAGTCACGCACCACGCCATTGTAAAAACGGCGTGAGGCCTGGATTTTGTCTTCTGTATCGGTCAGTTCAGACTGCAATTGTTGGAAATTTTGGCTGGCCTTTAAATCCGGGTAATTTTCGGCCACCGCAAACAGGCTCTTCATGGTTTGCTGGAACTGGTTTTCGGCCTTGGCGGTATCGGCCGGCCCTTTGGCCCCTAGAATGGCCGAGCGGGCAGCGGCCACGTCTTCAAAGATTTTCTTTTCGTGGGCGGCGTAACCTTTTACGGTTTCAACGAGGTTAGGAATTAGGTCTGAACGCCGCTTGAGCTGGACGGTGATGTCGCTCCAGGCTTCGTCGGCGCGCACGTTAAGCCTTACCAGGCCGTTATACATACCGGCAAAAACCAATGCCAGTAATACGATAATTACTATTATGATAATCAAAGCTATCATTTGTCCCTAACTCCTTTTATCTCGCTTTAGTATAGCACGGGCTGTCTTGCCTATTAGATGAAGTTTTCTATGTCGGCCCTGAGCTTGCTATCATATTATATATGCCCAGGCTCGGCTTAAGGTCACTGGCTTTATTGGTACTTGTTGCCCTGGTTGTTGGCTGGATTATCTTCGCCCTGAGCCGGCCGTTGCCTTTACTGACGCCGAGAGCTTATAGCCTTAAGGCTCCGTCGGCTAGTACGGTCTCACTTAGCCAGCTCACCAACGCGTCGGAATCGGCTATAGGCGCCGTCGGCTATGGCATACTGGCTACCAACGGGGGACAAACCGGCTTGCCCACAGCCAGCACCGCAAAATTAATCACCGCCCTTACCGTGCTTAAACGCTATCCGCTGGCCACCGGCAACTCCGGGCCTTACATCACCATATCGGCGACCGACGTCTCGCTTTATAACAAATACTTGGCTGAAGACGGTTCGGTACTGCAGGTAACCGTGGGCGAACAATTGAGTGAGTACCAAATGTTGGTGGCTATGATGCTGCCTTCGGCTAACAATATCGCTGATAGCCTGGCAACTTGGGCTTTTGGCTCGCTTTCGGCTTACAGCACCGCGGCTAACCAATTCGTTAAATCGATGGGGCTAACTAATACCGTGGTCGGCAGCGATGCCAGCGGCTTTCTGCCCGGCACCACCAGCAGCGCTCATGATTTAGTTCTATTGGGCGAGGCGGTTATGGCCAACCCCGTACTGGCTGCTATCGTTTCTGAACCGCAAGCTGATTTACCGGTGGCTGGGACGGTTTATAACTATAATCCATTACTTGGGCATGACGGTATCATCGGCATCAAAACCGGCAATACCAACCAAGCTGGTGGTGTCTACGTTTTCGCCGCTGAAGACCAACTTGATGCCAGTCACAAGGTCGCAATCGTCGGAGCGGTCGTTGGAGCACCGAGCTTGCAGGCAGCTCTTAATGACGGGTCGCTGCTGCTTGATTCCGCCAGGCAGGGTTTTGCCGTAAGCCAAATGGTAAATGCCGGGCAGGCCGTCGGCGTTTATCAATTACCTTGGGGCGGCAGCGTCCTGGCCGTAGCCACCGCGCCATTGGTTTCCGCTATTTGGCGTGATGCGCCTTCTACCCCCCAAGTTTCCCTTCAACCCAAACGACCAACCTTAAAAGCCGGCGCAAAAGTCGGTACGGTTTATGCGCGTCCTGACAGTAGCGTGAAGGTAGTCCTTAAGCAAAATATAAATGGTCCGCCCTGGTGGTGGCGTCTGATCCACTTTTAAAGTTAGGTTTGGATAACTTGACGCATAGTTATAACCAACAACCGCCTCCAACCGACAAAACAGACTTTTGTCTTTTATATTGGAATGTTTCGGCGCGGGCCCAACTCAATGAAAAACTTTGGCCCGCCTTAAAAGACCGACTCGATAAAATGATTGCCGCCCACCAGCCCGACGTTTTATGCCTAAGCGAAATTTTGCAGTGGCCAAATTCGTCGTCTCCTATTACAGACGAGCTAAAAAACATTGGCTACGAAGTCCACTACATCCGATTTTACGTTTTGCCTGCCGGGCTTCATGAGTTCGGCACTATCATAGCCAGTCGGTCCTCTGGCATGCAGGTAGAAGAACATCGCTTGAGCCCGTTCAAGTTAAGCCGCTACCTCGGCCTTGCTAAAGTTCCCGCGCAGCACGGCAACGGGCTCAAAATTGGCGTCGCCCACCCCATACCAATTGGCGCCAGAAGCTTGTTTGAGCACTCCAGGCAAATACAAACTTTGCGTCAATATCTTTTGAACGTAAAGCCAAACGAAAAACTAATACTGTGCGGCGACTTAAACGAGCTCGCCTGGATGACGGCCCACTGGCAAAAAAAGCTGCCCCTGATACGTAAAACCGGCAACCTTTTACAGCCAACTTGGACTTGGGGAGGCTGGCGCTTTACCCCCTTTAGGGCAAACCTTGATAGCGTGCTTTGGCTAAAACAGAGCCCGGTTGAACTTAAAGAGTTTTCCTTACTGGACCGCTACCCTTCGGATCACGCGCCGCTCCTGGCCCATTTTTTAATCAGCTGAGCCTTGTTTTTACCGCCAACACATTGCCAAATATTGGCTAAAACAAAGCGTATATATTCTGTTCTTGATGATGCTTACGCTATTACTTAGTGGGCTTAGAACCACGGCAAATGGCACAAAATTTTTGGAAAGGCTCAATAGATTGCCAAATAGATTGTTTGGCACAGCCAGTCAACTTGACGCGAAAATAGGAGGCAAATTCAGGTAATCATGCGCGAGTCGCCCGACCCGGCTCCGCAAGCTTGATTAGCTAGAATGAATTGGCTATTAACTTTTAGCTAAGGTATGCTTAGTATCGCATGATAAGTGTTTTTCAGGCGATTATTATTGGGTTAGTGCAAGGCCTAACGGAACTATTCCCGATTTCGAGCTTAGGCCATAGCGTCGTTTTGCCCGTGTTGCTTGGCTGGCACATAAGCCAAAACGCTTCAAATTACCTCACCTTTTTAGTGGCAACCCACCTGGCGACAGCCGTGGCGCTGTTGCTTTTTTTCTGGAAGGATTGGATCAGAATTGTCCGTGGCCTATTCCGGTCGCTTGCGGCTCGGCACATTGACCCTAACGACACTTACGCCAAACTCGGCTGACTGCTAGTAGTTGGCACCATACCAGCTGGCATACTCGGCTTGTTCTTTGAGACGGCGCTCACCAAGCTCTTTGCCTCGGCTCAAACGCTGACAGTGATAAGGAGCGGTTCATAAGGTTCGCGTTTGATTTTATTGATAATACAGGCAATCGGTTCCTTGACCCAGAGGTAGTGTCCCAAGAGAACAGGGTAAGGTGTAAACAAATTGTTTTTCCTGCCGGTTTTTGGCTGGATAAAAATAAAAATGTTTACACCCCCGAAATAAGCCTACTTTACAGATTGGCGGCAACAAAAAAGGATACCGAAGTATCCTATAATTCCCATTTGGTGCGAGTGAGGGGACTCTAACCCCTGGCCTCATCCTTGGCAAGGAAGCGCTCTAAACAACTGAGCTACACTCGCTTAAATATGCGACAGACTTACCTCTTTTCTCATCGGAACTTGCGAACTAAATTCGCATACCGATTTTATCGGGATCATTCCTGCACTTTACCCTGCAAAACCATAGCTCCGACTCAAAAAATTGTAGCAAAAACTTCTTAGAAATTCAAAGCACGGTACGGACTCAAGCCTATGTTTTTTGGCTGTGGCGCCATTGCCGCCAGATGATTTTATGGATGGGTACGAGCCTCGGTATGTCGCGGAGGCCCGGTATGAATGGCACGCACAACAGCAGTAAAGTGCCTAAAGCCGTCAGGTAAATGGCAATTAGGTCCACATTGCCAGAACTGCTAAAGCGCGGCACTTGATACCATAACGTATACAGCCAAAGCCACGGCTGGCCTGGGTACGAGCCGGTCTCGTTCATGACCCCCCACTGCGCGCCGGTTAGATGTTCGGACTGGGCAATGCTGGAAAAGTAATTGCCGTCTTCTATAAATAACAGCGGCTTAGTGTAATTGGTGCCGTAAAAAGGTTGCTGCGCCAGCAGAGCTGCGTCAATGGCGCCGCTTTTAGCCAGCGTCAGTTCGCTGGCTACCAAATAAGGCACCGGGCCGTCCTTAGCTCTCGGCACCAACCAGCGCATATGATTTAAACGTCGCATTGGTAACTGCGTTGGCATACGCCTGGTCCCAACTGCTCCGCTGCTTAGCCGATGCGCTACTGTAAGCTGCTATAGCGCTGGCCAGCTTAGGGTTGGTCGAAGCATTTTTAGAAAGCGGGCCAAGTACAAAAGTCCGGGCAGTATCAATTGGTTGACGGACGCCTCCCAGCATCTGCCAGGAGAGACCCAGTTTTTGCACGTTGGAAGTGCCGTTATTGTACGGTGGCCCGTACTTGGCTGTTTCGCTGGTTCCTGCCAGTTCGCTGGCAGCAGTGGCCACAAAGTCCGCAGGCGCGATTTTTGCCCAGCTTTGAACTGTAACCGGCGGCTTGTCCGGAGAAGAAAGCAGCCCGGCCAGCACAATAACCAGGACCAAAACCAGGCCCGTGGCGATAGTGCCTTCTTTTAAAATATCGTAGCGCCTGGTCGGGCCACGCCACTCAGCCGCCTCCGCCAGCTTACGAACACGCCTGGCTTCATGGCCCCTAGCTCTTTCAATGGGGCGCGAAACTCCCCTGGCCCTAACCATCAGGATGTGTGCGCCGACTATCACCACTAGAATTAACGGGATGATGACGATATGCCAGGTCAACATCTGGCCAAAGTTCAGCAGGTTAAAAAACGAGCCCAATCCTACGGAATTGATGGCGTCTTTGCCATTGGTCGCTATCCATTGCGAATCGAAGTTTTGTTGCGAAAGGTAGCCGGTAAAACAAGCTAGGATTGAAACCGCGAAGGCCACGACACCGGTCATCCAGGTCAACGCGCGCCTGCCACGCCAGGCCGCCATCCAGAATTTACCCCACAAGTGTATGACCATAAAGGCCATAAACAGCTCCACGCTCCACAGATGGATACTGTTTATAAAGTGCCCCAGCGGACTTTCGTGCCACCAGTTGACTCCACCGAACGCCAAAACTATGCCCGACACTACAACCACGCCTAGTGCCGCCAAGGTCGCCACGCCAAACACATAAATCCAGGATGATACGTAGGCCGGCTGCCTGTCTGGCAGCAGTTTGCCCGGCGGTAGGACCTTTAGCCACAGGCGCCTGAGCCGGGCTGTCCACATTTTACTATCGCCTTGGGAGCCTAAATAGTTGGCGCCTTCAGTTTCTGCGTCTGGTTGCTTGAATTGCCGGCTTTTTGGAAACGGCAGGATTAGCGCCAGACCAAAGACCATTATCATTGTTGCGATGATAATTAGGTTGGCTACCGAAACCGTAAAAATCGACCAGTGGAAATAATGCTGGGGCTGGTTGAGGTTTATAACTGATCCGGCAATTTGGACAGCCAGCATAAGTGCTATTTTAGCGCAAGCTTTAGCAAAACTAAATGGCGAGAAATTATAGATCCCAACTTAAAAAGCGCGCGAGTTTTACCCCGCGCGCTTAAAACTCTGTTTGTTTTTTGGCTATGGGTTGTAAACGCGGCCGTTGTACAGGTTGTGGCTGGTAAACGGATTGACCGAGTAAGGAGCGCTCACATCTATGGGCGTTACAAACACGGAAGCGGTATTTTGCGGAGCGTAACCGGTGCCAGAGATTAGGTTAAACGTAATCTTATCTCCGTTGCCTGCATCAGTAACGCCAGCTTGGTAACCTTGCGGAGAGCCATTGCCACTAACATTGGTAACTGCATCATTGGAGATGATGTTGTGGTCAATGTTGATATCGGTCGGCGTAGCCGGACCGCTAGTGCAGTCGGCGTTGCCGTTAAATGCATACGCGCCAACATCGTTACCTCTCAGAGTATTATGGGCAATCGTTACGCCTGTAACCAGCGGATCCCCACAACCTCCATATATTAGAACCCCAGTGGATACCGCGTTATTAGTACCCGTGTAGGCGTTGCCTGTTACGGTGTTTTGCATTACGTTGCCGCTGGCACCGCGGCTGATTTGGATGCCGTTTTGGGCGATAAAGTTTACTGGGCCCAGGCCGTTGACCGTGTTGTTGATGACGTTAACGCGCGTGTTTGGTCCATTAACGATAATCCCGCCTTTTTGGTATTGATAAACATGGTTTTGGCTAACCACGCCTGTCACATTGCCGGAAGCATTATCCGAATAATAGTAAATGGCGTTGCCATGCTGCGTGCCGTTAAATGGAACTTCGCCAATGTTATGGATAGAACTTTGTTGGATGTTAACGTGAACATTGCCCTGGCCTCCGTCAACAACGACACCAAAATAATTGGCGCCGAATATATTGGCGTGTTGAACGCTGCCTGGGTGAGCTTTGTCGAAGTAAACTCCTATGTTGCACCCGGTAGAATTAAGAGTGCCGCGAACGGTACCGCCTATTTGGGCAGCCGTTAAGTTTATACTATCGCGTACAAAGCCGGTTGGAGCACAGGTTGCGGCGTGGGCGGTACCGGCCAGCACGAACGGCAAACCTGCGCCACCTAAAACCAAACCTAAAGTTGCTGTAAAAGTTAATGTTCTGGTTTTTATTTGGCGAACGCTTGTTATTAATTTACGCGCCAGCATATAAAGTTCCTCCACTTTATATGCTAAGTTTAGCACCATGCACTTAGAAAAAATCGTAAAAATGTAGTGAAATAATACAAAAAAGACTGTGGAAAAGTGGTGGCGCCTCCCAGACTCGAACTGGGGACACAAGGCTCTTCAGGCCTCTGCTCTACCAACTGAGCTAAAGCGCCGTCACAGAGTGTTATTCTACCTGTTATTGGGCACTTTATCAATTTACCGATTTAGCCAACCGCCGTTTTGAATAAATGGCCGATGCCATAAGTAACGGCCATGGCTAATGCCCCGCCCAATACTACCCGCACGATTGCCCGCCGACGCGAAGCGCCACCGGCTGTGGCACTTAAGTATCCGGTTATGGTAAGCGCCACCAGCACGGCTATAAATGTCACCCAGATCCGAGCACCGGAGCTCGACACCAAAACCGCGATAATCGGGATAATACCGCCGGCAGTAAATGACAGCAGCGAGGCGATAGCCGCTTGCCAAGGACTGTTTAGGTCTTCTTCGTCCAGGTTTAGTTCTGCTTCCAAATGGGCCTTTAGAGGATCAGTTACCGTAAGTTCTTTGGCCACCTGGCGTGCGGTTTTTTGGCTAAGGCCTTTGGATTGATATGATTCGGCTAAACCCTCCAGCTCGTGCGACGGATCATCTTTAAACCGGCGTTTTTCTTTGGCGATGTAAGCCTTTTCGGTGTCACGCTGGCTGCTAACCGAAACATACTCTCCGGCCGCCATGCTTAAGGCACCGGCCACCAGCCCGGCTATGCCGCCAGTTAGAATAGTGCCTTGGTGGGTAGTCGCGCCGGCTACGCCCAAAGCGATACTGGAAACGGAGACGATGCCATCGTTGGCGCCCAACACGGCAGCGCGCAGCCAGTTTAACCTGGCGTTAGAAACCTGCGATTCATCACTTTTATCTGGCATGGCTTTCCTTATTATAAAGAAGTATGGCATGCTGATTAGACTTGTGCTACTACATAAATCACATCCGCGCCTAAGAGCTGGTGGGGCTGCACGGACTTGAACCGTGGACCTCGCGAATGTGAATCGCGCGCTCTAGCCAGCTGAGCTACAACCCCGGATTTTACCAGACTAATTATAGCTTACGCCACGACAAATAATCCGCTTACCAAGGTTGACAGATTAGCGCGGTGTTTCTTTGTCGATGTAATCGCGACAAAAACGTTCGAAAACTGAATTGGTCCAGCCAAAACCTGTTTGGCTGGGATAAACACCTTTGACTGGCGGCTTGTCTGGCTGGACTACATTGTACTTTTCCAAAAAAACCCCGTGGGTTTCAAACCAGGCCAGGTTGGTTTTGAGCCATTTGTGGGCAATGCGCGCTGCATCGATATGATAGCCGTACCGCTCCAGCCCTTTGACTGCCAAAAATTGCAGTGGCGCCCAGCCATTCGGGTAAGCCCATTGGGTGGGAACGACGCCTAGCACATACTGTCCGATTGGCAGAGCATCGGTGGTAGCAAGGCCGCCTTTGGTTTCAAACCGGCGGAGGGCGCGAACCATTTCTTTGGCCTGGACCTCGTCAGACATGCCCGACCACATAGCATAATAAGAAGCTAGAGAGCTGACGCCGCCGCGCTTCTCGCGCGCATAGTTGTAATCATAATACAGTCCGCGGCTGTGGTCCCACATTAACTCGTCGACTGTCTGTTTGCGTTGCCGGGCGGCTGTTTCCCAGTCGGCGGCCGACCGTTTATTGCCAAATAGCCGTTCGCCCCGGGCAAAATCCATTTCATACTTATACAAGAGCGCGTTGAGGTCAATTGGTAAATATTCCAACGCCCGACGGTTAAAGCGCGGGGTTAAATCCCAACCACTTTCCGCCTCGGCCAAATCATTAAGGTAATTGACGTCATAATAGCGCGACAGGCCGCGGTAAACCTGGCGGGCGTTGGGCTTAATCGTACCCATCCAAACAATCCTGTATTCGGCTTGGGCCACAGCCAAAGCTTTTTTGAGCCAAGACTGGCTTAAGTTGTAAGTTTCGTACAGATCCCAGATAAAACTGGTTAGAAATGGCGGCTGGGAACGGCCCGTTAAATAGACGCGAGAAGCATTAGGCACAACTTTAAAGCGCTTGAATTCCGAAAATAAATCCTCGAGTATCCCAGTGGTCAGGTCCCGATGGTCATAATCCAAAAGCCCTTGCACCGTAAAATAACTGTCCCAGTAATAAAGTTCGTTAAAGTCGAATTCGTGGCCCTTTTCGTAAGCCGGTACTAGATAGGGTTTAGGCAGGCCAAGCAGCGTTTCGTCGTCTTTGGTATGGTTTCTGACAAGTTTTTGCCAAAAATCTGCTATATATTTACGAGCTTCGGCTACGTCTTCGGCGGTCAATGGCTTATCGGGCCTTAGCGACCAGCGCCTGGCAGTAGTACCGGTTTTTGTTTTATTAAGACCAAACATCTTAGTTTTAGCCTAAGCCTCCGCCGCTACCGCGTCAAGCCATCAGTCTAGGGAACCATGTACTTAGTCAGGCTATCCAGTACCCGGTGCCAGGCATCCGTAGCGGCCGCCCGGTCATAAGCAAACTTGTTGGTATCGTTAAAAAAGGCGTGGCCGCAGCCCGGATAAACGGTCGCTTCAAAATCAACGCCGGCGGTTTTCATGGCCTTTTGTAGCGCCGGTAAATCTCTCATTAAATTCTCGTCCTTTTCGCCATAAAAAGCCCGGATAGGGCATCGGATGTGCTTTAAGGTTTCTGGTTCGGAAATATCAGCGTGCCCATAAAACGGCAAGGCGAGCCTGAGCCTTGGCTCGTACATGGCGAGGCTAAAGCTGTAGCTGCCACCAAAGCAAAAGCCGTTGGCAGCCACGCGTTTGTTGACACCGGGCAAACTATACAGGTAATCAAAACAGACTTTGGCTTTACCGAGTGTTTTTTGGCCAAAGTCCGGCTCGCTTAAAGGCGTCATTAAAGCTCGCATTTTTGGCTGGGCTTTGTTACGTTTTTCTGGGTTAAACAAGTCCTCTTGCAGCTCTGGCGTAGCATGCGCGGTAATATCCGTTTCGCTAAGTAGGTCTGGGGCCAGCGCGATATATCCCTCGGCCGCGAACCGGTTGGCCACAGCTTTAATATGATCTTGCAAACCCCAAATTTCGTGTATAACAATTATGCCGCCCTTGGCCTTGCTCTTCGGCTCAACTAAATAAGCATTAAATTTTTGTCCGCCGAACTCAAACTCCCGCATTTCCCCCATCTTTTAATTATATAGCACTGGCTTGAGATCCGCTGTGTTTTAGCGGCACATTCAGAATAAATGCATGAACCAATTAACTGTTAGCGCGCCTAGTACGACTACTACTAACGCGCCGGCAGCACCCACGATGTAGCCAGTTAAAAGCACTAGCGCGTCTTCTAGGATTATTGACAGGCAAACAAGCACGGCGCCCATAGAAGGCAAAGTGTCCAGACCCGAAAACGGTGGAGCCAAAAAAGCCGTAAGCGCCAGCACAAAAAGTACCACGCCGTTTATACGGGCCAGCGCCGGGTTTTTGAACGCCGCTTTCCATTTTAAATAAGACCTAGCCTCTACCCAGCTAACTAATCGCAGAATCCGCGGTATAGCCCTGCCCGTAACAGCCCGGCTAAGTTGAACCCGTCCTATACGTTTTGGCAACCAAAGCCGCTTAAACCCGAATGTCATTTCCAGCGCCAATAGCATGGCTATGATCTCAAACAAGTGCGTGACGACACCGGTAGGTATCGGCAAAGCCGGAACAACCATTAGCAACAAAATGATTATGGCAAAACTTTTTGCGCCAAAAACTTCATCCAGGCCGGCCAATGTTTTGGCACCACGGCTTTTTAGCCAGCCCTCCAGCTGCTCGCTAAACTTACGCGGCATGTTTGCCCTGCCCACTTTTAGGTTTAAGCAGCCCTAATAGTAAAAAGGCAAGTATTAGCTCGGCAATACCCAGCCCAAAATACACAGTTTGCAGCCAGCTAATTATTTGGGTTAAGTATATTTCGCCGTATATCCAAATGCACAGGCCAAAGCCAGCCACAGCCACGGCAACCAGCGTCAATTTATGACTTATTTTAAGTAGTACTGCGGCGGCGGCCTGGGTGCTCCCCACTATCAACGCCAGGATTATGCCGGGGACCACGTAGGAATGAAAAACGGTGTGCCGCAAGTTTTGGACAGACATGCCCAGTCCGTTATAGATAAGTCCGATACTACCGCCAGCAGCCGAAAGTGCGCAAAAAGCCAAAAGCACGAGCAAAATTTTATTCAACGATTGGTCCGTCGGCAGTTTCAAAAATTATCTCCGCTAGCTAGGCCCTATTATACGCTGGCAAAACTTGAATTTTTCGAAAAAAGCTTGACAGGCCGATAGGTTTGGAATTATCATTAAACTATATGGTTGAATATAGTTTTCCGTTGGATAATACTTTCGCTGCCCTGGCTGACCGCACTCGGCGCGATATACTAACCAGGCTTGTACTGGGTGAAATGACCATCGGCGAAATCGCTGAACCATACTCGCTAACTTTCGCGGCAATTTCCAAGCACCTCAAGGTTTTGGAAAAAGCCAAGTTGATAATTAAACGCCGTCACGGCAAAAGCCAAATTGTGCAGCTGGCACCGGATGCTTTAGCTGATATCGATGAGTATCTGCAAATTTATCGCAATTTGTGGGAAAATCATTTGGACGCTTTAGAAAAGTACTTAACTCAGGTAAAGGAGTAGATAAGTGGAAGTATCCAGCCATCAACTAAATATTACCCGGACCGTAAACGCGCCGCTAGAAAAGGTCTGGCGTGCCTGGACCGACGAAGCCGAGCTGGCCAAATGGTGGGGTCCGTTAGGCGTCACTAACCCGACCTGCCAGTGGCAGGCCAAAGATGGCGGCAAAATTTATATAGTTATGAGGGCTGGTGAAGAGCTTGGCGAAATGGCCGGCCAGGAATGGCCAATGAGCGGCAGGTTTTTAGAGGTAACGCCGAAAGAAAAACTGGTTTTTACTTCAAGCGCCTTACGCGACGGCAAGCCAATTTTAGAAAATCTGGTCACCGTGACTTTTGACGCTCATGGCGGCCAAACTGTAATAAGTACCCACGTGATCGTTACAAAAACCACGCCGGAATCCGAAGGCCCGCTCAAAGGCATGGCAGCTGGCTGGAGCCAGCAAACGGATAAACTGGTTGAGATTTTAGAGGCTTAGCAAAATGTCTTTTCAAGCATACTTAGATAACATAAAAGTCAAAACCGGCAAAAAGCCGGAAGATTTTTTGGAGCTGGCTAAGCAAAAAGGTTTGCTGGAGCCCGGTATTAAAACCATGGAACTTGTCACTTGGCTCAAATCGGACTTCGGCCTAGGGCACGGCCACGCTATGGCCATAGTCAACACTTTTAAGTTCGCCACCGGTCCGAAAGTTACGGCCGATGGACGGATTGATAAATTGTTTGGCGGCAAAAAGGCCGCCTGGCGTGAGCCTTATGAAGAGTTACTCGGCCAGCTGGAAAACTTCGGCACGGACGTTAAAACTGCCACGACCGATTCTTACCTCAGCCTGCTGCGCGGTATTAATAAGTTCGGCATCATCCAAGTAACTGGCGGCCGTATGGACATCGGTATCAAAAACAAGGACGCCGAACCAACCACTCGGTTCGAATCCGCGGGCAGCTGGAATGCCATGGTTACTCACCGTGTTCGCATAACCGACCCAAAGCAAATCGACGTCGAGGTTTTAAAATGGCTTAAACGAGCTTACGACAAAGCTCAGAATTAGGCTATACTGGCTTCGTGCACCCAAAAATTAAAAGTAAGGCCCGTGAGTGGTTGCGCCGCTATATTATTGCCGAAGCCCTTGGTACGATTACAGGCTTGGCAGGCGCCTTGGTCGCTTTCCACGGCACTCATTCTTATGTCGCGGCGGCGGGTTCGGGTTGGCTCGGCGAAGGCATCGGTTTTTACGGTTATTTCATAGCTAGAGAACTGCTAAACAGCGGTCGCCGATACCGGCGTCTTTCCTTTTATAAACGCATCGGCGCGGCTATCGCCAAAGCCAGCACGAACCTGCTGGTTGAATTCGCGCCGGCCGAAGTACTTGATAACTTTATAATCCGCCCGTTTTTTATGTTCCTCTTCCCTCAGTTCATCCACCCTTACCCGCTGGGATTTTTGGCCGGTAAGTTCAGCGCTGATATTATTTTTTACGCTTTTGCCGTTATGGGCTACGAAGCCCGCAAACGCTGGTTAACTGATTAGTGGTCTACTAAGGAAAACGGCGCTTGAAAAACCTTATGGTTTGGCGACGTTGAACCCGGCAACGTTGTTGCCGGTAACATCCCCCGGTTTGGTGTCACCTACGTAGTAATAAAGCGACATGCCATTGTAGGTGTATTGGATTTGGCCGTTGTCTTTGCGCTTAATAGTACCGACATTAGTGGGCAGGTTGGACGTTGAACCGGTGTCTACATAAGCCGGCCAAGCTACCAGGCAAGAACCGGTACAATTGCTGGTGTCAGTCGTGTCGCCGCTATAAGTATAAAGCGTTTTGCCGCTGGGGGCTGCCAGATATTGACCGATGCTGGAGTTGGTCTTGGTAACCAGCACAGCATTGTTAATGGCAGACGATTGGTTGGACGTACTGGTTTGATTAGAATTGGGAGTAGTTGCTGTATATGGTGAATTAGATGACGACGATGGCGAAGTTTTTGGCGAGCCGCGAAATAAAAAGTAGCCGCCAACGGCCAAGCCGGCTACAACGACTACGCCAATTACTACACCAACTGTTTTATTCATAGAATCTCCTATTTAAATTGCTAACTTAGTATAGCGCAAAAACATACCGATTAGCTTAAGCTAGACTTCGAACTTTTCGATATGGTCGTTTAGGTTCTTCACGAATTCTTTGGCCTGGGCGCGGGTTAGAGCCAGCCTGGCAACGATGTTCTGCTGGCTGGGATCGGGCATAGCCTGCCCGAAGCTTAGGGTCACGACGTGCTCGTTGCTACCAATCAGGTACGAGTCTACATACATCGTCCGGGCCTTGTTAGGGTCCAGATTAAAGTTAACTTTGGCCTGTTCTTGCTGGTCGTTTGCCATGGGTCACTCTTACTTACATGATATCAGACTTGGATGTTTAAAATAGTTTGGTAGTCTTCGTCGGATAGTTTTATTTCGGCGGCGCGCAGGTTGGTCTCTAAATGCTCTGGTGATAGCGTGCCTGGTATCGGCAATATCATGGGCGAGCGTTTTAGAAGCCAGGCAAGGGCGATTTGTGGCGCGCTGGCTTTATATTTTCTAGCTATGGCGGCCAGCCTGGCTTCCACCGCCTGCGCGCCGCCAGCCAGACCGCCCAGCGGGAACCACGGGATAAAAACAATATTATGCTCACCGCAATAATCCACCAAATCGTCGTAGCGCCGTTCCAGTACATTGTATTCATTTTGGACGCTTATGATTGGTACGACTTTTTGGGCGCGCTTTAGCTGCTCCACCTCCACTTCGCTCAACCCGATGTGCCGGATTTTGCCTTCGTCCTGAAATTTTTTAAACTCATTAAGGCTGGCTTCAATCGGCACGTCCAGATTAACGCGGTGCAGCTGGTATAGGTCTATGCAGTCGGTTCTAAGCCTCCTTAAACTTGCTTCTAAAAACCGGCGCAGGTCTTCGGGCCGGTCGTTATCCCAGCCACCTTTGGTAGCAATAACCAAGCCAGACTGGTAAGGCGCCAAAGCGTTGCCGATGGCTGTTTCGCTGGCCCCGCTTGTATAACGATAAGCCGTATCAATAAAGTTAACTCCCCAGCTTACCGCTCTTCTGAGCAGCGCGTGCGACGCCATATTGTCTGTTATGCGATTAGTGCCAAGCCCCAACCGATTAACCTTCAAGTCGCCGATTTTAATTGTGCCGGCTTTGCCCGACAAATCTTCACCCATAACCCGATTATACCGCCCAGTTCGCCTGTGTTCTGTGGGAAAACTAGCTTTAAACTAAACTAGTGAATACTACCAGTCGCTCGTTGAACTCGCTGGTACCTTTTATCACCTGGCCCGTGCAAGTCATAAGGTTTAATCCTGGCTTGTTAGGGTTAACCGGAGCCAGCACGGCACTCATATCAACGGCGTTATATGGATAAATTTTCGAGCTGACTACTTGGTAAGTAAAGGTCTGGTTGTCGCCGCGGGTAATGACGATGCTATCGCCCGTCTTTAATTTATCTAGGTTATAAAAAACGCCGTCGGCCGTCCAGCTGGATACGTGTCCAAAGATAAACATCGCGCCGGCTTGACCTGGCTCGGCGCTGGCGTCGTACCAGCCGGTGTCATAAATACTACCAGGTGTAGCAATCTGGCCGTCTTGCAGTAGGCCTAGACGGATAATGCGCGCCTGGTTAACACCAATGACCGGAATAGAAATATATTTGGGGTCACCAGCCGGTACCGTGTAGGCCGCGACTGTTTTGGCGCTTGGCTTTTGCGATGACGGCGCCGGTTGCACGTCTACGGTTTTGTTATGCAGGCTTGGAATTTGCGGTTGGCCGGCATGCAGCCAGGCGCTAATCCCCAAATCGACAGCACCCAGCACTATCAAAGCGATAGCCACGTTTTTTTTGACTGACGAGTTTCTTCAGTTTCCTCACCCTTAAAATCATAGCAGCTTATTGCCTGGTGCGCCGTTTTAGTAGCAGGCCGCCGGCCAATGTAAGCGCAAGACCTGTAATGGCCGCGACTAGCACTAAACGGTTGTTAGCCGGCTGACCATAGCCGGTATCGGGCGCGTTTGGGTTGGTGGTTGCCTTAGGGGTCGTAGTTACGTTTTTGGTGGTAGCAATCGTAGGGGTGGCTGTCACTAGCGCCGGATCATATGCGGTCCAAACATCGCCGCCGACTTCACCGGACGGGCCAACAACTAAGCGCGAAGCGTCCGCTAGGTCGCCACACTAGACCAAGCCTGTTGGCCTGGATCCGTCTGATCGGCCCAGTCCTCACCGTAGTTACTGGACGTGTAAATATCGCCTTCCCGCACCGCTGCAACCAGATACTGGCCACTGGCAGAAGAGGCAATAGTATTCCAAGGCTCAAAGCCGGAACCGCCCTGCCGGATCCAGCTGGCGCCGTAATTAGCCGAAGTCCAGATGTAGCCGTTGGCGTCCGCGGCAGCCAGGTACTGCCCGCTCGTAGAAGAGGTAACGTCTACCCAGTATTGCGTACCTCCACTAAGCGAGTCGGTCCAGCTAACACCGTAATTGCCGGACGTGTATAAGTCGCCGTTATCGTCGGTGGTTACTAAATATTTTCCGTCAGACGAAGAAGTTACAGCTGTCCAGTTATGGATGCCGGCGGCGGCTTGGTCGGTCCAACTCGCGCCATAATTAGCCGAAGTAAAAACATCACCGCTATTTACAACTGCTACTAAGTTTTGGCCGGAGCCGGATGAGGCTATGCCCGCCCAGTTCTGGTTACCGGCGCCGGTTTGCTTGGCCCAGCTGGCGCCATAATCGTTAGAAGTATATATGCTGCCGTAGTCAGCGATGGCTGCCAGGTTTTGCCCGCTGGCAGAAGAGGTAATCATTTGCCAGTTGTGGCTGCCAGCCGCAGATCGGTCGGTCCAGCTATAGCCAGCGGCTAAAGTAGCAGGTGCGTTAATCAATCCAAAAAAGAATAGGCTTACCAGCCCAGAACTGACAGATTTAGCCAACAGACCAAGTCGTTTCACAAAAACTCCTTTACTTGGCCCACCCGTTAATTTTCTAAATTATACTACTTTTTACTTTTTACTTTTTATCGCAACTTTATTTTACAGCAATAAATTCCCAGTCGACTTATCAGCCGTACATTAGTACGCCGATAACTACGGCAGCGTTGGCGACTTCCCATAAAATAAAGCTGGCGATTATGCTCTTTTCCCTATGGGCAAAGCCGTAAAACACCCACGGCAGCGTCACAATAAAGATTAGCAGCCAGGTGGCCAGCGAAACGCCTTTGGCCGAATGTGTGCTAAAGATGCCATAAATCTGCGGCAACACGGTAAACGGGCCGATCACGCCGGCCACGAAAGTGGTTTTATCTAGCAGTGTTACATAGCGCGATTTGCTTGTTTTTTTGATGCCTTGCTGGCGCTCGTACTTGTGGCGCATGCCAAGGTAATGCATGAACCCACTATAGCACAAGCGTCTTGAAGCTATTTTTTGGGGGTGACTTTGACGGCTGTGCCATAAGCCACCACTTCGTTCATGAGGTTGTCAATGTCGCCGCTGTCGTAGCGCATCATCAACACGGCGTTGGCGCCCTTTTCAGCCGCGGCTTTGCGTAAACGTTCCAGGGCTTGTTCGCGACTGTTGCCTAACAGTTTGGTATAGCCGCCAACCGCCGCCAATGATTCCGCGCAAGCCGGCGCCGATATTACTAAATATGTTGCGCGTACGCACAATCAGCCCGAAGACTTCGCCATACACTTCCTTGACTTCGTAGCCGGGCAATTCATTAGTTGTTACCACAATTACGCCTGCCATAAAACCTCCTGTTTATAAGTTTAATTATAGTATCTAATTGCGCAAATGCTTTAAAAAGTGTTATAATGAATATGTCGCGAGACGACAAACGCGGGGCTGAATTTTAAGCTCGACGTCGGACTTTATCGGTTAAATCAGCAGGTCGCTTGTCAGCGTATAGGCAAATCTCAATAACTGCAAAGTTTTTGAACCGCGTAGCTAACGCATTTCGTATGCCTCAGCTCGCAACAGTTTACGCTTAATATCGTAAACCGTGCCGCGTATGACTTCAGATAGTACAAAGGCGCGTCATATTTTCTGGACGCTCAACTAGGTTGTCCTAACCAGTTGCTAAGATTTTGGGCTGCTGCAGCTAGTTATTCGTCCGTTTTATTGCTAGCTGCCCAAGGTATTTAAGCGGACTAAGCCTGTAGAAGATTAGCCAAGATAAACCGGCGGACGTGGGGGCAGTACCCACCAGCTCCACCATATGGGACTTTCGGCTAAACCGAAGGTCTTTTCTATTTACAAGGTCCTATAAAGCCTGTGCCAGTCGTCCAGGCTCAAACTTTGGGCACGGGTTTTGGGATCGATGCCAGCCGAGTCGAGGATTTGCCCAGCTTCTTTTTTGCTAAGACCAAGTCCGCTGCTTAAATTATTTTCGAGCGTCTTACGTTTTTGGGCAAATCCTGCCTTGACGATACGGAAGAATTTTTTATGGTCGACTTCAAACAAAGGTTCGCTGTGACGTTTTAAAATTAAGATTTGCGAATCGACTTTGGGAGGCGGCGTAAACAATTTGGCTTCGACGGCGCGGCCAAGACTCACCCGCCAATAAAACTGCGCTGTGATGGCCAAGACGGACATTTGCCCCGGCACGGCCGCCACACGTTCGGCAACTTCTTTTTGGACCAGCAGAGCAGCGATAGCCGGCGGATTGGCAGCCTCGCTCAAAACGCGGATCAAATTACTTGTTAAATAATAGGGTATGTTGGCTGCGATTTTGTATACGGAGGGCAGGGTAGTGAAATCGAATTTGAGTATGTCTTGTTTGACGATTTTTAAATTGCCCGCGGGGATTTTTTTAACTAACGCGTTCGCCAGTTTTTCGTCAAGCTCAACGGCCACAACTTGCCCGGCCTTCCCCGCCAAAATCTTTGTCAGGCTACCTTGGCCCGGGCCGATTTCTAAAACCGTATCAGAGCTCGAAACTTCCGCCGCCTGGCACATTGCCACGAGCGCCGCCTGGTCATTCAACCAATGCTGCCCGAGCGACTGTTTCGGCCCTAAAGGAGCTTGTTTCATAACTTTAACTTTTACCAATAATGATGGTTGTACCAGAAGTTATAGGCTCCGGCCCAGCTGCCGTATTTACTGTCGGCGTAACTGGTCGCCCAGCGCAGCTGTGTAACCGGGTTTGATTCCCAATCGCCACCGAACGGAGCCATTTTGTAGCCCGGTGTGGCCTGGCCTAATCCGTAGCCCAAGTAACTTGGGATTGAAGAAGGAACGTAACCCGGACAATAACCAACCTCACCCTGCAATTTAGTCGGACACCAGCCCGATTCGTTACTAACAATATAGTTTACATAAGCGTAATCACCTGATGGAATACCGGCTTCGGCCATCACCGCGGTCTTGTCGCCCGGGATTTGTACGGCCTGACCTTGGGCAATGATTTCCGCTACGGGCTGCTGGGTCACGACAGTTTGGATAATCTGTTTGGTGCCGTTTGATAAGACTTCGTAAGTAATAAGTTCCTGGCCCGGGCTGCCCTGCTGACGAATGGCGTTGGTGCCGAATGTCAAGCTTTTATCTTCGATAGTTTGGATTGGCATCGGGATGGTTTGAGCGACAGTTTGGATGCTCATGCCCTGGTGCAACAAAAATATCTGCATGTTTGGCGTTACAGGCGTGCTGGATGCCGGCTGAATGCTGTCACCAGCCGCCATGACGATATGTTCGTCGGCCAAAAATTCGGCTACGGTTTGAGCGTGGGTCCTGACAACGGTCGGCGTGCCATAAACGTTGAGGTTTACGGGTGTTGCCGGATTGATGATGATCTGCTTGGCTATGCTTTGCTGGCTCACAAAATCAGTTGTCGGTTTAGAACTTACGTAATCTTCCGGGTAGACCTTGACACCGGCCTGCTCGGCGACTGCCCGCGGTGTGGCTGCCGCGCTAAAGGTGAAGGTTTTTTGGCCGCCTTCGATTATTTCTACCGGCACGGCACGGTAAACATTAACGTGGAAGTTGTCCTGGGTAATCGACGTATTGAGGCTCGGCTCCACCACATCACCCTGATTAAGTTTAATATTGAGCTTGGTTAGCAAATCGCCGACCGTAGGTTCGTTGGTCGGCACGGTTTGCAGCTCGTGATCGTGATTGACGTAAACAATGTAAGAAACGATAGGTTTGAACTGTGGGTGGCCGCCATTGAACAACAGAAATAAGCTTGTGCTGATTATGCCCAGCACAATAAACGTAATTATCGGGACCATCACCGGATGGATTTTGACTTCCCTTATATAAGCGATTTCGGCGGCGTGCGCCTTGGTAAAGCTCTTTTTATAATCTAAAAACTTCTTGCGCATAAATATGGGCCTAAGAATTTATTTTAGCAAATCCGGGCGGTGTTTGGATAAGTTAGCGAGACCGTGCAAAACGTCAGCGCCGGCATTGTTATTATTAAGCTCGGCTGGCGCCATCCAGCCGAACTCGCTGACTTCGAACGGACGCGGGGTAATTCGAACCTCGCCAACTTCCGCCATAAAGTAATGAAAGACGTTTGCAAAACCACGTTCGCGAACATCAACGCCGACTAAACGCTTTATGGACTTGGCGGATAAATCCAAGCCTAATTCTTCATCGACTTCCCGAATTACAGATTCAAGTGGCGACTCGCTTTTATGTATGCCGCCGCCAGGCAAGCCCCAGCGGCCGTCTCCCAGCCAACTACGCGTGACTAGCAATCTGCCGTTTTTAAAAATCATTAACCTAGAACGTTCCGTTTTATTAAACGCCAGCCAAGTCAGCGGCCAGCTCAGCCAAAAAGTTATAGTACTGAGCTTCCGCCATAGATTTTTCATATTTTTTCCAACGGCGCGAAGGCTGTATTGAGCGTTTTAATACCGCCGGTTTTAAAGCGTATGGCCACGTTTTCGCCGTCGATCTCTGTCACCGTGCCAACACCAAACAGCTTGTGCTTGACCTGGTCGCCGGCCGCAAGTTCCGGGGCATATTGGATGTCTTGGTTAAATTCGTCTTCTATCCGGTGCAAGCCTGACGGCTGGGGTTGGATTTTTGGTTGGAGCTCGCCGCCGATTTCGCTCAAAAAACGGCTGGGCGGATTGTGCTGCAGGCCGCCGTACAACATCCGGCTAACGCCATAAATCATATAAAGTTCTTCACGGGCGCGCGTCATGCCTACATAACACAAGCGTCGTTCTTCTTCCATTTCGGACTGGTCGTACAGCGCCCGGCTGTGCGGCAGAATTGTTTCTTCCAGGCCCACGATAAATACCACCGGAAACTCCAAACCCTTAGCGGCATGCAAGGTCATAAGCGTTACCGAGTTTTTGTTAAAATCAGCTTGATCGATATCGCTGATAAGCGCGACTTCTTCCAAAAAGCCGGCTAGGCCGACTTCGTGGTAGACTTGGGCGACGCTCATGAGTTCCCGCACGTTTTCCTGCCTGGCCTCGCCTTGCGGCGTGCCATCATTTAAAAAGTCCAGATAGCTAAGCCGGCGAATGAGCGAATCGATTAGCGCGGCTGGCGGCGTTTCTTCGGCAATTTCGCGCGAAACGGCCAGGATATCGGCCAGCTCCGATAGGCCGCTCTGGGCCTTGGCGGTTAAGTTTTCACAGTTGCTAACTTCGCTTAAGCCTTCTAGTAGACCCAGGTGTTTTTCGGCCAGCCAGCTATAAAAAATTTCCAGCGAGCGGCCGCCGATACCGCGGGCCGGCACGTTAAATATACGCTCAAAGCTGACACGGTCTTCCGGCTGGAAAATCAGCCGTAAATAAGCCACGACGTCTTTGATTTCTTTGCGCTCATAAAACCGCACGCCGCCGACAATGCGGTATGGGATGTCGTAGCGGATAAAAGTTTCTTCCAGGCTGCGGCTTTGGGCACCGACCCGGTACAAAATGGCAAAATGATTATAGCGGCGAGCGCCGGCATCCACACCGTTCCTGATAATCCGTACGATTACCTCGGCTTCAGCCCGTTCGCCTTGGGCCTGTAGAACCTGCACTGGCAAGCCGGACCCAGCTGCTGTCCAGAGTTTTTTGTCCGAACGCTGTAGGTTTTTAGCGATAACGGCATTGGAGGCATCCAGTATCGACTGTGTGCTGCGGTAATTTTGCTCGAGTTTGATCACGCAGCAGCCGGGATAATCTTTCTCGAAGTTCAAGATATTGCGAAAATCGGCGCCGCGCCAACTGTAAATACTCTGCCAATCGTCACCAACCACCGCGATGTTTTTGGCCGGGCCGGTCAGTAGGTTGACCAGCTTGTACTGGGCAGCATTGGTATCCTGGTATTCGTCGATCATCACATAGGTAAATTGTTTTTGCCACTTTTCGCGGAGCGGTCTTTGGGATTCCAGCAAATGAGCCGTACGATTAATCAAATCATCGAAATCTAGCGCCGAAGCTTCTTTTAGGATTGATTCATAAACAGGATAAACCTGGGCGGCGGTCTTTTGGGCCGGGCCATTGGCAGCCTCAGCGTAATCAGATGTCCCGATCATCTCGTTTTTCGCTGCGCCGATAATACCCGCTAAAACCTTGGGCGGAAACGATTTTTCGTCTATGCGTAATTGTTTGGTGGCCCGCTTGATAGCCGCCAGTCGGTCGGCCTCGTCAAAAATCACGAAGCTTCGTGGTATACCAATATGTTCGCCGTCCTGCCTTAAGATTCGCACGCAGATACTGTGAAAGGTACCCATGAACGGCATGAACGAGCGATTGTTCGGGTTCTCTCCCAGCAGTTTGGCGACCCGTTCGCGCATCTCGCCAGCGGCTTTGTTGGTAAAAGTCACCGCCAAAATGTTAAACGGCGAGGCTTTTTTGGCCGCCAAAATGTAGGCGATACGGTGTGTCAGCGTTTTGGTTTTGCCGCTGCCAGCGCCGGCCTGGATCAACAGCGGGCCTTCGGTCGTAATAACTGCGCGGCGCTGTTCGTCGTTCAAACTACTTAATAAATCGTCTGTCACCTATATATTTTACCAAAGAGGATTCAGCTTTTTTGCCGCTCGTGCTGCAGGCGCTCGGCCGTAGCGACCATGCCAGAAAATTCTTCGTAGTTCAGACTGGCGCCACCGGGCAGCAGGCCATCGATACCCGGGACCGACAGGTAGCCATAGGTGTTTTCGGCGTTTGAGCTGCCACCATAAAGGATCTGCACGCTTTCGGCCGCCTTGGCGCCGTATAATTCGGTAATGACACCGCGAATGTAGGCCACTATTTCTTGCACTTCGTCTGGACTGGCGGCTTCATGCTGGGTAAAGTTATTGCCGCTGCTGATGGCCCAGACAGGCTCATAAGCTACCACCAGCTGTTCGATTTCTGCTGATGTCAGATTGCTGATAGCAGTGGTGAGCTGGTCATGCAGAACGCGCTTGGTTTCGTGATTCTCGCGTTCGTGCTTGGTTTCGCCTATACATAAAATCGGCGAGATATTGTTACGTATGGCTGCCGCCATTTTGCTACAGATAGTTTCCAGGTCCTCGTGAAAATATCGCCGCCGTTCGGAATGGCCGATAATAACGTAGTCCACTAGTTCGTGCATCATAGCAAAACTGATTTCTCCGGTAAAGGCCCCTTCGTCCACAAAGTAAGCGTTTTGGGCTGCCAAACGAAACTTGCGCCTGTCAATCTCCAGACTCAGCGGTTGTAAGCTAAGCATGCTCGGCGCCAGCACTATCTCTATATTGCGGTGCGTCTTAATGCGTTCGCTTAAACGTTTAACCAGCAGGCTAGATTGCTGAACGTTCAAGTGCATCTTCCAATTGCCAACGATCATGATTTTACGCATACAAATAACTCTTTATTATTATAACGTTCAATGCGCAATGCTTAATTGTCAATGAATGGTCAATGTCAAAATGATTAAATGCTTTAGTACATTGGTTATTACTGATTTTATTGAGCATTGATACTTGAGCATTGAGCATTTATTTGTTCTCCAGCGCTTCCACGCCCGGTAATTTATGGCCGGCCATTAGTTCCAGGCTGGCTCCCCCACCGGTCGAAACAAAGTCAAAAGAATCTGCCAGCTTGCGCTCTTCCACGTAACCAACCGTATCGCCACCGCCGACCAAACTGTATGGCTTGTGCCCAAACTGTCCCAGCATGGCTTCGATAACAAGCTCCGTCCCATGGGCGAATGGGCCGACAGGCCCTTGCAGGCCTTCCGTTTCCGTCACCCCCATGGTTCCGTTCCAAACCACCGTGCCGGCCAGCTGCAAGCCGCCAGCGACGAAGGCGCCGCTAAACGGACCGATATCAAGGATCATTTCGTCTTCGTTTATTTGACGTGTGGACTCCGGCGGCCGCTTTGGATAATTTTCGATGTCAGCGATCACGTTGGCTGTCCAATCTATGATACGGGTTGCTGCGGTTTTATCCAGGCTAGTAGCCACCACGGCGTCCTGCGGCAAGTAAAATATAAAGCGCTGCTTGCTAGCCTTGGCTTTGGCGCGCGCCAACACTTCTTTTGCTATAGGTACTTCATCCGGTTCGACCTTGCTTTTCGCTACCGGTAGGCCTTCGGCCAGCAAAAAAGTATTGGCCATAGCGCCACCAATAGCAACAAAATCCGAAATTTCGATGAACTTATTTATAACCTCGATCTTATCGGCGATTTTAGCGCCACCTATCACGGCGGCCAGCGGCCGGGTAGGGTTTTCCATGGCTGTCGTGATAGTGTCAACTTCTTTTTCGAGTAAAAGCCCGGCCACGCTTGGCAGGTGCCTCGTAATGGCGTCAGTGCTGGCGTGGGCGCGGTGCACTACGCCAAAGCCGTCCTGCACGAACACTTCGGCCAAACTGGCCAGCCGTTTGGCAAAATCGTCATCGTTTTTTTCTTCTTCGGCATGAAAGCGTAAATTCTCTAATAACAAAACTTGGCCCGGTTGCAGCTTTTGTACGGCTTGCTCGGCTGGCTCACCAACGCAGTCAGGCGCGAAGGCCACTTCTTTTTTAAGCAGCTCGCCAAGCCGCCTCGAAACCGGGAACAAGCTTAGCTTAGGGTCGGCTTTGCCCCCCGGCCGACCTAGATGTGAACAAATAACAAGTTTAACGTTTTGATCAAGCAGATATTGCACTGTCGGTAGCGACTTTTGCACGCGATAATCATCTTCTATCCGGCCGTTTTCTGCTAGCGGCACGTTATAATCCGCCCGGAGCAGTACGGTTTTACCCTCTAACTTAATGTCGCGGATCGTCTTTTTATTAAAGCTCATTCCACCTCTTTGACCCTATTCTAGCACGCGGACTTTTATAGTATCGGTTGTGCCGACTACGCCAGGGTAGCGACCGCTAGCCATCACTACGGCATCACCCTTTTCGAGTATCTTATTGCTACGTAACCAAGTTGTTAGCTTGACGGTGGCCTCCGGTACGGCCGGACGCACATAACTGCGCGTGCCGTACACAATGGCTAATTGCTGGGCGGTGCGCAAGTCAAAAGTGATAGCAATTAAAGCGGTTTCCGGCCGTTTGGCAGCAATGTGCAACATAGTTGCGCCCGAGCAGGTTTCGGCCACAATGGCCCTGGCTTCGATATTTTTAGCCAGGTTGATTATAGCTTTGCTGATGGCAGTCTGCCGGCTGTTGCGGCCTGCCGGATCGTTGTCTTCAAACGTAACCTTAAGCGGTGTGTTGGCTTCGGTGTAGCGTATTACCCGGCGCATCATAGCTACAGCTTCAACAGGATATCGGCCACTAGCCGTTTCGTCGCTCAGCATCAGGCAGTCGGCGCCAATCAGCACGGCAGTAGCTACATCTGAAACTTCTGCCCGGGTAGGCTCCGGCGCGTCGGTCATGCTGGCCAGCATCTGAGTAGCAACAATTGTCGGCTTAGCGTAGCGCATCCCTAGCCCGATGATTTTACGCTGGACTATAGGTACTGATTCCGGCGATGTTTCCACCGCCAGGTCACCACGGGCAATCATGACGGCGTCGGCCGCGGCGACTATTTGATCCATATTGTCGACTGCTGCCTTGGTTTCGATCTTAGCGATAACTTTGGCCTGGCTGCCCAGGTGCTTGAGCAATTGTTTGAGCCGCTCGACGTCCTCGGCAGTTTGCACGAAGCTTAGTGCCACGTAGTCAATGTCAGCTACCGTGCCAAAGAGCAGGTCCTGGCGGTCTTTACTGGTAATTATGTCCCCTCCTAGATCTGTGTCGGGCAGGTTAATCCCCTTGCGTTTGATCAAGATGCCGGCGTTTTCGGCTTTGGCGTGCACCACACCGTCTTGGACGCTGGTGACAGTAGCTCGCACTTTGCCATCATAAATGTACAAGCGCTCGCCCCGCTTAACCTTGCGGCTCAAATCGTACTGCAGCGGTATGATATCCGACCCGGTCAGGCCGTAGGAGAGCTTCAAACTTTGGCCGGGAGTCACTGTGATAATGCCTTCAAAATCGCCTAACCTGATTTTGGGCCCTTGCAAGTCCTGGATAACGGCCACGGGGCGGTTTTGTTCGTTGGCCGCTTGGCGTATCCATTTAACTTGGCAGGCATGCTCTTCGTGGGTGCCATGACTAAAGTTAAGTCGTAGGCCACTGGCGCCGTTTTTAATTAGGCCGTAGACTTTTTCATAATCATCGGTGGCCGGGCCGACAGTTGCGATGATTTTGGTTCGTCTTAGAGTGTGGAAAGGTTTCTCGGGCAGACCACCGGTTAGCTTAGACATTCATAATCCCACCGTTTATGTATTAATGCGTTAACCTAAAGTATATATCCCTCGAGACAATAAAGCCAGATAACAGCAACAAAAGCCTTAAGGTTATTGTGCTAAACTAAAGGGATAGATGGCATTGCCCCGCAAATCAATATTTTTTAAAGCCTGGATTTGGTCGCTTATTGGTTCTTTGATATCGGTGGCAATTTTTTGGGTCGGTTCCAGTCTTATCGATTTTTTCCAGGGCGACATAGTGCGCTTTACTTATGGATTGTTGGTCGCCAGCCTGGTAGGAAACTTTCTTGGCGCCAGCTTGATAGCTTGGCGCGTAGCCGATAAGTATTATCATGCCCGTTTGCGTCAAAGCCTGCGGCGCTATGCCCGCTTCAGCCTGCTAAGCCTGGTGGTCGCGATTGGCATTTTATTCACGCCTATCTCGTTATTGGCTAGCGTTTGGAGCCTGGCCTCGGCTTGGTGTGTCATGCTGGCCTTGACCCAACCAAAAAAATCAACCGCTTGATCAATCAACCTGCCGGATTGGATTTTAAAAGATAAAGGGCGCGAGCATTTTGGAGTACTTTTTATATTTAGCATAAACCGCTATATGGCCGTATATTAACAATGGAACTTATTAAATCTAGCTGGATCACCAAGGTCAACTTTAAAACCATTGTAGAAGCTTTCTTGGTAGCCGTTTTGCCAAGGATTAGCTTTGGCAGAATAGGAAAGCTCAATACCGCAGTTAGTAGCTAGCTCTATGTAGATCTGAGATAAGTATTCACTACCACGGTCAGAGTGTAAGATTCTAGGCCGGCCATACTGCTCAAGAGCATCATACAGAGCCCCAGCTACTAGAGCAGTATCATGGTGGTTAGATATCTGCCAACCAACAATCTGTCGACTGTAAAGATCTAACATGGTAGCTAAGTATATGTACCTACTATCATACGGTATATAGGTAAAGTCGCTAGCCCAAACCTCATTAGGTTCAATTGGGAAGTAATCTTTAATTAGATTAGGTAGTATGGCATAAGCCATACTAGGAGCTTTTACATACTTTGGCTTTTTACCTCTTCTACGGTAAGGTTTAATGTCATACAGCTGCATTACCCTAAGAGCTCGTTTCTTGTTAACCCCCTAGTTGGATAGCTAACCTACGGTAACCATAGCTAGGATGCAGATGTGGCACATTTAATATGTCCTGTCGGAGCTGTTCATCCTTAACAGCTAACCTAGATCAGTAGTAGAGAGTAGATCTAGCTACGCCTAGTTGTTTGGCAGCAGCAACTTTAGTCATAGTCGGTGGCCTAGCTTTTTTAGCGAGTAGTCTTTTTTTTCTCGGAATCTAATATATATGTCAGGTTACCAACTAGTTCTTTAAGCTGTTGGTTTTCTTTCTTTAGTCTAGCGTAAGCAAGTAGGCTTGGTTTCTCGCTAACTACACCACGACTTAACCAGTGATAGATAGTCCTAGGGGATATACCATGCTCCTGGGCTAAGGTAGATATTGGGGTACCTTCTTCCTTCAAGCGCTTCAATATCTGAGCTTTAGCATCTGGTCTAATTACATGGACCTTACCCATTACTAGCTACCCCCATTAAATAGCTACCTTAATTGTACTAAGCTAATTAGCTTGCACAATACTGTCTAGGATAATGGGTCCAGTACAATATCAAAGATAGTGAAATAGCTTCACGCACAGTTTAGAACGTTTATAGCAAAGCACGCTTATCAAGGAAAGAGAGAATAGATAGCAGCAATGCCAGCAACTGCCATCATCGCTGTTAGGAACCAGCCTAGCCCAGCGGCGACCTTGCCATTTTTCCATTCACCCATTACATGTTTATTGCGAGCTATGAGTAAAATCAGTACCAAGATAATCGGTGCTACCATACCGTTTAAGACTGCTGAATAAATTAAGGCTTTAATGGGGTTAAGTCCAATAAAGTTCAGACTTAAACCCACCAGCATTGAGATAATAATGACACCGTAAAAAGCTGAACCTTGCTTTAGTTTAGAATTTAAACCTTGTCGCTTACCAATACTTTCACTAATGGCATAGGCACTAGCACCAGCCATAACTGGTATAGCTAGTAACCCCATGCCAATGATACCGGCTGCGAACAACCAAAAAGTAGCATTGCCCGCAAACGGCCTAAGAGCATCAGCGGCCTGAGCAGCAGTGGTAATGTTGGTTATGCCGTGCTTAAACAGCACGCTGGCACAAGCAGCAATAATGAAAAACATCACTACATTTGATAAAAACATACCTGACCAGATATCAATACGCATTTTTTTCATTGGAGCTTTTTCAGAACCTGTTCGTGAGCTAATTGTGGTTTGCCCAACTGCAATTTCCTCCTCAATCTCTTGTGAGGTTTGCCAGAAAAACAGATACGGAGTAATAGTAGTGCCTAAAATAGCACAAATAAGTAGTAGCTGGTCTTTAGAAAAAGTAATATGAGGCACAATGGAATATTTAAGGACAGTATGCCACTCGGGGTGAGCTAAAATAGCTGCCAAAATATAGGCAAACAATACTAGCGCTAACCATTTAAGATACCTTGCGTACTTTACATACGGAGTAAACACCTGTAGTGACAAGATGAGTAGCGTAAAGCCTACTACAAGTATAGTGAAGTTAAAGTGAGGTCTGAGCAGTTGAACAGCATTGGCCATAGCTCCAATGTCTGCGCCGATGTTAAAAGTATTAGCCGCAAACAGGAACAAAGTGCTTATATAGAGAACTTTCCTGCCAAAATGCACACGGATATTACTCGCTAAGCCCCTACCTGTTACTAGGCCAATACGCGCGCACATCTCCTGTATAACAGTCATTAGCGGAAAGGTAAAAGCAGCAAGCCATAATAAGCCAAAACCGTACTGGGCGCCGGTCTGTGAATAAGTAGCAATACCGGACGGGTCATCATCGGAAGCTCCAGTAGTAAGTCCAGGACCTAGTAAATACCAGTAATTTTTAGCCTTTTTTAGCGGTTCATGACCTGTTAATGGCATCGTCTTCGCTAGTTTTTGGCCGCCCTCAATACCAAACTCCAAAGCCTCTGCTGGTGCCTCAATAGTTTTTTCAATGATATTTTTTTTCATACTAAAGCTTAATTAGATAGTAACAGGATAATCTTAAAATACAATGAGTGCAATACTGTGCTGATTCCGATTTAATCTAAGCCTTAAATAGTAGCCCAATTAAGTAACCCGCTATGGCTGCTCCCATACCAATGATGACCATTTGCAGAGCACTTTTAAGTGGTTTGCCCAAGGTCATTCGAGCCTTATATATACCAACGGTCGCTAGAACGACTATTGAGATAATTAGTGCAACAATTAGTGCAGTATGAACGTGCAGAAAAAAGAACGGTATAAGAGGCAGCATTGCCCCACTAAAAGTCGCTAGACCAACAGTGAGACTATAGACGTATACATCATGCTTTACAACTGGGAGCAAATTTAGTTCTTCTCGCATCATAGTGTCAATCCATAACCTTTCGTCTGACGTAATGTGATGGACTATGTCGTCAAGCAACTTACCGCTTAACCCTTTTGCCGAATATATATCAATAATTTCCTGTCGCTCGATATCTGGCACTTCTTTGACTTCCTTTACCTCCCGTTCCCGTTCAGCTGCATAGTGGTCACGGTCAGCCATTTTAGAAGTATAGGCCACAGCCGCCATTGAAAGTGTTTCAGCAAAAATAGTAGCAAGACCACCTGCAATAATAATTCGAGAAGACTTAGTAGCAGCAGCTAGTCCAAGTAGCAAACCTAATATACTTACTAGCCCGTCTTGTCCGCCAAGAATAACATCTGATACCCTATTACCCTTTTTGTGTGGTTCGTGCATAACTTTATTCAAGAATACCAGAATTAATCAGTTTAGGGGCCTGCTGACCATTTGTCTAATAAAGACAATGAGGCAGAGTTAAAAGGAGCTGTAAATGAATAACTCCCCAAAATTATTTGAAGGACACTATAACTACCTTTTGAGAGAAGTATTAGAGTCAATTGATGATGCCGTACTGGTATTTGACCACAAATCTATGGTTGTCTATGCCAATGAAGCTGCCGCCAATGTTTTTGGCAAGGCCAAGCTCATTGGAGAAAGCATCAAGGGACTTATTCCTAAAGATAAGCAAGCTTACTTTGATAGTATCGTTTCCACCTTTAATGCTTCTGAGCATCACGAGATGCAACTAGTAGGTAAGAAAGAGTTTGTTGGCTCACGAGCAACTAAACATTTCTTTTATGCAGAAGGTAAGCTTGCCAAGTTTGAGCAAGAGCCGGCATATATTTTAGTGCTTAGGGATATAACGTGGTGTAAAGCAATAGAAGGTGAACTTGAAACAGCGCTTGACCACTTGAAAATAGTAGGTAGAAAAGTTGCATACCGCATTGAGCACCCTAGCATACTTGACGAATTCCCCCTGGATTAGCTAGAAGCACTAGTGATATGTAAAATACTTTGTATAACTTAATACTGAAAGGCTTGTGTCTGCTACGAGGGGACATAAGCCTTTTTATTAGATGATGTGTCTATAAACTACTACCAACCCCAGATTTATAAAACCAGGTTTTGATAGTGTCTAAAATAAATACATAAAAGACTGTCATGCCTAAAGTTACCCCCAAAATACCAACTGGTAGTGCTGCGAATGAAAATAGTTTTTTAGTTACACCAAGATAGATAGTTACGATTGAAATAGCGGTGATAACAGTGAAAGCCACAGCCATAGCATTAGATAGGCGCGGTGCTCGCCAAAAGTGGTCTTTGTTTCGTATCGAGAATATCACCACCAATGCAGCCAGCGTCAGGAACAAATATAGCCCAGTTTGAGATACACCGGTAGATTGGTGCTTAATGATAGCATAATACATAATCTCGAACAGCGCGGTAACTGAGCCTAGGAACATGGATATAAACATCAGCGAATGGACGTTAAACTTACTTGGTTGCACCAGCTCCTCAGGGCCAACATTGTCGGTTGCAATGGTAATACACGGTATGTCAGTCAAAAGACTGGTCAGGACAAGCTGTATAGGCAACAGCGGTAAGTTAGCGCCAGACATGAGGTACAGTGCTGAGATGGCGAAAAAGTTACCAAAGTTACTGACCATCGTAAAGCGAATGTACTTGTTAATGTTGCTAAAAATTGACCGCCCGTACGCTCAGGTCGTTCCTAAGCAGCAATATATCTGCACTGTCTTGAGCTACGTCAGTGGCGTTATTAACGGCAATTGCTACGTCAGCTAATTTAAGTGCCGGTGCATCATTAATACCATCACCTTGGTAACCGACTACATTGTTACGTTTGAGCAATTTAATAATACGGTATTTTAGTTCGGGATTTAACCGCGCAAAAGCATTATTTTCCTGGACAACATGACTTAGCTGTTCGTCAGTCATTTTTTCAAGTTCATCGCCGGTATAAACAACTTGCTCACCATCAATTAAGCCAACCTCTCTGGCAACGTACTCAGTTACCTCTTTGCTATCGCCCGATAATATCTTAATCGCCACACCAAGCTTTTCAGCCAGGGCTATAGTGTGTTTAGTGGTCGGTCGGAGTGGGTCTTCAAGGGCAACAAATCCAACAAACTTAAGGTTTTGTTCGTACTTTAAAATGTCAAACTCATCGTTATTGCCATAGACAACCTCTTTATATGCTATTCCTAAATGCCTAAGGCCATTCTTACCATCAGCCTGTATGACCTTAAGATATTGGCTTTTCTTTGCCTCGTTTGTAATAGCCAGTAATGTTTCGACTGAACCAATTTCAACCAGGAATGTTTTCTTACCATCGCTAAAAACTACCCTACGGCGGCGAGCAGCCGGGTCAAAGGGTAGTTCCTCTAGCCTCTTATAGCTTTGAACCTCTTGTTGGATATCGTCTGGCACAAAGTCTAAAAAGGCTTTATCAAATGAGGTTTGAAACTTTTTCCGTTTTTCATCAAGTGTTTCCAAGCTGGCTATGGCTAGCTTTTGGAATAGCTCTTTATCGTCAGCTACCAGGCTTTTCACCGTTTGGCGGTTCTCGGTTAAGGTGCCAGTTTTGTCACTACACAATAGGGTGATGTTGCCTAGGTCTTCGACAGCACTTAGCGTTTTGGCAATCACGTGCCGTTTGGCAAGTCTCATAGCACCAGTTGATAGCGTTACGGTTGCAATAACTGGCATGGCCTCTGGTACTACCGTAATTGATAGAGCGACTACAAACAGACCAAGCGATGCAATATGAGATGTATCATGGGTAATAACCAGTTTTAAAACAAATACAACTGCCAGAGTTAAGAATGTTACTTTGACCAGAAATGAGCTAAATGATGACAGAGATTTTTCGTATTGCGTAGTTCGCTCGGTACTAGAGGACAAATGAGCAATCTTACCAATTTCGGTGTTCTTACCGGTTGCGTAGACTATACCCGCTGCTTCGCCGCGTTCAACAATACTCCCCGTAAAGGCTAGAGAGTTAGCACCACTAATGGACTTTGTTACCGGAATAGATTCGCCAGTTAGCTGTGATTCGTTAACACTCAAATCATCAACGTGCATGAGTTTCATATCAGCCGGCACAATGTCGCCCTCACGTAAAATGACCACATCGCCTGGAACGATAAATTGCTCCAGTACAAGCGTTTCCTTGCCATCTCGCTTTACCAATGTTTCTTTGCTGACCAGTTTTTGGAGCTTAGCTACAGCATTATCTGACTTAAATTCTTGGTAAAAACCAAGACTTGTATTGATAATTAAAATAGCCAAAATGATAAAGCCATCGTTAAAATCTTTTAATAGAAATGAGAGTAAGCTCGCTAGAATGAGTAGATAAATGAGTGAACTTTTAAACTGCTTAAGTAGCAGTTTAAAGACAGACCGCTTTGCTTCATTCTTTAGTAGGTTTAAACCGTAGGTATTAAGTCGGTTCTTTGCTTCATGCTCTGAAAGGCCATCAATTGAAGTTTGTAAGTTATGCTCTAATTCTTCAGTGGTTTGTTTTTGTATGTCAGTTTTACTTGGCATGAACTTATCATAGCACCAGGAACAAATAGCTAACACCTTTATGAATACTGCCCCCTAACACCCTACGAGCTTGTCTAACAGGTGCTTTTGGTGTCTTAGTAGCTTTTTATGCATATCGTCTTTGGTGACCCTAAGCCGCCCGCTTTATAAGGAAATTGTAGAAGAAATCATACGGTGGAATCTGTTGCTAGGAGCAGATTCTAGCCTAAGCCTTGGCACTAATTAACATTTTTACTGCCAATATAAGCAGAAAGACTGCGAATATCCGAATGACAGTTGTGTTGGATAGATTTGATATATAACGTGCGCCAATGAGACTACCGACAACGAAACCAATGATTATAAATCCAGCAGCATATATATTCACATCACCGTGTTTGTAATATGTATAGGCTGCGAGTATTCCGATTGGCGGTACAAGTAGTGCTAGGGTTGTTCCTTGTGCTAGATTTTGGCTAAATCCAAATAGCATAACAAGAGCAGGCACTATAATAACCCCGCCACCAACACCTACTAGCCCGCTCATAGCTCCAGCAGCTAAACCTAATAGAATAAATAACAGCCAGTTCATGAAAATATAATATCAGGGTTTTGGTGCATTGGCATTGGCTTTTTGCCTAGACCAAAAGTGTCCAATAATATAATATCCAGCAACCGCTCCAATAATCCCAAACAGCCAACCGGCACCGATATCTAACGGTGAGTGAATCTTAGCTAGTACTCTGGCGATACCGATTATGATTGTTAGAACTAACATAGCTGCAGCTATCTTTTTGTTATAAAAGAAAGTTATAGCAGTTAATGCACCTGTTAGTAGGGCATGGTCTGAGGGGAAGCCATTATCTGCTGCATGGGCTATTAGTGGTTTAACGTGCTGCGTTACAAATGGTCTAGGGTCATAGTAAAGTTTACTAGCAATTCTAGAGAGTATAAATGCAATTGCGCCTGCTATTACTGTAGCAATAATAAATTGAACTTTTAAGTTCTTGGTAGTTTTAAACCAAGCAACACCAATGCCTACTATTACAAACAGATAGAGATACGAAGCACAAAATATAATGATACTGTTCATGTTAATACCTTCGGTTTATTTTTACAAAAGGGGCAGCATAATTATACTAGATACTAGGATATTATTTTTTGTATCTATGTAAATATGGAGTTTAGTTTTATGGGTTATATGATTATTGACGTAAGAGAATCTGAAGAATTTGCTAACACCCATGTAGAAAATGCAATAAATATTCCATTAGGGAACATTGATGGGTCTAATGTGCTGAATAATTTACCTAAAGATACTGAAATCATCGTTTACTGCAACTCAGGTAATCGTTCAGGTGTTGCCTTGGATATATTAAACAAGTTAGGCTACAGACATGTTACTGACGGGGTTAATCAGAAACAAACTGAAATTCGGTTTGGATTATAGTTTCATCTAATGTCTTGTGATTACTCCAAATCTTTCTTCAACTGCTCAAACTGTTCTTTGGTAATTTCACCTTTTGCATAACGCTCTTTGGCAATATAGAGCGGGGCAGACTTTTGATTTGTACCAGCTTCGTGACTTTTAAGAAGTCGGACCATAATACTCTCAAGATACGACCTCTGGCTCAATGATTGTTGTCACTAACAGCCATTGACTTGTCATTCATCATTTTCAGCATTGGTAAACCTTTGCTTCGCACAAAACGGTAAATTAAAACTCCCGCCAATGCAAGAAAGAATATATTTAGAACTGTTGTGTAGTTCCAGCTAATAGTTGCCTCAGTAACCTTTGCTGCTCTTTCCGAGGGAATTAAGTGTAGTAGGCCAAACAATATTTCAATAGTGTATCCAGCCAAAGCCATTGCCACATAAAAAGTCCCAAAGATAAACAACATCATTTTAGTACCGTAGTATTTAC
>CAZUPM010000002.1:41907-44838 GCA_964622365.1 uncultured Candidatus Saccharibacteria bacterium | reverse complement strand
TGTGTTTGCAAATCCAAGCGAAGCTGTTGCTCTACTTGGATATGGCTGCTGAATTCAGCAAGTTGACTTAAAACTTCAGTCATTTAAAAACCCTCGCTACGAGCGAGGGCCAAATACGAAATTTCATGCTCTTGCTCGAGAGACTTGATCTGCTGTATCGGACTTGTGAAACTAAATCACTTACCGTTGCGGCACAGTTCCCGATTTGCACGGGATTCCAGCATTATTTGTTAAGTAACATCAGCTTAGCACTTCGTGGCCAAAAACCAAGCCGTGATTATCACAACGCTTACTTGGCCCGAAAGTTTTGAATAACGTTATATAGTATCGAGTAATCCGGTTGGGCATTGCGGTCAGTATACAAAAAGAAGTAGCTATGCGTACCGTTCTGGGGACCGGTAATGGTGGTTGCGTTTACCGGATTGCCCACCGAGCCAGTACCGATTTGATTGTCGATGACTCGAGGCAGATTGCATATAAAATTCACGCCATGCCAAACAGCCGGAGACGGCTTTAACTTTACGGCTTGGGCGGCATTAAGCGTCCCGCCGGGCGTAAAATTAGCGCAGTTACCAGATAAGGCCCCGTAGGAAAGTTGGTTGCCATTCACCGTTAAGGGCAGTTCTTGATTAACGGGCAGACTGGTGGGTACGCTATCGACATAAATACTTAAGTACCGGTTGTCATTCCCCTTAAGTGTGGACTGCCAAGAATAAACACCGGATTTGGCCGATACTAGCCGCCAATCGGAAGGCAGCTGAGTAACAAATAAAGGTTCGCTAATGATTTGGGTAGGTTGCGCTTTGGCCGATTGTGGGACGTATAAAGTTTGGCCGTTCACGGCAATTGGCGAGCCGGTATAGTGGCGCCACAATAGCCAGCCAAGTCCAATTAAAGCAGCAATCGCAACCATCACTAAAAACAAACGTGCCAGATGATGCTTGTGGAGCGAACGATTATAGCTGTAAGTAGCGCTCATAAGTGCCCCTAGACATTATACTATCAGGAGCATCAATCGACATTTTTACCAGCCCGGCTTCTGTCGCGCAATTTGGTCAAGCGGGGAGCAAAACTTAGGGCGGCGCCTTCCAGGCCTAAAACCTTAAGGGCCCCCACCAGAACATAAAGTTCGTCGAGTTGAGTCCCCGTAGGTTTGGCGGATTGTTCGGTTTGGGCAAAAAAATGGCCAATCTTTTCAACTAACCATTTTTCTTCACCCGGCCGGATTTGGTTGGTCGCCAATTTTGCCGGCTCTGTTGGCTTGGTAACTTCTAATGATCGGGCGCTGCGGTCCCGTTTGCGCAATTGCCCGCGGGTAATGAGGCTATTGACATGCAATGCCACGGTGGCAACCGAATTGTAATCAAGCCCCTTCATGATTTCACGGTAACTCGGGCTGTAGCCATGCTGAGCTATAAAAGCCTCGATAAACCCAAGCAGCTCATATTGTTTTTTGGTAGGACGGATTTTTGCGCCAGCTGTTTGCTTTTCGTTCATGTCTTATCATTTTACCGCCGATTGCCGGAAAAACCCAAGTGCTAGTACTGCCACTGTCACCTCAATTTCAAGTTGTCTTTTACTTATTGAGTTTAGCCACGCGCGTTTTATCTGCCAACAAAGCCGGCGCTAAAACTATACCGGCTAACCCCCACCAAATATAGCTAAGCGTGTCGTCAACCCAAACGTGCGAAAAGAAACCGACCAAATATATGCCAATTAGTGACGCGAATAAAATAGCCGACAAACTATCCGACTTGTTAAGCCACAAAGGCTTAAGCACCAGCCAGTTAATCAATAAGAATAGCGCCAAACCAATCCAGCCAACTTCTTGGGCGATTTGAATGAAATAATTTTCGGCAATGCGCGCCGGATGGTTATTGTAAACCGATGCCGGGCCAGCCGTGCCCGGGCCACGGCCAAGGGGTTGACGTACAACATCTTTTAAACCGGCTTTAAGCGCGCTGATATGGCCTTGGTCCGAAGTGGTTTTGACGGCTGAGTGTTGTTGGGTGTGCGTGATGATATTCTCAACCTTGGTGTTATTTTTTAAGGCCAAAGTCACGCCGCCTAAGATCAGCACAATAGCTACCAGGCTTACGCCTCCCCATTTTTTAAGCTTGGGATTTTTTATACTAAGGGCCAGGACTATCAAGATGCTAAGTGCGGCTCCCAGCCAGGCACTGCGCGAGTAGCTTAAAAATAGGGCTAAAAGGGTGGCTAATCCAAACAGCCCGTAAACCAGCCGCCAGTTCCTGGTCTTGGCTTTTATGAATAAGACCGTCAGCGCAGAGGCGACTATTATAAGGTAAGCACCTAGTGGGTTGGCGCCACGTAGCGTGGACATTATACGGATATATTTAAGGTTGTGGTTGATGGTTTCGTAAGGGAAAATCGTCTGGGCGCTATAGCCTAAGTGCCTTAAAAAGTCGTACGGCAACGCAAAAAATTGCAGCAGGCCGAACAAAACGACAATGGCCGCCGGTACCAAAAGCAGCTGGCGCCAATGCTGTTTAAGCCAGTCTGCCTGCGAAGCCGCAACCAGACACACTAAGAAAAACAGCGGGTACCTCAAATCCACTATCCAGCCGTAACCTAAAGCCTTAGCCGTAACATCATGCTTGTCGTAGCTGATCAGGCCAAGGGAGATTTGCAAAACCGCGTAGGCAATAACCAGCCAAAAGATATGCAGTTCGCCAAGCCGCCGCCAGATTTTGTATTTAAAACACAGGGCGACGGCTAGCAAGGCGGCAATCAGTAGTAAGGTTTCGTCCCAGAGCCTTAGGGCCGTATAGTGGCCGAAAACGCTGGCTGGCCAAACAGTAATCAAGGCGTCAAAGGGCACTAAAACTAAAATCAATACTATGATAGCGGCTAAGGCATTAGCCGGTTTTAAAAGAAAAGCTCGTTTCATAGGTGCTACAATTTAGTATA
>CAZUPM010000002.1:0-41897 GCA_964622365.1 uncultured Candidatus Saccharibacteria bacterium | reverse complement strand
CAGGCTGCATCTAAATTACACCTGGTTAGGCTTTAAGCCGGCAGCAAGGCTATGAAAAACAATTCCACGCTTATTTATAACTTATTTTTAGTTGCCGCGGACACTTTGGCTTTGTTGCTGGCGTTTATTGGCGCTTACGTAATCCGGGCTAATTTTTTTAACCTGCCTGTTGCCCACCCTGTTCACATACGGACTTACATCGGCGTTTTTTTAGTCATGCTGCCTTTTTGGATCTTTTTGTTTTCTTTGCTTGGGCTTTACCGGCGCAATATTTACGAAAAACGTTTTAACGAATTAGGTTTGTTGCTGGTCGGTTCGTTCGTGGGCATGCTGTTTATAATCTTTTGGAATTACCTCTCGCTCAACCCGATTTTGCCCTCCAAGTCTGTACCGCTTATTGGCTTTGGGCTGGCTTATATCTTTTTACTGGTTTTCAGGAATCTGGCGCGGTTTTTCAGGACTAAATTGTTCGCTTATAAAATTGGACTAAATTACGCGCTTATCGTCGGCAATACGACAATTGCCAGCGAGCTGGTTGATTCGTTGCTGGACAGCCGTTCCGGTTACACCTTGGTGGGCGTGGTAGGTAACAAACAAGTAGTAGGACAACACCGGCAGGTCCCGCTCTTCCGCCGTTTTAACGAGGCTATTGAAGGAATTAACAGCCCGATAAATACCATAATTCAAACTGAGTTGTACGCAGACGAATCCCGCAACCGGGAAGTCTTGGAGTTCGCTCAGACACACCACATCGCTTACCAATTTGTCCCCGGTAATACGGAGCTGTTTGTTGGCAACCTGGAAGTTGAGCTGTTCCGCAATTCCCTGCCGGTAATCGCCGTGCACCAAACCGCGCTGGTTGGCTGGGGGCGCATAGTAAAACGAGTGTTTGACCTGTTGGTGGGCGGGATTTTGCTAGCCATAGCTTTGCCTTTCATGTTGATAATCGCTGTAGCCATCAAGATAACCGGTGGCGGTTCCATATTTTTCAGACAAACCAGGTTAACCCGCTTTAACGATGAATTTAGAGTCTTTAAATTCCACACGCAAAACCCAAAATACGACGGTACGCCAGAGGAAGGTTTCGCAAAACTTGGCCGCCCGGACCTTTTAGAGAAGTTTCGTAAAAATGGCAATTTTTTGAAAAATGATCCAAGGATCACGCCTTTAGGAAGGTTTTTAAGAAAAACCAGTCTGGACGAATTGCCACAGCTTTTTAACGTAATGGTCGGCGATTTAAGTTTGGTCGGTCCGCGGGCGCTTTTGCCGCAAGACTTGGCAAGCTACGAAAAGCGTCACGTTATTTTAAGCGTTAAGTCCGGCCTTACTGGGCTGGCGCAAGTCTCCGGCCGCAATTATATTGCGCCTGAGGAACGGCGTAACCTTGACATGTACTACGTGCAGAATTGGACGTTTTGGATGGACCTGGTGATTTTGGCTAAAACCGTGCGGGTCGTCTTAAAAGGTTCTTAAAAAGAAATTGAAATTTGGTATATAAAGAAGCCTTTCAATAAAAAATGAAGCCAGCCTCCCCAACTTTCCATCCTCCACTGCCCACCCCCACAGTGGCGATTGTGGCCGATTGGCTTTACGGCGGCGGCGCCGAACGCGTGGTTTACGAACTCCATAAAATTTTTCCAAGCGCGCCGATTTACACATCTTATTGTAGCGATGAATGGCGCCAAAAGTTGGATGGCAAAGTCGTTACCGGCTGGTTGCAACATCTAGGCAGGCTGCGCAAGTTCCTGCCCGTACTACGCATCTGGTGGTTCAGCCGACTTAAACTTAAAGGCTACGACTTGGTTATCAGCAGTTCGGGCAATGGCGAGGCCAAGGGAGTAAGGGTACCAATTGGCACGACCCATATTTGCTATTGCCACACACCCACCCACTTTTACTGGCGGCATTACGATAAGTACAAAAAGAACCCTGGTTTCGGTGTTTTTAACCCTTTGGCCAGGTTAGGCCTAAAACTTTTGGTCGGGCCTTTAAGGCGCTGGGATTATAAAGCGGCGCAGCGGCCGACTTATTTTGTTGCAAATTCTACTTATATACAGGCAGATATTAAAAAGTATTACGGCCGTGATGCGGTAGTCATACCGCCGCCAGTCGACATTGAACGATTTTCAAGTCCCCAATCCCAAATCTCAAATCAACGGAGCGGTTTTATAACCACCGGCCGGCAGGTCCCATACAAAAGGATCGACTTATTAATAAGCGCCTGCAGCCGGCTCGGCGCGCCGTTAAAAGTAATTGGCAAAGGGCCGGAGCATGAGAATTTAGTAAAAATTGCAGGGCCAACCATAGAATTTTTCACCAATGTTTCGGATGCTCAGATGCCGGGTTTGCTGGCCGGCGCCGAGGCCTTTTTGTTCGCGGCCTTTGAAGATTTCGGTGTCGCGCCGGTTGAGGCCTTGGCAGCCGGCACGCCGGTTATCGCTTATCGGATAGGTGGAGCACTAGATTATATAAAAGACGGTGAAAACGGTTTGTTTTTTGAAGCGCAGACAAAAGACAGCCTGGTGGCGACAATACTTAAATTTCAAAAGCTGCGTTTTGATTACCGCGACGTGGCAGCCAGCGCCCGCCCTTTTTCCGCCGAAGCTTTCCGCCAAAGATTTATAGAACTCGTCCAGTCCAAAATGTAGTACAGCTAATCATACCCGGCCATATTCAACCAACCAAATGGTGGAGATTCGCGTCTTTTAATCACTGAGGCAACATGGCCAAAAGGATTGCCCTTGGTGCTACATAATATAATATTCACGCTTACTGCCCCTGCCAGCCATGTCTTATCGGCATATTTGTTACTTAGATAAAGAAAACACTTAACGGAAATTTATAAAGCAAGTATTGGGCGTGCTGCAAACAACAGCGTTTTATTTTGCTAAATTTCACAGCTATCGCCTTGTTTGTTTTCTCCATTTAGCTCAGCTAAACTAATAGGATACTTAAGCATGGTTTCAATTAACAGAATACATGTGTGGAATCGTTGGTTATATCGGCAAACGCTCGGGCATAAAGATCGTGTTGGACGGGTTGCAGTCACTTGAATATAGAGGCTACGATTCGGCCGGTATAGCCTCAATTAATCAAACTGGTGCTAAAGTACTAAAACAGGTCGGTCAAGTAAAAAATTTAGCTGGTAGTGCCAAACGTCTAAAGTTATCAGCTCCTCTGGTTATAGGGCACACGCGATGGGCAACACACGGCAGCCCCAGCCAAGTTAACGCTCATCCACACACCAATACCAGCCAGACTATTTTTGCGGTACATAATGGTATCATCGAAAATTACGCCGAGCTAAAGGCCAAGCTTCAAAAAAACGGATATGTTTTTAAGTCCGATACTGATACGGAAGTTATACCCCAACTAATAGATTTTTACTTTTCGCAATCGGGTGATTTTGAAAGCGCCTTTAGGGCAGCTCTTCAGGACCTGCGGGGCGCCTACGCTATCGCTGTTTCCACGACACACAAACCAGAAACACTTTATGCTGCCCGGCTATCAAGTCCCTTGCTTATAGGTGTTGGGAAAAATGAATTCATTTTAGCTTCGGACGCGACGGCTTTATTGCCCCACACCAGAAAAGTCATATATCTCAATGATTACGACATAGCTATTTTAAATTCCGATGAATTTGTGGTTCACAACCTAAAAAAAGGCCAGCCAATCAAGCCAAAGGCAGAGTTACTGGACTTTGATAAAGAACAGGCCCTTTTAGGTAATTTCCCGCACTTTATGCTTAAAGAAATTTTTGAGGCGCCACAAACCGTTCGATCCGCAACGTCAGGCCGTGCCAAAAAGAATTTAGTTAAGCTGGGCGGGTTGGAAAATGTTGCCACCCAGCTGAAGTTTATTGACCGCTTGGTAATCGTGGCATGCGGCACGTCTTACTATTCTGGGTTAGTTGGCGAGTACTTGATTGAAGAAGTGGCTGGTATGCCGGTGGAGGTACAGCTGGCTAGTGAATTTAAATATCGCAACGAGCCGTTTTCGCGCAGCACCGCTATTTTAGTCATTTCTCAATCGGGTGAAACCGCCGATACCATAGCGGCCCTTAAAAAGGTGGAGGATTTTGGCATACTACGCCTTGGCATAGTCAATACCGTTGGCAGTACGATCGCCAGGATGACCGACGCCGGGGTTTATTGTCACGCAGGTCCAGAACAAGCTGTTGCTAGCACCAAGGCTTTTATAGCCCAGGTTACCGTGCTGGCGTTGATAGCGCTTCATTTAAGTAACGGCGCTACAAAATTGTTCAAGCCTTTGCTTGCAGAACTAGAGCTTTTGCCAGACAAGATCATGAAAGTTTTAAGCCAGGCGGAGCTTATTAATAAAACCGCCAAAAAATACAAGAACTATAGGGATTTTTTGTTTATAGGCCGGGGGTACGGTTATCCTTGCGCACTAGAAGGCGCGCTTAAGCTTAAAGAGGTTTCTTACATCCACGCTGAGGGCTATGCCTCCGGAGAGATGAAGCATGGGCCGTTAGCGCTGATTAATGAGGATTTTCCTTCTTTAGTTGTAGCTACGGACTCCCCGCTGCTGCAAAAAACTTATTCCAATATAGAAGAAATCCGGGCGCGCAAAGGGCCCATAATTGCCATAGCTACTGAAGGCAATCACAAAATCAAGGGGTTAGCCGACGATATTATTTACATCCCCGACACGCTCGAACAAACCCAACCTTTATTGCTGGCTATCGTTTTACAGTTGCTCGCTTACTATATCGCGGCAAGCTGTGGATTGAATGTCGACCGACCACGTAACCTGGCTAAGTCGGTAACGGTAGAATAAGCCTATGTGATCAATCCTCATCACAGGCGGCGCGGGCTTTATCGGGTCGCATGTTGTAGTTGAACTTGCCAATGCCGGTTATCGGCCGGTCATTGCAGATAACCTAAGTAATTCGGAGAGCTCCATTTTAAAGAGGTTAGCTAGCCTGCTGGGCAGTAAACCGGCTTTCTATAAGCAAAGTTATCAAGACACAGCGGCAATGGAAAAAATTATAGCAAAAGAAAAAATCACGGCCGTCATACACCTGGCCGCTTATAAGGCTGTGGGCGGATCAGTTGAGCAGCCCCTCAAATACTACGAAAACAATGTTGGCGGTTTGATTTCACTGTTACAAGTAGCTCTGGATAAAGGTGTCAAGAATTTCATTTTTTCGTCTAGCGCCGCTGTTTACGGTAGCCCTGTAGACGATGTGGTCGCAGAAGAAACAGCGTGCAACCCGACTTCGCCATACGGTTGGAGCAAGTTTATGGGCGAAGTTATTTTGAGCGATACTTGTAAGGCTAATCGCGATTTTAAATGTGTTTCTCTACGCTACTTTAATGTGGTCGGTTCCCATGAGTCGGCATTGATTGGTGAGCTCCCAAAAGGCAAGCCGCAAAATCTTTTGCCGGTCATCGTGCAAGCCGCGGCCAAAAAAACTCCGCCGCTTACCATTTTCGGCAATGATTACCCGACGCCAGACGGAACTTGTTTGCGTGATTACATTCATGTCGTAGATTTAGCCAAGGCTTATGTTAAAGCGCTGTCAAAGCTTAGCGATTTAAACGGCAATTACCATACGTATAATGTGGGTACAGGTACACCGGTGAGTGTGCTGGAGTTAATAAAAACTTTTGAGAAAACTAATGGCGTAAAGGTGCCATATAAGCTAGGTGTCAGGCGTCCGGGTGATCCGGCCGGCTATTATGCGTCAGTCAAAAAAGCCAAACAAGAATTAGGCTGGCAAGCCACTAAAACCATTGACGACGCCGTGCGCGATGCCTGGCGCTGGCACCAAATAATCAAGTAGGCTTACGCCATGTGCAAAATGGTTTCTATGGCTACGGCTGTTTCCTGCCAGTGGGAAATCTCAATACTATCAACGCCCATAGCTTTGACCGGGTAATCGTTGCCGCCTTTTGCTAAACGATCGCCAATAAATAAAATCTCTTCTTTTTTTACCTTAAGCTCGCCTATCAGTCTTTGGATTCCGTATGCTTTATCTATGCCGGGTTTGGTAATATCAATTGTGGTGGCGCCCCCAGCCCGTATTTCAAAGTCCGGTAAACGCCTGGCCAATATCTCACGCATTTTAGCTTTTTTCTGATTGTCCGGGTCCCACCGTTCCTTCATGACCACACCTTCTTTACCTAGCGCGTCAACTATGTCCTGGCCCAAGGCCGACCAAGAAACCTGGCTGCCACGGTCTTCAATTTGCTCGCCCCAAGTTTTGGCTTTATCGTAACCGAGCTCTTCAGTCACTTCTTTTATAGCGGTTATGATTTCCTGTTTTTGTTTTTCGTTAAAATCCTCGGCATAAATTTGCTGCCAACCTTTTTTGGCCCGATCGAACCTATAATAACGCGTACCGCATGTTGGCATAAGGTGTAAGTGTTCTAGTTTGCGAGGTTCCGTGCGGAGGTTATTAAGCAACTGCTTTTCAAACTGTTCAAACTTGCCGCCTGACATCACGCAAACCTCAAATTTACTTAAAAGCCTATCCAGCAACTCGCTAATACGGTCCGGCAAGGGCGATTTGCTTTCGGCTAGCGTTCCGTCCAGATCAAAGGCTATAACTTTTTTCATTTCTGGCTGTTAAACCGTTTGCTTAATTCGCCGACTTTTTGCGCCAGGTCTTTACGGGTTACGAGCAGGCCGTTAGGTGCATTAACCACGGCTATGTTATCGAGCCCGATAACGGCCACTGGTTTAGTTTCGTCATTATATATATAAGAATTTTCCACTTCTTCCGTTAGGACCTTGCCGTAGATATTGTTGCCCTGTTTGTCGCTACCAACAGCCTTGTGCAGTTCGCTGTACGAGCCCAAGTCCAACCAGTCGAACGAGGCCGGCACCACCAGCAAGTCTTTGGTGTTTTCTATAAGCGCGTAGTCGATGGATATGTTTTCCAAACCTAAATAAACTTGCTCGTGAGCCGTTGGCGTGGCGGTCAGTAGTTCTTGATAGCTTTTAAAAAGCCGGGGTGCGAAAGTTTTCATGGCCTTTTCAAAGGTATTCACCGAGCCAACAAAATAACCACAGTTCCATAGGTAATTACCGCTGGCCAGATATTTCAAAGCCGTGTCGTGATCCGGCTTTTCTTTGAACGAATGCACGTTAAATATGAACGAGTCCTCGTCCAGTAGACCGTCTTTTTGGATGTAGCCAAAGCCGGTGGCCGGGTAATCCGGTTCGGCACCCACTAAAACAATCCGGCCATACTTTTCCGAAGTTTCGGCCGCCAACTTAAAGCTATGGGCAAAACCTTTGGAATCGCGCACATAATGGTCTGCCGCTAAAAAAACAATTGGTCCATCCTTATCAGTTATCCTGGTTAAGGCCGCCAAAATGCAGCTGGCCGTGCCGCGCCGTGCCGGTTCAGCTATGAACACTTCGTCTTTAAGCTCGCTAAGCTGCTTTTTTATATGATGCAGCTGGCCCTTTTCGGTAACGACGTAAATTTTGTCAGTTAATAGCTTGGCCCGCTCGTAAGTACGTTGAACCAGCGAGCGTTCATCGCCATTGATTTTTAGCAAATGCTTAGGGTATTCGGGGGTAGAAAGCGGCCATAGGCGAGTACCTGAACCACCCGCGATTATTACGACTATCATTGTCTTATATAATAGCAGTTCCTGGTTAGCCGAATTATTTTTTGCGAGCGGCGATAAAAACTATGTCCCGTGTATTCACGCCAAAATTTATTCTATGTAAGCCGGTCGCGTTCGCTACATTTTCAAAAAAATCTACAATTCGGCTTGGTTTTTGTTTGCGTTCTCTGTCGAGTTTTATCATACCAATTACGGAACCCAGATTCCTGTAGTGTGGCGGATAATTTACCACCAATGGCTCAAAACCATACCTTTCAAGCAGAACCAAAAGAGATTTTTTTGTAAAGTAATAAAGGTGGGTTGGCGGGTGGATCATGCGCCACTTATCTTTTTTCATTTTGGCAACCAATGCTCCGATATCACCCGTTGTCAAAGCGAATACCCCTCCCTGTTTTAGTAACTGAGAGGCTTTTTCGACATATTTTTCCGGATACCTTAAGTGCTCTATGACATCCCACATCACAAACAGATCCTGTTTCTCTTTTATACTTGCTTTTAAAAAATCCCTGGTCGAGGTGTTGACGTTGAACGTTTTATTGGCAAACGCCACGCCATCCTTCCCCGACTCGAACCCGATTGTCTTAGCGGCATAGGGTTTGATAAGGTTCAGGAAAAACCCGTAAGCAGATCCGATCTCGCAGACGCGCAGGTTGTTTTTTTTCTCGCACAAATCCAGCAGTAGGTCGATCCGCTTTGAAAAATTTTTTTCTAGAGCTTTTCTGTCCTTTACGTAATCGACGTACTCATCGCCAAAAAAATAATCTTTTTGGTAATAATCAACTAATTCTTTTTCGCTAGGCATTTCTTTCGCCCTGCCTAGACCGCAGGTTTTACAGATTTCTAATAATTTATATGTGCTTGTATCCCAGATGTTGTTGAGACAGCAGCACTGCGTGTTATCTATAGACCCTACACTCATAGTTTTTATCGCTTAGGATACATTATACACCAACCGGTCTTGCCATAAAAAATGAGCCAGGCGATGTGTTCTCGTTTTTTGATGTAAGAATTTTATATATAATATGCTCGATGCCTATTAAGACTTATGCCCCAACTGTTTCTGTAGTAGTGCCAATATTTAACGAAGAACGAGGATTTAAGCAGTTTCACGGATCTTTAGTTAAGGTGTTGGAAAGTCTTGCTTTGCCTGACGGCTACGAAATTATATATGTAAATGATGGTAGTACTGATAACACGGTAGAATCAGCCAGGTCTGTTACTAATAAAAGCAGCGGTAAAATGGTGGAATTAGTAAGTTTGTCAAAAAACTTCGGAAAAGAAATCGCCACAAGCGCAGGCATATCTTACTCCCGAGGTGAAGCTACTATAATGCTGGATGGCGATGGCCAGCATCCACCAGAAGTGATTCCCGAATTTATAAAGTCTTGGCAAAAAGGCAACAAAGTCGTCGTGGGGTTAAGAAAGTCAAACCAAAAAGAAGGCTTTATAAAACGTTACGGCTCTAAAATTTTTTATAAATTATTCAACGTGGTTGGTGGCATGACACTTGAACCGGGCAGCACTGACTTTAGATTAATTGACAAATCAGTAAGAGAGCAATTCTTGCAGTTTGACGAGCGCTACAGGATAACGCGTGGGATCATCGACTGGATGGGATTCCAGCGTGCTTATGTAGATTTTCATGCTAAGGAGCGGCTGGTTGGCAAAGCAAAGTATAAGTTTTCTAAATTATTCGGTTTAGCTGTAAATAGTTTCGTGTCACTATCAATGAAGCCTCTGTATTTTATCGGATATGTGGGAGCTGCTTTAACTTTTCTCTCTTTCCTGTTTGGGCTTTTTATCATAATAGAGCAGCTATTGCTACGCGATCCGTTGAGGCTAAAATTTACCGGCACGGCTATGTTAAGTGTATTATTGTTATTTATGGTAGGTATAGTTTTAAGCGCGCAAGGCTTGATTTCGGTTTACCTGTCCCACATACATGCGCAGACACAAAAGCGGCCTTTATTTATAGTAGATAAATCTTTGTCTTCTAATTTGGAGTAGGGTGCGGTTCCTTTGATTGATAAACTAAAGCTAAAAGTTAGTTCCGTAGTTATTAGATACGTAGCTATAGGCATAGGTGCTTATGCCATAGAGCTATCCTTCTTGCTTTTTTTGCATGACGTCATAGGATACTCCAGCGCCCTTTCTGTGGCAATTGCGTTTTGGGTGGGTTTCGTGGCTTCTTTTTTGCTGCAAAAACTTTTTACTTTCCGTGATTTTAAAAGAACATTGCAAGTAATATCAAAACAGGCGGGTGCCTATTCATTGCTTGTTGGTTTTAATTACATCTTTACGCTAATTGTGGTATCACTTTTCCCATCACATTTAGTGGTGTTAAGCCGCACGTTGGCTTTAATGGTCACCACTGTCTGGAATTATGTGATCTATAAACGTATCTTTACTCCTTATTCTGCCCAGGAAGACCTGAGGCCCAGGGGGCATAGATACATCAACAACTTTTCCAGCAAAAGGCTTTTGTTCGGCTTATTACTCTGCGTACCGATAATTTTATTTTTTTTCCAATATGTCGCAAGCGGCAATAAGTTCATCCTTGGAGATTTTGATTATTACTCACAAATGTACGAGGCGTTTCGTGTTAGCGTCTTGCACTTTCATCAATTCCCGCTTTGGAACCCGTGGATGTCTGGCGGCGTGCCGTTGTTCGCCAACCCGCAATTCGGCTTAGTTAGTTTACAGTCCGCTTTAGTCTTGCCGTTTGGCGCTATTTTTGGCTTAAAGTTAACCTATGTAATTTATGCTTTAGCCGGCTTTTGGGGCATGTATGTTTTGTTGCGTAAAGTTATCTCAGCCTCGCCCGTTAGAAGCATTCTGATTAGTTATATTTGGGTATTTAGCGGTTTTTTTGCCGGCCATAACATTAGCCACTTTACCACCATATCTTTCTTTTTGCTGCCCTGGCTAATTTACCTTATGGTAGAGCGTCAAAAAAAGTACAGCTGGCTATGGTTTGGGCTTTTGATGTCGGTAATCGTGTGGAATGCCATAGATTTTGTGCTACTGACGGTGCTATTTGTCCTGGCCGGATTAAGCTTTTTATACGCGCTGCCATTTACGGTCCAAAAGCTCAGGTTAAGGTATAAATGGCGGGTTGCCAAAAGCGACTTAGGGTTTATTCTAAAGGCTTTTTTGGTTGCGCTTATTTTGGGCGGCTATCGATTTGTGGTGGCTTATATGTATGCAGCCAGTAACCCCAGGCCCGCAGCTTTATTGTATGAAACAAAACCTGGGCTAGGGGTTATAATTAAAGCCCTATTTTTACCGATAGGTAGTTTAATGAAAATCCCCGCGCATCTGCAGTGGGGATGGGCAGAATATTCCATGTATATGGGCATGGGGGCGTCTTTAGCTTTCTTTATATGCCTGATGTTGTTAATAACAAAGCTGATACGGCGAAAACGTACGGGCTTAAAACTGCTTACGCCCTTTGTTTGGGCAGTGATAGTTGTAGGCATAGTAGGGTTTTTGCTGGCTATTGGGGACTTTGGCAAGTTTAGCCCCTACCACTTGCTTAAATTGCTGCCCGGCTATTCGCAGACCAGGGTCTCATCTCGTTGGCTGTTTTTGTCGTCGTTTGCGATTTTGGCTTTTTTGGCAGCCTGGAAAACCAATAAAAAGTTCATTAATGTCCTTCTGGCACTTGCAGCTATAGAACTTTTCTTTACCTATGGGCCGCCGAGAATAGACGGAAGCTATCAGGTTAAATTGCCGCCTAGCCACTTTGCTAATACTTTTTCGGAGTACGACAATGGCAGGAACTATCTTGACGTATCATCAAACCCGATGAGCTCGTTTTATTACGCGACTTCCAACAACAAGGGCCAGGTTTACAGTGATGAATCATTCGTCGACACTTTGGATAAAGTCGTTGGAACCGATAAGTGCGGTATCAACGTTGATCCGGCGTGCACTTTCGTTATGACTCATAATGCCAAAGTGGTTTATTGGTCGCCTAACAAAATAGTCTTAAGGCGCACCGGCCCGGGTAACATAGAGCTCAATATGAACTTAGCCGGCGGCTGGAGAATAAATAACGTTTATCCTTTTGCTTCAATCAAAAGCATTAACCCGGCGATACCTTTCATAATTACCGGCAGTAAAACTAAAAACTACACTTTAGAATACGCGCCTAAACTTTCACCCGGGTGGCTATCCTGGCGAATCGGCAAGTTGTAGCATTTTTTACCGATTTACAAAGAGTATGGCGATGGATTAAACTGTACCTGTTAAGTTAAAATAAAAATATGGCTAAACGCGGGCGTTCCGGTATTAAAAAATTATTGTTAGGCGGGGTAGTCGTGGTTATTGCCGCGGCTATCGGCGCGCTTATATATGCTTGGGCCAATAATACTCCATCAAGCACCGTTAGTAATAATGCGGCTCAAAGTACTTCTAAAAATACTGTTAAGGGCACTCCGTCCCAGCCTACTCCGCATCAACTGCCCGCCAGCAATACCAATCTGGCGACTCCTGGCGGAGCCACGGACCAAAAGGGGCAAACCACTAGCAGTATTCCGCCCTCTTCTGATTGGGCGTATTCAAATAACGGCGATATAACACTGCAACAGCCTTATACTAACGAAACAGTCAAATCTGGCGATACTTTAAGCGGGCTAGCTAAGGTTAGTACCGTAGGCTTTATACTTACCGATAATTCCGTTGGCCAAATAGCCCAAGGCAGTTTAAGCGTGGTTAATGGCAAGTTTTCCGGGATCTTGCATTTTACTCCCCATTCCAACAGTGGCAAGCTGCAAGTTTACTACCCCAACCCCAGTAACGGCGCGGAAGAAGATTTAATTAATATAGATGTTAACTTTAGCTCTTAAACGATTAACAAAAAGGCCAAAGCTAGCAGCCCTGGCGGTGTTAGTTTTAGTAGCGCCAATAACTTTAACCCTGCTTATAGTAGGAAAAACAAACGCTTTTACGCCAAATTACAACCCAAGCAATTTGATTGACAACCCCACCCTGCTTAACAATGGCACTATGAGCGCCGGGGCCATTCAATCCTTCCTCTCAAACGTTGGCAGCGGGCTGGCCGGTTATACGGACGTCGAAGCGTGCGACAGTACGATAGCACCCTATTACACACACTGCGGCCAAACTATATCGGCCGCCCAAATCATTTTTGATGCTTCTCAGGCTTACGATATTAATCCCAGGGCTATCCTGGCCACTCTGGAAAAAGAGCAATCTTTAGTGACCGATCCAAGCCCTTCTTCTTCGCAAATTGACTGTGCTATGGGCTACAATTCGTGCAGCGGGTATGTGGGCTTCTTTACCCAAGTCGATAACGGCACCTGGCAGTTACGTTTGAGCTACGAGCTAGCTAGCGGCAACAGTTATTGGGGCTATTCTCCGTCACAATACGCTTGCGCCAATGGCCAGGATACCAACCCTAACAACAACCTTTACAGCACGGGGCTTTACCCTGGTCGGATTGTAACCTTTTATGATCCGGGTGGCGTGGCGGAAACAATCACTATAGCCAACGCGGCCACGGCTTCGTTATATTGCTATACCCCATATGTTGGGCCCTATAGCGTGACTGGTTATTCCGGCAGCTATAATTTTGTTTATTACTTCCAGCTGTGGTTCGGTTCTACTCAAGCCTCCATGCCGTATGCCTGGGCCTATGAAAACCAATATGCATACTCCGATTCGGGCAGGACTAATTTACTGACTGGCGTGCCTACCGTGGCGCCTGGGGGTAATATATACGCCCAGGTTTTAGCACGCAACGTTGGCTACCAAACCTGGAGCCAAACATATTTGCACCTAGGTACATCTAACCCCAATGACAGGTCAAGTGTTTTTTATGACAGTAGCTGGATTGATCCTCAAAGGCCCGCGGGGCTAACGACGTCTTCCATTGCGCCGGGTGACGAGGGCGTGTTCAACTTTATCCTGCACGCCCCAACCCAAACCGGCAACTACAAGGAATACTTTAACTTGGTAGACGATGGCACCACTTGGCTGAACGATCCAGGAATGTACTTCCAGATTAATGTCGTAAGTCCCTTGGGGACGGCTCCCAACTCCAGTGATACAACTATGGCACCTGGGCAAAGTATTACTCCTGGGCAATACATAATCTCGCCAGATAACCAAAGCGTGCTATTCCTGCAAAAGGACGGGGACTTGGTGCAGTACGATAATTTTAAGGCTGTCTGGAGCTCTGGCACTGCCGGTACAAATGCCGCTAAGTTGGTTATGCAAACAGATGGCAACCTGGTGCTTTATGATAAAAACATGAACCCGCTTTGGGATAGCCAGACACAAAATAATTCAGGGGCTTGGTTGAATCTTCAGTCTGATGGAAATTTAGTTATTTACAGTAAAACCAATCAGCCGTTATGGGCAACTTCAGCTATAGATAATCCTAACAACCTATCTTATGTAGATACGACCATGCCAGATTCTTATTTGTTGCCAGGGCAATCGCTTTATACGGCCAACAGGACCTATCGTCTGGTGCTGCAAACAGACGGAAACTTGGTGCTTTATGACCAAAACGGCAAGCCGTTGTGGAATACCGGTACGGAAGGCATTCCTCCTGGGTTCTTAGCACTTCAAGGCGATGGCAACCTGGTGCTTTATAGCCAGTACGGCACGCCGCTTTGGGACACTTATACGATTGGGTATTCAAATGATAACTTGGTGATCCAGCAGGATGGCAACCTGGTGCTTTATAGCCAGTACGGCACGCCGCTTTGGGACACCCAAACAAACGGCATGCCATAAGCAATCTGCAACTTTTGCCGTTATTATAGTGACTTAAATTTGTTAAAATACTCCCTGGATGAAGAGACAAAAAATATTCATAGATGGTCTAGGTTTAGTAGAAGGCCATTTTAGCGGCGTCGCCCAGTATATACTTGGCATATTACGAGGGATTGATGAAATCTTAGACGAAGCTGCCTTCGTTAATCGCCCAATGCCAGAAGTGACTGTAATAATCCCTTACGATTCTTTGCCGCGATATTTAGAGTTCGGTTTTAGGCAGCTCAATTTTAAGCGGTTCCCTCTTTCGTTTAGGTACATGAGCGCTTTGTGGCATCGTGGTAAGTTACCACCTTTAGACCTTTGGTGTGGCAAAGGCATATACATATTCCCGCGGTTCGTCGATATGCCTTTAGCCATTAGCAAGTCGGCTGCTTTAGTAATTTTTGATCTTTCTTATGAGCTATACCGGCAGTATTCCGATGAAGGTAATTCTGTTTTCTTGTCTAAAGGAGTGCGCAAATCTGTTAGAAAAACTAATAAAGTTATCGCCATTTCTGAAAATGCACGCAAGGAGCTTATAGATTTTTATAAACTACCGGAAGAAAAGGTGGTGGTGGCTACGCCGGCTACCGATCAAAGCTTGTTTTACAGACGAAGCGCTAATGAAATAGATTTAGTAAAGCGTAAGTATGGTATCCAGGGAGATTATATTTTGGCTTTATCTAACCTGGAACCCCGTAAAAACCTGGGAGCCTTGGTTGATGCCTACTGTAGTTTGCCCAAATCCGTAACTAATAAAACCGCGCTACTACTTGTGGGGGTAAGTGGCTGGAAAACAGATGAACTTTTTCAAAAAATAATCAAGCGTGTAGAAGAGGGCTATAACATCATCCGTCCGTCCGAATACGTTTCTGACGAGGATAAACCGGCCGTCATTTCTGGAGCTAAGATGCTGGTTTACCCCAGCCATTATGAGGGCTTTGGAATGCCGCCGCTAGAAGCTTTGGCCTGTGGGGTGCCGGTTATCTGCGCCGATAATTCTTCATTGCCAGAAGCTGTAGGTGATGCCGCCAAGCTCATCAATATCGACGATAAAAGTGCTGTGCTAAGGGCTATGGAAAATTATTTGGATGATATAGACACCTTGACAAAACAAGCCCTTGTTAAAGGTCCTGAACAGGCACGTAAATTTTCTTGGAAACGTAGCGCGCAGATATTCTTAGACACGGCTCTGGAGATTACTAAATGACTATAGGTCTGGACTTATCTTCATTACAAGGTGCGCATCGCATGCGAGGCATTGGCTACACGCTTATTAATTTCATTAACAATATTTCCGAACCAGATCGTAGGAAACATAACTTTATCTTTTATATTTACCCAGAGAGTGATGATCCCTTAGAGCTTTTGAACCTAGAGGGGTTGGTCTACGAGATCAGACCTTTAAAGCATTGCTTTCGCGTAAAAAAACAGCTGCCTGGGCGGCTGAACTTGTTCGTTAGCGCCTTTAACCAGCTAGTACAGCTTAAGGATTTGTATATTGGGGACTCCAGGATTAAGGAATTAAGTGGCGTCGACTTCTTCTTACAATCAGACCAATCACAACATTTACCGCGGTGGAAATGGCGAATGAAAAGAGGTTTGATTATCTATGACATCATACCTTATGTCTTGGAATGGGAATATTTATGGTCCTATAAAACAGCTCGACGGCATGGATTTTCTCGCAAGGCAGCTTTACGCGTAAAAGCTCGTAGATGGCTTTACGGGCATAAGATCAGGCTAAATACTAGGCATGCCGATATCTTATTTTCTATATCCGAGCATACCAAAAAGGATTTTGTAAGGTATGTAGGCGTTAGCGCAAAAAAAATAATAGTTACGCCGCTTGGGGTCAATTTGCCTTCCGGTGAATCGGGCGAAGGACTCAATTTAAAACAATATGTCAAATCAAGTTGGGGCTATATGAAGCGGGAGTTAAAACTAGATGCGGATATCCCATTTATCTTGTATGTCGGTGGGGCTGATAAAAGACGTAAGCTGCAAGACCTGGTAACCGCATTCAATCATTTACGGGCAGAGGGGCATGATCTCAAATTAGTACTGGCCGGCGATAGTATGCAGGGCTATGACAGTATCGCTACAGAGGAAATCCAATACGCCCTAAAAACTTCTTCTTATAAAGGCGATGTAGTTTATATGGGTTTTGCTGATGATCAAACTAGAGATTGGCTTTACCATCATGCTTTGGTCTTTGTTTTTCCTAGTAGGTATGAAGGCTTCGGTTTGCCTGTACTAGAGGCCATGAGTTACGGCACGCCAGTTATTAGTTATGATAACGACGCCACTAAAGAGGTTGCTTTAACAGAACCTATGTATGTCAACGACGCCGAAGGTGTATATACAGCGGTCTTACAGTTATTAGAAAGTACAAAAAAGGACTTGGCTTTCATAAGTCAACGTAATAAAAGGCACGCTCGTAAGTATAGCTGGAATAAGACTGCTAGCTTTATGGTGTCTAGGCTTGAGGCCAAAACTTAGTCAGGTGTTGATTACTGTTTTTACCTATCAACTTTAAAAGAGGGTTGAATAATATAAGGAAGCCTGCGGCGGCGCTTAATATTAAACCACTCGGCGCCATTCCACCAATCTAATACAGTAATGCCATCTTTATTAAGAATCGAAGGGTCTATACAATATTTATCTTCTGGCAATACGTTCTCGAAAGACCACTTAAAAGTTGCGTTCCCTTTTTTTGTAGCTGAAGTATCTAGCCTTTCAATTAAAGTGTTGGTTCCAGTTATTTCCTGGCCTTCTTCGTTTCGAATACGAAAACCGACTATGGGGTCTTCAAGATCTTTTTTGAATTCCACCTTTTGAACAACGGTAACTCGTTCATCATTAATTTCAATGTCTATGCTTTTTGTTAGAGCATCACCATTACCCCACCGACTACCTTTGCTGTTAGTGCTTTTAACACTGCTTTCGTTATAGTCTAGAAACAATTGCGTATAGGCCTCAGCTATACTGTCTGCACTTCCTTGCTTTATAACCTTGCTATTTTCTATCAAAAACGCTGTGTCGCAATACCGCCGCACAGCAGTCATATCATGGCTGACAAACACAACCGTAGTCTTATTTTTTTTCAGATGATTGAAATAATCGTAGCATTTGCGTTGGAAGTCGGCGTCGCCAACGGCCAGTACCTCGTCTATCAAAAGGATGTCGGCTTTGGAACGGGTGGCCATGGAGAACGCCAGACGCACCTGCATGCCGGACGAATAGTTCTTGAGCTTTTGGTCCATAAACCGCTCCAGCTCGGCAAAGGCCACTATATCGTCGTACATGGCCGCGACTTCACTTTTGCTAAAGCCAAGCATGGCGCCGTTTAGGTAAACGTTTTCCCGGCCGGTAAGTTCGGGGTTAAAGCCCACGCCAAGCTCAATGAACGGAACCAACTTGCCATTGACGTGGATATGGCCTTTGGTTGGCAGGTAAATATTGGCGATCATTTTAAGCAGCGTGCTTTTGCCGCTGCCATTACGGCCGACTATGCCGAAGAATTCGCCTTTTTTAACTTCGAAACTAACGTCTTTGAGCGCGTGTTGGGTTTCTTTGACCTTCCATGGTGCCCGGCCCTTGGCCAGGCTGGTGACTACGCCCTTGACCGAATTTACCTTTTCGTGAGGCAGCACAAAATCTTTAGAAACGTGCTCCACCTTTATGGCAGCATCATCCACGGGCACCTCCTTTGGAGGCAATTATCAATTTACAATTTTCAATTTTCAATGAATTATCAATTATCAATTGCCAATTTTTAATACAAAAACTGATAAATGGCACCTGGTAAATTATCTGTAACCTGTAACCTGTAACCTGTAACCTGTTCGTCATGCTTCCTCCGCGAAGAACCGTGATCGCCGGCGAAAATAGAAGGCGGCAATCCCGGCGCACAATAAAGTAAGCCCTATTGGTATGGCCCAAATGATGTAATCGCCACTAAAAACCTGGGCGATGGTTTGGGTTTGATGCGTTACCAGCACGTAACGGGCATCCTGGATGATCTGCGCCATAGGATTTAAAATCAAAAACTTAGCGGCAGTGTGCGGTATACGGGTTAGCGGATAAAGTATGGGGGTGGCGTAAAAGGCCGCCTGGATGATGACCTCCCATATATAGCTGACATCGCGGTAGCGCACAAAGGCCGCGCTTAAAAAGAAGGCCGCCGCCAGCGAGGCGATGAATAATTCGGCAATTAGTGGAATTAGCCATAGAGCTTGGAGTGAAACGTGCACGTGGCCGACTACCATAAAAATAGCGATAACTACCGCGTTAAGGCACAGGTTGATTAGCGCCGAGAGTGCCACGGCCAGAATGATGACGTATTTAGGGAAATTGATTTTGCGCAGCAGATCGCCCTTACCCACTACTGCGCCCACGCTGCCCACCGAAACTTCCACGAAAAAGTTCCACATCACGATGCCAAGCAATAGGTAAACCGGGTAATGCGGCACGGCGTTGCCGATTTTCAGGAATTTGGCGAAAACGATGTAAAGAGTTAAGAACAATAGGAATGGCCGCAGCAGAGACCAAACATAGCCAAGCACCGAACCCTGGTAACGAAGTTTAAAGTCCGTCCGGACCAGTTCGCGCAACAAAATTACAGAGTAACAATAGCGTTGCTTCAGCTTTTGCATTTTTCTATATTCTATCTGTAAATAACTCTTTAAGCAATGCTCACCGGCTAAAAATTATTCGTTACTTTTGTCTCCAGCATGCTTCTTCTTACCTTTTAGTCGCAAAAAGTTCTTGCTTCTTTTGTCAGACAAAAGGATAAAGCGGTTTAGGCTTTGTGTTTTTTAGCTTCCAGCTCGAGATCGTTTTTAACCATCATTTTGACTAACTCAGTAAATTTAACTTTGGGTTCCCACTTAAGCTGTTTTTTGGCCTTGGAGCTATCACCGATCAACAGATCTACCTCGGCCGGACGCATAAAGCGCGGGTCTTGTTTAACATATGGCTTCCAGTTTTTTATGCCGACCTCGGCAAAAGCTAAGTCCAGAAAATCTTTGATAGAGTGGGTTTCGCCGGTGGCGATGACGTAATCGTCCGGTTTATCCTGCTGGATCATCAGCCACATAGCCTGCACATAATCGCCAGAAAATCCCCAGTCGCGTTTGGAATCCAGGTTGCCAAGTGCAAGATCTTTTTGCAAGCCAAGTTTGATGCGGGCCACCGCGCTGCTTATTTTGCGTGTTACGAATTCATGTCCGCGACGTGGCGATTCGTGGTTGAACAAAATTCCACTACAGGCGAACATGTCGTAGCTTTCGCGGTAATTTACGGTCATATAGTGGGCGTAGACTTTGGCCACGCCGTACGGGCTGCGGGGGTGGAAAGGGGTGAGTTCGGTCTGTGGGGTTTCGCGAACTTTACCGAACATTTCGGACGAAGAGGCTTGGTAAAAGCGGATCTTCTTATCCTTATCTACTATCCGTATAGCTTCCAGCATTCTAAGCGCGCCTAATCCCGTTATGTTGCCGGTCAGTTCCGGCTGCTTAAACGATAGTGCCACGAAGCTCATGGCGCCAAGGTTATACACTTCATCCGGTTCGCAATAAGTCAAGGCTTCTACCAAAGAGCCGATATCCGTCAGGTCGCCCTCTACCAATTCCACCCGCGGAATCAGTTTTTCTATCACCGCTCTTTTAGGATTATCCTGCCCGCGTATCAGCCCGAATACTTCATAGTTTTTGCTTAGTAAAAGTTCCGCCAGATACATCCCGTCCTGGCCGGTTATGCCAGTAATTAATGCCCGTTTTACCACGCTCTCTCCTTTTTAAACACGTTATTTAAGTATAACATTGCCTGCATTATGGCTTTGGGTTGCTATTCATGACGTTTGTTGGTAACTTTTATTTAGGCTAATTGGGATCTTTATGATGGTAATGATTTCGGCTGCAGAAAAAGCTGGGCAGCAAGAAAAAGTATTAGGCGAATTAAAAGATGGGTTTACTGCCCGGATAGGTGCTGCTGTTGACCAAGCTGTAGCACAGGGTCAAACCGAAGTGGTCGTCCCGTTTGAAACTACAGAAGCAAATCATTGGCTTGTACAAACGGCTTTAAGCGGATGTTATCGGGATTTTCAAGCTCTGGGATTTCGGACCGATTATCCTGAAACGCCTCGTGTAACTGAAGCTGAAAACGGTGAGCAGTTCTACAGTTTTAGCCTTAGATTGGGCTGGGAGCTTTAATGCAAAAAGTTGCCATTGACGCCCGTATGTCAGGAATGAGCACCGGACGTTACGTTGATAAGTTGGTTGAATATCTGCACAAACTTAAGCCCGAGGGATATCAGTTTGTGATTTTAACCAAACCGCACTGCGTTGATTTTTTAAAACAAATTGCCCCTGGCTTTCAGGTTATAGAGGCTCCTTTTAAGGAATTCACTTTTGACGAACAACTGCCTTTTAAAAAATTAATCCAAAGTTTAAAGCCTGATCTGGTTCACTTCACCAAAGTAGAACAACCGGTCTTATATCGTGGTAAAACAGTTACTACTATGCACGATCTGACGACAGTTCGCTTTCGTAACCCTAGTAAAAATCCTGTGGTTTTCAAAATCAAGCAAATTATTTACAAATGGGTCAATAAAAAAGCAGCGCGTAAGGCTTCAGTCGTCATTACGCCAACCGAGTTCGTTAAAAACGACGTAGTTAAATATACCGGTATCAAAGCGGACAAGGTAGTAGTTACTTATGAAGCAGCAGATAAAATTACCGACGAAGCGTCACCGGTGTCAGGCTTAGAAGGAAAACCCTATATTATGTACACTGGCCGGCCGACTCCCCATAAAAATCTAAGGGGGCTTATCGAAGCTTTTGTAAAACTGCAAGCAACTCATCCGGAACTTAGGCTGGTGTTAAGCGGCAACAAAGACGCCAACTATATAAGTCACGAACAGTGGACTAAAGACAAAGGGATTAAAAACGTAGTATTTACCGGCTTTACCAGCGAAGGCCAATTGCGCTGGCTGTACGAGAACGCCAAAGTGTACGCCTTTCCTTCGTTAAGCGAGGGGTTTGGTTTGCCCGGCCTGGAGGCCATGATGCACGAATGCCCGGTAGCTGCTAGCAACGCTACCTGCTTACCCGAAGTTTACAAAGACGGCGCGGCATATTTTGACCCGCTAAACATTGATGAGATGGCCCAGGTACTCGGCAAAGTCATTGACGATCCAGTTTACGCCAAACAGCTCGTAGAAAAAGGCCGGCAAGTCGCGGCTGGTTATTCCTGGCAACGCATGGCAAAGCAAACCTTAGAAGTTTATAAAAAAGCAATCGGTTAAGTAACAGCTTTTACTTGGTGGCGTCAATCAGTTTGTGGGTATAACCGCGGGTTTGGAGTATTTTTTTATCAGCCGTCAGAAAAACCTGTTTTTCGGTTTCGGCCACCGTTAACAGCATATTATCAAAAGGGTCTTTGTTGGTTTGGTCATAGATTTGATAGTTGGTTAGGTGTTTAGTGGTTGGCAATAGAAAGTTGATGTCCATCGCGGGCAAGTCATCTATGACCGAAGGGTCGTAGGCCATTTTGCCAATGCTGGTCTTAATAACTATTTCAAACAGGGAAAAATAACTAAGCGCCACTTGGTTTGTCGGCTCAGTCAGCAGCCGTTTGACTTTGGTGCCCAGTGCCTGATTGTCGTTAATCAGCCACACAAACACTTGGGTATCTATTAAAAGTTTCATGTCGGGCTTTTAGCCAAGCAGCAGGTATTCAACGGCCTTGTCGGTTGAAGCGCTAAAGGCGTCCGGTTTAGCCTCTATCTTGCCCCGAGCGGCACTGAATGTACGTTGTTTAGGGCTTATATCACGCTTATCTACCGCAACCAGCATAACTTCGGCTTTGCCAAAGCCGCCAATATAAACCTTATCGCCTTTTTTAGCGTCCGCTATATATTTGCTTAGATTGGTTTTAGCGTCGTGTATGGTAATTGCCTTCATATAAATTATATTAGCTAAGTTAGCTAAGTTCGTCAAATATGATTGACATTATCGCTGTTGCTACCTGACTCATATTTACGATTCTTATATATTATATAAAGTATATAGGGAGAATTTTTTGGGCGGTTTATATCTGTTATCTGCATGTAAAAAGGTTGACAAGGATATCAACCTTTTTTAGCCCGCAGGAAACGTTTTTTCGCTAGCTTTTCGACGTGGCGTCAGGCTGACATGGAGCTACTGTTCAGAAAACGGGCTTTAAGACAACGTGGCGGTCGCGGCCTTCGCCTATAGATTCGGTAGTTAAGCCAGCTTCGCTAGCCACCTGGTGGACTATGCGCCGGTCGGCGGCGTTCATCGGCCTAAGGTCCATCGGTTGCCCGGTGTCTTTGACCTGTTTGATCCAGCCTTCGGCCCGTTCGGCCAGGCGGTCGGCCCGCTGCTTTTTATAATCGGCAATGTCCACATTCACGCGGCTGAGCGCAAAGTTTTGGGCGCGCAGCGCGTTACTGGTCATGAATTGCAAAGCCCGCATGGTATCACCGTGCTGGCCGATCAAAAAACTGTTCATGTGCGTGGATGGCACATGAAGCTCGATGACTTCGTCGTCACTGTTGGTAGCATAAACATCGGTGTTCAGGCCAAAAAATGATAGCAAATCTTCGATATATTTTTTGGCGTAACGTATCGCTTCTTCACTATCTTCGTTCATAGCTCATTCCGCTCGTTTTAGCAGACAGTAGACAGTTGGCAAACTCCGCTGATTTAACTGTAGGCTGTTAGCTGTTAGCTGTTTACTCATTTCTTTTTTCTCCTCTTATTCTTAGAGGATTTTTTCTTTTTAGGTTTCGGTTTTTTGGTTTGCCGGCTTTCAACTTCTACGACTTCGCCTTCCACGATTTTATCAACATTTTTTGATGGTTTAGTCTCGCTGGCTTTTTCAATTTCGGCCACGTCTTCGCGCAAAACTATCGATTGCTGGATGTAAGCCACCAGACCGCCCATAAACCAGTACAAGCTCAAGGCCGAGGGGTAGTTAACCGTAAAGAAGAATACCAGCACGGGCAAAAAGTAGCGGGTGCCCCGCCCCACCGCGGCATTGACTTCGGACTGGTCGGTTTTTTTGCCGCTGCCGGCCTCTTTTAGGATATCGCGCAGCTTTCGTGATTCGCCGGTGCTGGGCATCAGTTGTTTGCTTTGGAAGTACTGCGTTACGGCGCTGGCTGCCACGATTATCATGGCTGGCCAGTAGATGCCGCCCTTGCTTAGGGCTGCCTTATCTAGGTTTACCAAACCAAACAGCGTGCTACGAAAGTCCTTTATGTTAGCGGACAAATGGTGGATCCATGATAAGTTTTGTATGAATGGATAGGCAAAACTGACGACCTGCTTAGGGTCGTAAACAACTTTGCGTAAACCGCTATAAAGTCCGATTAGAATGATTAGCTGGATTATAAGCGTGCCGATAGAGCCGAACGGGCTGACTTCTCGCTCCTTGTATAGCTCCATTAACATCTGTGACTCTTTTTGCCGGTTGCCGGCAGCGGCTTTTTTGATTTTTTTGATTTCCGGCTGCAGCTCGCGCATAGCTTTAGCCTGTTTGAGTTGTTTTTTGACCAGCGGCCACATCAAGAAACGTATGACAATTGTGAATATTATCAGGGCCAAACCGAAGTTATGGCCCGGAATAATAGCGTAAATAAACACTAACAGGTTAAAGATAGGGCGAACTATGATCGTCGTGAACATGTAATTGAACAAATACCTTTTAGATAACTATAGCATGTCCGGCAGCTTGGCTTCGAACTTAAATAATGCCGGCTTCGGCTAAAAGTTTGTGTATTGTTGAGGCCAGTTCAGCTGCGGGGGCTGCTACGACCTTATCACTAAAAACCGTTACGACTATATCAAACGGCTTTTTGATGTGGCTTTCTTCTTGGCGTATGTTTTCATAAACTAGCCGGCGGATACGGTTGCGTACGACAGCCGATTTATTAACCTTGCGGCTAACAATAACTGCGGCCCGGTAGGCGTGGCGCCTGTCGTTAGCAACAAACCTTAGTCCTAATAGGGGGCTGCGCAAAGTCTTCCCTTGTTTATAGACATATTTTAAGCTCCCATAGCCATGAAAACGGTGAGCGCGACTAATCATACCAACAGTTTACAGGTTACAGCGAACAGTTAACAGTAGTAAAAGTTACTGATTGCTTGTCTTTAGCCCTGGTACCCTATCTAGTGAGCTGCTTGCGGCCTTTTTGGCGCCGGCGCTTTAAGGCATTTTGCCCGGCCTTAGATGACATGCGTTTAAAAAAGCCGTGCTCTTTAGAGCGTTGGCGTTTTTTTGGTTGGTAAGTTCTTTTTGGCATATGCTTCCTTCTGTTTATTTAGCTTATCAGTCGTGTCAATGGTCTGGCCAGCCGAATTGGTGAAATTGACAATACTTACTCGCTAATCTTAGCAGGTTATCCACGGACATTGAATCCTTTTCCACAATTTAACAGAGGCGCTTAAGTTGCGTGGATAACTTTTCATCTGTTTGCTGTTTTGGCAGCCGGTTGGCGTAATTATCACAAACTATGTGGAAAAGTAGGTCGATAGTAGTGTATATTTGTGGCAGTAAGGAGAGAGGGATGCGCGACAGCGAGCTGTGGCAAGCAGTACTCGGAGAAATAGAATTATCCGTATCAAGAGCCAGTTATGTAACCTGGTTTAAGAACACTAGGTTATTGAGGCGCAGCGATGAAGCTTTGGTTGTCGGCGTACCGAATATCTTTATAAAGCAACAGCTAGAGCGCAAGTTTAACGACCTTGTTGTCCAGACCCTGCAAAAAAACGGTGTCGAGCCTAAACTGGTAGAGTACAAGATACATGCCACATCTACGCCGCAAAAAGAAGAAATAGACCAGGTTGACGTGGCTTTGTTCAACGAAACGCCAGCTTCTTCTAAAATCATAGGCAGTAGCTTAAGGCATACTTATCGGCAGGGCCTGAACGAGCGCTACACTTTTGATAATTTTGTTGTCGGTTCTGGTAATGAATTGGCCTACGCGGCTTGCCAGGCAGTGGCAGCCCAACCGGGCACCAAATATAATCCGCTATTCATCTATGGTGGTGTTGGCATTGGTAAAACCCACTTAATCCAGGCAGTCGGCAGCGCTATTTTGGCCCAAAACAATAAGGCGCGGGTGGTTTATGTTTCAACCGAGCAGTTTGTCCAGGAGTTTGTAGACGCATTGCGCTTTAAAAAGAATACTGATTTCGCGGATTTTTATAGAGGCGCTGATGTACTTATTGTAGACGATGTGCAGTTCTTGGCCGGCAAAGAAAAAATCCAGGAAGAGTTCTTCCACACTTTCAATGCCCTGCACCAGGCTAACAAGCAGATAATAATTTCCAGTGATAAACCGCCAAGGGATATCCCGACGCTTGAAGAGCGTTTAAGGTCGCGGTTCGTCTGGGGGATGACGATTGATATGCAGAACCCGGATTTTGAAACGCGATGCGCGATTTTACAGAACAAAGCCCAAAGCCACGGCGTAGACCTGCCGCAGGATATTACCGAGTACCTGGCTACCAATATCCAAACCAACATTCGCGAACTAGAGGGCGCCCTTAACCAGCTGCTGGCTTTTTGCGAGATGCGAGAACTGGACCCAACTTTAGAAATAACTGCCGGCTTGTTGGGGCCAATCAAAAGCCGCCCCAAACATTTAAGCGCCCGGCAAATAGTCGAACGCACGGCCAGGCATTTCCAAATTCCCGTAGAAGATATAATGGGACCCAAACGCGATAAAGACATAGTGGTACCGCGCCAGGTAGCCATGTATATGCTGCGCAGCGAGCTGCATTTAAGTTTTCCTAAGATTGCGCGGGAGTTAGGGCGAAAAGACCACACTACCGCCATCCATTCGGTTGAAAAAATTGAAAAAGAATCAGCCCTGGACGCCAGCATCCGCTCAGCTATCGCCGATATTAAGGACCGTCTTTATGCTTAACTTGTGTGTTTTTATTGTGGAGAGGGTGTGGCCGGATTCTTTTTTTATCCGCAGGCTGAAAAATTTTTGTAGGGGCTTGTGGAGAAACCAGGGCTTTTTTGCGGAGTTTATGCCAACCTTTTCTACAACCAACAACCAGCCGCAGGGCTATAAATTCAATCTGTTATGTGTTAGATTTCCCACACTATCCACCGCCCTAATAATAAATTCTACTAGTTAATTAATTTTTTATATAAACAGGAGGTATAAATTGAAGCTGCAAGTCACCCAAGAAAACCTAAACAAGGCGATGAATAGTGTTGCTAGGGTGGCAAATAGCAGGAGCACTCTACCGATTTTAGCCAACGTGGTCCTAAAAACCGTAGGAAACCGCTTAAGTATCGCGGCAACTAACCTGGACATAGCCATAACCCACTACATAGGCTCGAAAATAAGTGATAAGGGCGGTATAACTGTACCCGCTCGGCTGATGCAAGAGTTTATTAGTAGTCTACCACCAGGGGTTATTAATCTTGAGCTCGAAGAACATAAGCTATTAATATCAACCGACCAATACCAATCTGTAATTAATGGGATATCAGTTGATGAATTTCCCGTGATGCCAGCTATTGGTGAGGGTAAAAACTGGAAAATATCCGGAGAGCTCTTAAAAGAAGCCTTAAGCCAGGTGATATTCGCGGCCAGTAGTGATGAAGCCAGGCCGGCCCTTACGGGCGTTTATGTGCACGACTTTGAAGGTGCGCTTTACGCCGTGGCTACCGATAGCTACCGTTTAGCCGAACGCAAAATGACCAACTCTAAACAGCAAGCCCAGCTACTAATCCCAGCTTCTGCGCTGCAAGATCTTCTGCGGATTCTGGGCGAAACGCCAGAAGAAGTACAGATTATGCATGATGGCCAGCAAGTCCAGTTTCGGGTAGGTGACGTAGAGCTGGTAACAAGGCTGATCGACGGCAATTACCCGGATTACCGCAAGCTTATCCCTGCTAAATTCGCGGTTACTGCCACCGTAAAGCGGTCTGAACTACAAAATATCACAAAGGTATCCAGCCTGTTTGCCCGCGAAAGCGCCGGTAGCATCACGGTTAAAATCGATGAGCCTAGTAAAAAGGTAAGCATCCACTCCATAGCCTCACAGTTAGGTGAAAATACCGCCAGCACCAGCGGTAAAATTACCGGTAGCGGCGAAATAACCATTAATTCACGTTACATGCTGGATGGCCTACATGCCTTTAGCGGCGAAGAAATCAGTTTTTGCTTTAACGGCAAACTTGAGCCGTCGGTTTTAAAAGATCCTGCCGGCAGCGAATATGTTCATGTCATTATGCCTCTGAAGAGTTGATACAGCCTGCCGCTTGCTATCATAAGAATTGATGATTACTGATATTTATTTGCAACGATTCCGTTCGTACAAAGATGAGTCGTTTGAACTTTCGCCCGGGGTAAACATTATTATCGGGCCTAACGCCAGCGGCAAAACCAACCTATTGGAAGCCATCTTGGTGGTTGCCCGCGGTAGTTCATACCGCGCCAAAGATACCGAGCTTATTCGGTTTGATGCGCCATGGGCCCGGGTCGAAGCCCATACTTCCAAAAACGAAAACCGGGTCGTTAAACTGGAGGCCGAAAACGGGCGCGTTCATAAAAGTTACCAACTGGGCGGGCAATCTCTGAGGCGCCTAAATCCAGCTAAAACCCTACCGGTCGTACTTTTTGAGCCCGACCATTTGCAATTATTTAATGGGAGCCCGGAACTGCGCCGTCAGTTTTTAGATGGCCTACTGGAGCAGACTGTTGTTGGTTATGGGCTGGTCGGGCGCCAGTACAGGCGCGCGCTGTCGCAGCGCAACACCCTATTAAAAAATGGCTCGCACAAAGTGGGCAACCAGCTTTTTGCCTGGAATATCCGTTTGAGTGAATTAGGCGCGCAGATTGCCGCTTCTCGCGCGCAAATGGTAGCAGCTATGAACAGCCAGATAGGCGTACTTTACGATAAAATGTCTAAAACCAAAGAAAAAATTGAAGTGTCATATGCCAGCACTATCCCCATCAAAAATTACGCCAGTGCCCTGCTAGACAAACTGGAAGCCAACAAAGCGACAGATTTGGAGCGCGGCTTTACCGCCCATGGCCCGCATCGGGATGACCTGTTGATTTTTATAAACGGCCGGCCAATGCAGCAAACTGCTTCGCGCGGGGAAAACCGTACGCTGCTGCTGGCGCTCAAAATGCTGGAAGCCCAACAGCTAGATAAAATGCGCGGCACTAAACCCATGTTGCTGCTAGATGACGTTTTTAGCGAGCTGGATGGCCGCCGCCGCCAAATGCTTACCAAGTTTTTAAAGCCGTATCAGACGTTCATAACTACCACGGACGCCGACGTCGTGCTTCAGCACTTTACCGAAACCACCAACATCATCCCTTTGGGCAAAAACACTAGCTCGATCAACTTTTGAAGACAGATTGAGAACCCTCTAAACCATAGACTATAACAGCGCTAGCCAAGGTAGACAGCCTCTGCTCTGAATTTAGTGGTATTGTATACCACAATGCTTGTATCTGGACGTCATAGTCTCCTTCATTGACCAACAAGCTCTGACCTGCACTGCTCCAATACGCATTTTCTCCATCTACGCCACCATAAATTGGTTGTGCGTCAGGAGTAATATCTCTAAAGAATTTTGTCATAGAACTAGCATGGGTTCCGGTGCTATTAGGGCTAATATGCTCAGGCTCGATTAGTGCAACTACGCTAGCTATGCTATTAACTCCGGAATCTTTAAATTTCCAAGCGGCATTTATTGTGCTGTTATAATCGCCAGTACCAAAATTAACATGCGGATAACAATGAAAGCTAGTGGTGCCAGTAACTTCTGCAGCTACACTACTTGGTATTACAGCGCAAAGGTCAAAATTGGGATTTAGAGTGTTTTGTGTGGGCGTGTTCCCTCGACCAGATGAAGTAGGCGGAGGTGTTGTGGAAGAGGGCGTACTATCTGGAGAAGAAGCTACTCCTGTGGAACCGCAAGCCGCCAAAATCGATAAAGAAGCAAGGCCAGCAACTTTAGCTAAACGTCTAAAACGCCTTACTGAGAGTGTATTATGATTCGTTGGAGATTCTATATTATTATCAAAATTGGCTTCCCGCACGACTACCTACCCCTTGCTACAAAACAAAATCCTTAACCCATTAATTATAGCATCTAAACTAAAATATGTCTAGCCCTTATTACTAAGATGTAATAACTCCGGAATCGAAAACTTGGCTGCCCCGAGCATTGTTTAAAATTAACTGCAAGTTGTTTAAGCTAGAGTAATTTATTGTAGCCTGGTAAGTTGTGGGGCCCACAGCTACACTAAAATATATCGTGGAAGTTGTGCTAGAGCTTTCGGGGTTGTGGGGCGCCACCTTGATAGTGCTGGCGTATATACTAACCGTTTGAGCAGTGGGCTGGAACTTATAAAGCGCCTGCTCTAAATCGTTGATCTGGGCTTCTGTTACCCCGTAATTTACCAGGGACTGTATACCGGCAAATACAATATTTGCTTTGGATGCGGGGTGGACAACCTGCGCTTTTAAGAGTGCTTTTTTTTGGTCTTGGGGTATTGATTGGGAGGGGACATATATTGGGACAAAAGAAATCTTTTTATTGTATATGTGTTCATTCTTAGTGTCGTAAATGGAGTTGATGGTAATTGTATATTTATTATTTGCTTTTAGTGGTGTTTCGATGCTTACATCAACAGTGCTACCGCTAACAGTATAGGACTTAATGATGGAAGGCGTTGAGGTAAGTTTTATACCGGCGCCTACCAAAGTTCTGTTAAAAGTTAGCTTAAAGAAAGGCGATACGTTATCGAAATTGTTAACGGTAGGGTTAGTTCTAATAACGCGAAAATGCTTAGATTGGTACAACTCGTAAGCAAAATAGCCGGCAAGGATAACCAGTAAACAAAGTAGCGCCAATAATAACTGCTTTTTATATTTTCGCAAGGCTTCAATCAACATGCTTAAATTATCTCATTAATCCGGTGAAACGTAACCAGTTATTCCGCCCGAATAGTACCCGCTTTCCGTATCAGTAGATACTATTGAGCCCCCAGGATAAGGGCCGTTACCTTGGTCTCCGCCTATATAAGTAGAGGTCCCACCGCTGGAAGAAATAAATATATTGACGTGTTGAGACCCGTGTATGGCTAAGTCTCCTGGCTTAGGCGTATAGCCGCTACCTGCTGGGTGCCAATGAAACTTTATGTTTTGTTCGCCAATAGATTGTATGTTAGGTACGTAAGAAACATTCCAGTTGGGGTCTGGCTGTAATGGATAACCGGCTTGGTCATAAACCCAACTAGCAAAGTCCGCACACCATTCTTCGTGACGTCCCTCGCTGTATTTTAAGTACCCAGTTTCGGAATAACTGTTTTCACCGTTCCAAGGATAGCCTGGCTGCGACTCCCATAACGCCAATTCCTGCTGAGCTATACACACTACATTTTTCCTAACTTGGCTAAGACCACTTGTGCTTGTTGCGGAGTTTGAGCTGTTACAGTTAATGGCGCCTACGGAGCAACCGGAACTAGAAGTTTGGCTGCTGCCTGAAGGAGCCGAACCGCCATATTGTGTTAAAACAGCTTGCGCAAAATTTATACGGTTTTGCATCTGAGGCGTCCCGGCCGCTTCGTAAGTCTGCTCGAATGCTATCGTAGCAGACTGGACATTATCAGCAGCCTTAAGTGCTGTTAATGCATTGGAATGCGTGGTGGTCAGCTCTTGCCACAAGTAGTCAAGCTGTACGCCTAAATCATTAGGCGGCTTTCCCTCTTGTTGGGCAAGGGTGACAAGTCCTTGTTGTCTGCCGGGGTCAGTCCATTGGGCTATGCCGAACCCGTCATTAGGTGTTGGTGTTGTGGCCGTGCCCTTATTTTGGTCAGCAGAGGGATTGAGTCCTTGCCCGGATTCCTGCTCAAGGTTACCAATGACTGCTGCGGCCTGATTCGCGGTTAGCCCTTTGCCAACAAGGAAGTTGAAGGCTTTCTGAATGTTATCCGAACCGACCAAAGGTGTATTGCCGGTACTGCAAGCACATGAAGCCCCGCTTGCTGTTTGGGTAGAGCTGCCGGTAACGGTGCCGGATACTAAATTAACCAGGGCAGTTATACCTGCTTGCGTGGGGTGCACGCCTAGCCCGTCACTATTGTCTATGTAATGGTTTGGGTCAGTTTCTTTGGGCGTTGGATTTTGGGGATCACCGGCAGAATCCACAGTTTTAAACCATGATATAACCTGATAGTTTTGACTTGACGCCTGGCTGTAAATTGCCTGGTTGCCAGGGCCAATTACGGTTTGGTTGTAATTATCGGTTCTGCCAACCGAGATCAAGTCAACCCAATATATAGGAGCTGTAGAATTATCGGCACGTATAGCGGCAATTGCTTGGTCTATGCTTTGGTTGGTATCGCCGCCATTAGTACCCAGGGCTATCACTATGGCGCCAGCTAGTTTAATCTGCGAAGCATCTTGGGCAATAGCCTGCATACCAGTAGTTTTATTACCGTCTTGTCCTGGTCCGTTTAGGCTACGGCTGGCTTCGGCGTCTACGTTAGCCACTATGCCTTCTTGCTGAAAAGTAGTTTGATACGCGCTTTGCGCCCGTTCGGTAATGGAATCACCTAATATATATATGCTTGATCCTGAAGCTAAACTCCCGCCGGAAGAAGAGGCACTAGAACCTACATCACACTTGGGTTGGTTGGGCCAGTAGTATTCACTATCACCATAAAGACTACTACTATCTTGTGAACTAATCGCTAAAGCCTGACCCAGAGGCGTTATGATTAGTAATGCTAGACTTAAAAAGAATACTCTTTTAATCATTTATTATTACTTAAACTTGTGTAATCTGCCATTACGTGCGTGTCGACCAAATACTGTTCAAAATGCCCGACATCATCATGAATTTGTGGAGCGACCGCGGCATCACAAGCGGGATCGTTAGGATTGCCCACAAGGTCCTGGCAGTAAATTTGTATTACCTGCTGATTGCCAGGGAAATAATCGGGGTTATCTATACAGTTCGGGTCGTTAATAAAACTAGTTGCCTGCGTACCATTGGAAGAGCCTTGCCCTTGGTCCTGGCAGTCAAACGTGCCTAAACCCCCCACCAAAAGTCCCGTATTTGGGTCTACTACCGCTCCGCAATATTCTTTGGCCGCATCGGTTAAATGGTCTGTACTATCAGCTAACTGTGCATAACTGTCCACATAGCAATGAAGCAAATCATTATTGTTAGGATCACAACCTTGGGTGGCACTTCTACATGGACTACTCGTGTAAATATTGGGATTGCCCAACATATCTATGCGCCTGGCTGAATGCCCGTCATAGTAAACGGTGGAAAATAAGTACTGTTCATTACTAATAGGATCATATTTATTTACAGCGCTATCAGTAAGCCCATATTGGGTAATGCCATATACACCCTGCACATATCCGGCATTAGCGTTATTTTGGACGGCAAAAGCCGGATGTAATATGATATTCGCCAAGCCGTGAAAGATGGTAGACGGTAGATTGGCAAAGTAACTGGCAATGCTAGACACTGTTTTATCAAGCCCCAACGGCAAATCCCCCACTAACCGGGCGGCTAAAGATTGGGGGTTGCTAAGCGCAAATATGCGGGTTGTCCACGGCAAACGTGATTCGGTGATGGTGTTGGCATTGTTGGCGGCAGTTGTTAAGGTATCTGCCTGGCTTTTATTGAGCGAGCTGCCACCTATACTCCGGGCGTAATTACCAAAAGATAGATTAAGCCCTACCCCGGCGTTATTAAGCCACTGCACGGAGTTCTCGTGCCCGTCTATACCTATAGGCGTGAAGTATCGAAGAATGGCGGGGATTATTGTGCTTTGCAGCTCGTGTTGGACAAAAATTAAACCACCTGTAAATATAACCTGGCTAGTGCCGAACGAAAAACCATCTCCAAAAAGTTGTACTATTCCACCTAAACTATTGGCTATGGTACCAAAGGCACTGTTTTCCAGTGCGCATACTCCGTTAGCCCCCAGGAAAGAAATCCCTGGCACCGATACCTTATCTAATAATCCATTTATCTCGCTTACTATGTTAGTGCCAGTATTCGCTGTGGGGATTGCCGAACTTTGTATTTGCGCCGCGCTCGGATCCGCAAAACCGCTGGTTGCTTGCTGCCAGCCGGCAGAGCTACTAAAGGGCATAGAGGCTTCTGTTGGCGTACCGTTTGAATTGGGCTGGGCGGCCGGATTGCCGTTAAAAATTGACATAACTTGATTTACCTCTTTGCTGGTCACGTTTCCTGATTTAATCTGGTCCGCCAAACTTATCAGCGTTGTACCATGCCGGATAAGCAAAGTGATTATCTCGGGGACTCTGCTGTTGGCGGCTTCTGTTGCAACTTTTTTAATACTGCACAAATCACTGACTATTACGCTGGCCAGTAGTGTATTACCTAGGGTGAACTTACTGGTGGCGTCGGCAATAGCCTGGGATTCGCTCATGCCGGAATTAACATCTGCCATTACAGTATTTTCGGCATTAACTAAGTCGTTACCCAATCCTTGGGCATCGTTAAAGGTCTGTTGTTCCGTGGGAGTGGCATTCTTATCAGGAGGTTGTTGATCTTCTTCTAATGTAGCTTCAGATGCCTGTACAGCATCGGCGCCCTCCGCAACGGTATCCTCCACAATTTTTTTAGCACCGTTGTCGTTGGCAGAATCCGGCAAAACATCAAAAGAGCTATCGGCCCAGTCATACATAGTTTTTCTAAAAGATTCTATTTGTCCCACGTCCCATTCCGGCAAGCCGGCTTCCACTTGATCGAAGAGGGCATTGTTAGTGCCGATTTCGTTAGTTATATCATTACCTTGGGCGTCTTTAAGGCCGGTAAAATTACCAGCCGCATCGGTCTCAACCGTTACACCAGCCTTTGCTAAATCGCTTTTTACTTGTGGGCTGGTGATATCAAAACTATCCATTTCGGCTGCTAATTCCTCGCCACTAGCAGTCTCTTTGCTTGCATCTTGTTGGTCTTGTGCCGCACTTTTATTTTTAAGTCTACTTATAGTTTCCTGAATTATTTTTTTAGCAGCCCCCTTTTCAAAATGCTGTTCAATCTTTGCCTCGTAATGGACGAGGTTTTTCTCTATGTGTACTAGTTCGTACGATACTAAGCCCCCCAAGCCAAAAATCATAGCGAATAAAGCTATTAAGCCACCCACTCCTCCGCCAACCAACAGTTTCTTTCGTCGACTACCCAAAACAGTAGTTTGGGCTACAGCTAAAGCCTTTTTAAGGCGAGAAGAAGAATTAGAAGTTTTGCTATCTTCTTTCCAAAAACCGCCGTTAAGGTTTGAGTTGATGGTGTCGTCTGACCTCGCAGTATTAGAAGATGCTCCAGCTTTTTGCTCAGCAGTATGTAGACCTTGCGGGCTGAGGGTCTTGCTTGGCTGTTGGCCGCTTGTATTTGAGGCTGTATAAGGGGCCCCTTTGTTTTCTAGTTGTTTCAGCCCTGAGCCAGTAGGCTGCCCGGTATTATCGTCTGGGGTCAGAGGGTTTTCTAAACCGATCTGCTTATCTTTTTGGTCGTCGTAAACTGCCATGGCACATTACTGCCCAACCGGCAGGCCGGCTGAGCCGGGCGCCAGACGGTTCTCTAAATCAATGGTCCCCTGTGAGCCACTTAATTCCCCGGCTTGCTCCAGCTGCTTGACTTGCTCTGGATTAGTCGTAATAAGACCGGTTTCTGTCGGGCTGGCCACAACCTGGATATGCACATGATTAGGGCCGGCAAAAAACAGGCCCTGCCCAACGGGGAACTGGCTTAAGCGTTTGCGCTCCTCGCTCGTTAGCTTAAACACGTCCGCCAAAACGTCAACCGCCGAAGTAGACTGTTTAAGCAAAAACTGCATCGAAGCGTTAGCCACGATTGCCCGGCCCATCCGGCTACCCATAAAATCTTCCACGTCTTGGGTTATTGTAGTTATGCCCAGGTTGTATTTGCGGGCCCGTTTGGCCAGGCTGAACAAAAAACTGGCGCTGTCTTCATACTTCATAAGCTGCCAGGCTTCATCCACGACTAAAATCCGCCGTTTTCTGTCGGCCTTAGTTTTGTTCCAGATGTAATTAAGCACGATGTACATGGCCACCGGCCTAAGCTCATCTTCTAGGTCGCGAACATTAAAGACGACCAAGGGATTGTTTATATCGATATTACTCTGCTGGCTAAAAATTCCGGCAAACGTGCCGGAAGTGTATTTACGCAAACGTTGTGCCAGTTGCGGCCCGGTGCCGCCCATGTGCAACAGTGTTTCGTAAAGGTCGGAAATAGTGGGAGGCGTGCCGGTATGCGTTAACGGGTCGTTAGTGATGCCGGCTTTGGCATAAGTTTCGATCAAAGCGGCGTCTAGGTCCGATTCCTCAACCGGATTTAGCGCGGGCACTAACGCGGTATTGCCGCCAAGCAGCTGTGACTGCGCCCCGCCCATCATAAGGCGCAAAAGGCCGTGCAAAGTTATTAGATTGCTACGCAAGGCGTTATCGGCTTCCTCGGGGTCAACGACCTTAGGCAAATCAAACGGATTAATGCGGGCGTTTGAACTAAGGCTCAATCGTAAGTAAGCGCCGCCAACGGCTTCGGCCATGCGTTCGTACTCATTCTCCGGGTCGATTATCAAAATTTCCGTACCGAACATCAGGCTGCGCAAGGCTTCGAGTTTAACGGTAAAACTTTTACCGGCACCAGATTTGGCGAACACCACGGCGTTGCCGTTTTCCAGGCTAAAGCGATCGAATATCACCAAGCCCGAGTTATGCATGTTAATGCCATAAAGGACACCCTTGTCGTCAGATAAATCCGCGCTTGTGAAAGGAAAGCTGGTGCTTAGAGCGCCGGTTGAAAAATTGCGACGGATTTGTAGCTGGTCGTCAAACTGCGGCACAGTGCTGTTTAAGCCCTGCTCTTGCTGCGAACTGGCAGGCTTGGAATAAACCAGCTGCTGGCCTAGCATTGATTCTATCTTGTGCGAAATAAAGTCGAGCTCGTCCTGGTTATTGCCATAAACCGTAAAGTAAAGCCCGAAACGAAAGAACCGTTCCTCGCCGACCTGCAGTTTGTCACGGATTTCCTCTGCATCCTGCACGGCGGCTTGTTTACCCGGATCGCGCACGCGGCCCTTTTCGGAATCAAGTTGTATGCCAGCCTCCAGCTGAGTGACTTTTTTGCGGAGGTTTTCCAATACCACCTGGCTTTCAACCGGATAAATAAACATCGAAATATCCAGCACTTCGTCAATGTTGACCAAGCCGCTTATCCAACCGGTATAAAGCTGGCGAGGGTAGCCATAAACGTAATAAGTACGCGCCAAACGTGTCCCAAGCCGAAAATACGCCGCGTTAAACTCTATAGAGCTGGGCGCAATAAAATCTCGCAGCGCGGTAATGCCTTTTTGAAAGGCTGCCGTTACCTCCATGTCTTCGCGCGTTTTTTGGGCCTGAGCTAGCGCTACCGGATCCATAGGTTGCTTTTTCTTGCCGAGCATCAGGGGAAGCCTCCTGTGGAGGTAGAGCTTAAACGCCAAATACCAAACACTGAACTGTTTGAAGTTTGAAGTTTTAAGTTTGGAGTTTGCCTCATTGCAAGCCACCTTCCAGGTGGGCCTGCGGAGCAGTGCCCTGGCCCTTGGTAATAATCTCAGTCGTCATACCGTTAAAGCTTTTAAGTTGCTGTCGGGTAGCGGTGTCCGGGTTATAGGTATCGTAGTAAAGTTCAATCAACTCCTGGGTATCAAGCGGCAACCCCTGGACGCCACATTGCTGCAGGGCACTTAACACAGACTGGACCCTGTTGCGCAATTCGGTCTTGGCGTTTTCGAGGTCGGCTTCGTTTATAGAAACATGCTTATCTTTTTTATTAAACATAGTAAACACGCCGGAAAAGAAGTTTTTGCTTTGGGATAAAGTTTTCTGTACATCTACGGTCGGGTAAAAAGGTATGACAACATAAAAATGCTTATCCATAATATTAGTTTGCTGCGAAATTTGGTCGATAAAATTTATATAATCGTCCATCAGCATCGCTAACAACATGTTATCGTGCTCGTTGCGGATTTTGGACAATTTATCTATGTATGGTTGCAGGTCGACCTTTTGCGAATGGATGTAAATTTGCACAGGAAAATAAAGTGAGTTCAAAAAGCCCTGATAGCTATATTCGACCCCCTCTTGTTCCTGCGGGCTCATAAGGTCAAAATTAATAGACTTGACCATCACGGCGGAGCGAAAAGAGCCATCGTTCATAATTACTAAGCCGTCACGAACTTCCGCTATTTCTAGGGCGTTTTGCGTGCTGTTCGGATTTGTATGGGGCTGTATGGCGGGCCGTGTGGCTGGACTTGTTCCACCTGCCACAGGCGCCGATATTGTAGCTTGAGGCTGCGCCGGACTAGCTACTTGCTGATTAGTCCCGCCTACGGAAACTGCTGTTGCCGGCTGGCTGGGCTCTGCTGGGTTCATTATTGACCACCCGAATTTTGAATTTTAGTATTAATGCAACGAAATAACGACCTCATCCGGCGAACTGTTGGCCGGCTTTTTTTGGTTGGCAAGCCGGGCAAGAGTCGCGACGTCTTTGTCGTTGTCGCTGGCAAGTTCTACTATAGCAGGATTAAGTGTCGGTGTCACTGGAGCGTTAGCGGTTTTAGCCGAAGTTGTTTTAGCTGTAGCCCGCTCTGATAGCGGCTGTATGGTATGCAGGTTGGAATAACCGCTATAAGGTTTAGTTTGCTGCTCGTGTAGTTCATGTAATTTTTTAGCTAAGGCCTGCTCTTCGGCGGTTTCGGCTGCCGGCTCGTAGTAGTTGTCTACCGGCGTCACGACCGCCGGGTTGAATGTTACGTAACCACTTGGAGTTGCACTTTGCTGCCCCGGCTGGCTCATAAACCAGTAATCGTTTTGGGCTTGGTTTTGATCTGCCGGCGCGTTACCGGTCGGCGACTGATTGCCCGCAGCTGCGTTGGCCTGATTCCTGAGTGTTTGAGTAATCTGCTGACGATGGGTAGCCGTGGCAGCGGTGATCATTTGGTCAAAATGCTGGGCTATAGGATTGCTTTTTTCGTCCAAGATGTCATCTGCGGCCTGGACATCGATTGCCGGTACGTCTTGAGGCAAGCCAGAAGGATCAACAAGCCGGTCGGAGTTAGCTTCTTGCTGCGCCTCGGCCTGAGGGTGGCTGTATAAATTCACGTTGGCATTTTTAATTGCCCACCCACGCGTGTCTATGGTGTCGGCTAATGCCTTTAGGCGGCTTTTTACTTGGGACTGAGAAAGGCCATCGGTGTAATCTACCACCACCTTTTTAGGTGCGGTGATCGTAACGAGCTCTTTAATACCGCTTTGGTTCCAAATACGCTTGTGCGGCTTAAAGAAAAAGCGGACCTTGGCCAGCGCCCAGACTTCCGTTGGTTGGTCTTGTTTCCACGGAAAAGCAAAAAATCCGCAAAGCAGAGCCACCGGCAAAAAAACTATTATTAAAAAAGGGGCGCCTCTGGTTACTACCAAAAAGCTCATATATAAACAGACGGCCGTGATGCCAGCGTAAATAAATTGACGCAGCGTCAACGGCCCCAGCAGCTTGTCCTCTGCCTCGATATCTTGTATTACTTTGTATGTTGCCATTTGCTATAAATTATAGCAAATGGCGCTTATTCTTAAAGGGATGGGCGCGTATTGTTCGGGCTAGGACTTTTTACGCGACCGCTTGTTCTGCTTTTCGGCGGCCAATCGCTCTAGTTCTTCCAGTGGCTTCTCCAGTAAGTCGTTCACCTGGTCCTGTATTTTTTGCGGCACCTTACCATCTTCTAGTTGCCTTATGGTATATCCAAAATAACCTTCTAAGTGGCGTTGGGCAATAGAAGATTGAACCTGCGTTAATTTAAGATGGTCGCTGGTTACGCCCGGGTTGTTTAGTAAGTACTCTGCAAGTTCGCGGTTAATGCCACGCTTAAGGTTTAAGACATTTTCCGGATTAGTAAGCCCCCGCCCCCTCTTCCGTTTTTGAGGTTCTTCTTGCGCAGTTTCCGTTGTAATCAGAGTCGCAGTAGATGCTTCGGGGCTAGTATAATTTTTGGCCTGCTCTAATTCGGCAGCAAACTGCCCCTCAGGCATTACTGCCGGCCCCGTGTAAAGTTGGCTAGGAGCTGTGTACCATCCATCGCTATGCGTTCTGGGCGCGCCAACCAGGTTAGCTAAATCTTGCCACCTTTTTAATCGCCACCTAATTATCCTACCGGGTATATCTTGGCCTGCCGCTGAGCGCGTAACCTTGCCGGTGTTACCAGGTGCGCGCCTAAAAAGCGAAGTCCCACCGCTAGGCGGCCGGCTGATTTTACGGGCATTTTTGTGGTATTCGTGATGGGCGTGTCGAGCATGCCTTCTTTCTTTTCCTGTTAGTCGTTCTTGTCTTAATGTCTCCGTGAAGTCATGGCTGTCTATATTTTCGTGGCTTAATTTCAAGTTGCTGTTTTTTACAGCCCTATGCATATTTTTACGCAATCGGCGTTCTGCTCTTATACCTTGTTGACGTTGGCTAAGCGTGACCGGCCGAAAAGTATTACTGTAAGCTTCCACAATGGCCTCACCTCTACTGGCCCAATCTTGCTCATCTTCCTCGGTTTCCGCCGCCGGCCTGCCTTCAACTAAGGTCATAGCGGCTGCTACCCTATGCGCGCCTAAACTCTTAGTTAAATGATCGATTTTTTTATTAACCTTCTGTAGGCGTCTTGCTCTGGCGGCTTGCATAATGCCAGAAACTGCCAAGCGCCCCTCTTCTACTAAATAACGCGTTGCTTGTTCGGCGCTCCTACCTGCCGTCTCAGCAGCTCGTGCCGTCGTCCGTCCAGTCGTTTTTATGGCTTCCCAAACCCCCCGGCCAACTAACCCAGAAGATTTAACAGCAAAATCACCGATTCTTTTAATAAAAGGCGGATTGGTTTCTTGATTCTGGCCTTGCTCGTTGGCGGGATTCGCGCCGTGGTCAGCAAATTCCCAGTTAGGGACGATGCTTGGATCTGGGTTTGTATTTTCTGGCTCAGGCATATATAGGAATATACCACATTTGTAATTTTTTGTCAAAGTCTGCGTGCTAACTCACCACCTTTGCAACATAAAAGGTAGGCGTCCTACACTGTAAGTGCATTACAACTAACAGAGAGGAGCCTACCATAGCCTATTCTACCAACCCTAACTTGCCTAAAGCGAGCGCAATTGCTGGTTCCTGAAGCTCTACCAGTTCAGGTAGTGGCAAACAAATGTGGCGTATCTCGTCCCACAATCTACCAGTGGAAACGGAAGTGGGACAAGCTGAACGAGCACGTTCAACTGACCAACGACAACCGCCCGAGCCGTACCAGCAGGAATACGTTTCGGCTGGCTGCCTGCACCTGGCGGATACCGACAACTAGCTCAAGACCACTGACTTCACCAAAAGCAGTACCCGAGCATATTGTCGAGCTAGTAATTAAGCTCAGGCAGCTGGAGCACTACCAGCTCCGCCGCCTGGAGGAGGTGGGGCTGCTCCAGCTGCCGCCGCCTGGGCCGCCCGAGCCGCCTCGGCCTGATAGCCGCTGGAATAGTCTCGCCTTCTTTGTGCGTATCCGGGATTGGTGACTGTTGTTTCATCTGTAGCAAGATCATAAACACTCATCTGGCCACCATTGACATGATCCACCACCTGGGCGTTCATTAGCGCATCGGCAAAAGCTCGTCCATTTTGCGGAGACGCTGCCGACATAGCATCGTGTAGGCCCATAACGTCGGCGTAGGCTATATCCAAATCACGTTGAGTATGAGTACCTGCCTGTATACCGTCAACTATTTCTTGAATCCGATCGGCGTGAGCTTGAGCAAGGTGCTCTGCGCTTGAAGGCTTGCCCCTGATTGCTTGGCCAACCTCACTAGACTCAATTGCGCTACGATGTATTGATCTTGCGACAGAAGCTTTCGTAGCATCCGATACAGTTCCTGTTTTACGCAACTCGTCACGCATCCTACTAGCTGCTGCTAGTGAGACGCCATACGATGCGCCCCCTTGGTCAACGTGACCAGCTTGCATTAATAAGGTTCTAGCTTGACCCGTCAAGGCACCGAGAGCAGCATCATCATTGCCGGCGGCTTTAGCGACCGCCTCCCAAGCCTCGGCAGTGCCACTATGAAAAACGCCGTTAGCATCTGTATGATCTAAGTAAGTATTGCCTGCGGCTAAGGCGTGCAGGGTAGTCATTTGGCGAAAAGCCTCTGCTCCCATGCCTCTTCGCATGCGTTGTATGCGCGATACGGCTTCGTCCAACGCGAGACCCTGAAAACGTTTGGGATCAATTTCGTGCAGTCTAGCCCGCAGCTCGGCTTCGTTATCGCTCTCTGCCGCAGCTCTGTTCATATCGCCGTCGGCACCCCAAGTATAGTCCGCGTTTTCTTTTTCATTACGCTCTATTTCGTGATGCGCCACATTACC
>CAZUPM010000001.1:38320-47377 GCA_964622365.1 uncultured Candidatus Saccharibacteria bacterium | reverse complement strand
AACGTGGCCTAGTTGGGCAACCACTTTGACGCTGGTTGGGGTCCGGCGGCTGTCTTGGACGACAACGCGGAATTGAGCGTGGCCGGATCGGCCGGTCCGCTGCATACGAATTACGAGCATAAAGCTACATCCCTTCTTAATAAAATCAATGTACGAATGCCTATTTTACAGATTAAAAGTCCAGAAGTCAACCGGTCAGGTTTTTTGGTATTCGGCGAGGGCGGATTCGGCGGCGGATTGCTGGGCTGCCTGCTTGCTCGGGCCAACGCCCTGGCCTTTTAGCTCGCCGTCCACAAAAACACCAACCGTAAAGGTTTTATCGTGGTCGGGGCCTTCCTCGCTCAAAACTTTATAAACCGGTGTGAAACCGTCGCGGCTTTGCACAAGTTCTTGCAGGTGCGATTTAGGGTCCATCCACGAACCGCTGGCTAGGATTTCTTTAAATGTCACCAATAAGTTATCGGTTATGAACTTTTTAGCCGATTCGTAACCCTGGTCCAAATAAAGCGCGCCAATGACGGCCTCAAAACTGTTGGCCAGAATCTGCGCCCGGGCTCGTTCGGTGCCGCGTTTTTCGCCACGGCTTAAGCGCAACAGCGGCTCAAAGCCAAGTTTGGCGGCGGCAGCGCTGATGCTTTCGGTGCGTACCAACGCACTACGCCAGTTGGTTAGTACGCCCTCTGGCTCTGTGAAATTAGCATACAAATATTCCGTAACTACCAGTTCAAGCACGGCGTCGCCCAAAAACTCCAGGCGCTCGTTATGCTCGTGCACAGTCTTTTTGTGCTCGTTCACATAGCTTCGGTGCGTAAAGGCGGTAACCAGAAGTCCAGTGTCTTTAAAGCCAATTTTTAATTTGTCTTTGGCGAATTGATTGTAAAGTGATGTGTCCATAGCTAAAAATAGATTCTAGGTTTTAGGTTTCAGCAATCGAGAAGCTCGTACGCTATCAAACCCATAACCTAACAACTATACCCCATTTATCTCCTTTCATAATTTGTCTTCCCTGATCTTTTTGAGCCCTAACAGCATTAGCTTGCCTATATCTTCATACTCTATTTTATCTACAGCTTCCTGGGCCGAGAACCATTTTACATCGGTCAGCCAGGTTTCGGGTTTGAATTTATCTGTCTCGCCGAGCGCTTGCACCAGGTAGATGTGCATGGTCATGAGCACGAGGGTCTGGTTGCGCCTGTAACGGAAGTCTACCTTGCCCAACCAGTTTAAAACTTTGACTGTTTTAAGCCCGACTTCTTCGTCGATTTCACGTTCGGCAGTAGCCCGCGGGTCTTCATCAGGCTCAACGTGACCCTTAGGGATAGTCCAACGTTTTTTAGCGTCGCGAATAAGTAAAATCTGTAGTTCGCCTTTTGGGTTTCTTCTAAAGATGATGCCACCGGATGTTGTTTCGTGAACGGCCTCAGTAATAGTGGGCGACCGTTTGACTAGCCACCGAAAACCGGTGATCGGTTTAGGCCGCTTCACCAACCGCTCCCTTCGGTCTTTACAGAAAAAAGCAGACAGTATAAGGTAAACTGTTTTTTCTGGCTAAACTGTGTACTGTTCGCCGTTAGCTGTTTGTCGTTAGCCATTTTCCATATATTACCCGTTATCCATTGACTGTTAACGGTAGCTAACAAACGTATGGCGAACGATGAAAAGTAATTGATAAGTGTCATTTATTTGTGCTCTTATTGGGGGTTTTAGTTTTAGCCTTGGGTTTAGGTTGCTCGCTCTCTTCTTTTTGGCGCAGCACTGTGCCCAGCACGCCATTAATGAACTTCGAAGAGTTTTCTCCGCCAAAGCTCTTCGCCAGTTCGACAGCCTCGTTAATCACGACTTTGGGTGGTACGTCGTCTTCGTAAAGCAACTCAAACAAACCAATCTGCAGCACTACGTGATCCATGCTGGCTATTTGGTCAACCGGCCATTCCGGCGCTACCGGCTGCAAAATCTGATCCAGCTCTTGGCCGCGGCTGGATACACCTTTGACCAGTCTTGCGACAAAAGCTTTGTCGTCGACCATCGCCTTGTACCGGTCGATGTTACGGGCTAAAACCTCATCAAGGTTAAAACTTTTATCGCCGGCTTCAAGGCGAAACTTTTCTTCGTACAGCGTCTGTAATGCTATTATCCTACCAAGGTGACGATTCGATGCCATATTGTTAAAATTTCACTCCAAAAGTACGCAAAGGACTTACTACTTACTACTTGCCACCTTGGCCTTAGGCCGTTTAGCGGACTCGCGGGCAGTCGTGTAGGCTTTTACTGGTGATTTGGCGTTGACCTGCCTAGCCAGCTTCAGAACCAGGTGACTGCGTCTGGAGCCGGTACGGCGCGATGAGGTACGCTTTTTAGGTTTTCCCATACTTTATCAGTGCTCCTTGTTGATTTAGGTTAAATATTTATGTAAATTATAACGCCGTGAGGCCAAAAACTCAACCCATAGCGGTGGCAAATCTTACTGCTGTCAGCAGAAAGTATATGATATTTTTTTAATGTAAAGACTGGCTGAATGAAGTTTAAGGAACGTTTATATGATAATCGCGATGGCCGTCAGGACCAACAAAGCATTAAGCGGTTTGGTGAGTACCTGCGGGTTTTAAGTGGGCTTGGCTTTAAAGATGTGCCAGCCGGGGAGTCGGTTGAGCCAGAAAAGAAACCTATTGATTGGGAACAAGACTTTCCGGAGCTCGCTGAAGCCCATTTTGTTGAAGGTGATAAGTAGCCGGACCTGATTAACCTAAGACAAAGTTCACTAGCTTTTTGGGAACATAAATTGTTTTGATGATTTTGTGACCCTTTAAGTAACTGTCCACTTTTTTGTCGGACTTCGCCGCATTAACGGCTTGTTCTTCATCTACGGAGGCTGGCAACTCCAGCTCAGCCCGCAGCCTGCCATTGACCTGCACAACTACGGTAACCGTGTCTTCGGCCAAATATTTTTCGTCGTAAGCCGGCCAAGCACTAACATGTATGGATTCACTTTTGCCCAGCTGACGCCACAACTCTTCGGTAAGATGTGGGGCGAATGGCGCCAGCAACTTAAGCAAGCTTTCCAGCGCGAAGGCCCAATCTTTAGAGCTATAGTTGTCTTCGGCCTTTATTTTATAGAGCTCATTTACGTCTTCCATTAACGCCGCGACGGCCGTGTTAAAGTTCATAGCCAGCAGATCCTCGTCTACTTTCTTGATAGTTTTGTGTATGATCCTTAGCAGCTCTCTTTCGTTTTTCGTTTTTCGTTTTTCGTTTTTCGGCTCAAGATATTCTTGCACCAACCGCCATACCCGGTCCAAAAAGCGGTAAGTGCCAGCCACACTCTCCGGGCTCCACGGCGTGGTTTGGTCGTAAGGCGCCAAAAAGGCAATTGCCAGGCGCAAAGAGTCGGCACCGTAGCCGATTCCAATCACCTCGTTAGGGTTGACTATATTGCCTTTGCTTTTACTCATCTTACTGCCGTCGGCTGCCAGTATTATGCCCTGGCCGTGGCGAGCCTTGTAGGGTTCGGGCGTCGGCACTAAGCCTTGGTCGTAAAAGAATTGGTGCCAAAAACGGCTGTACAGAAGATGCAGTGTGGTATGCTCCATGCCGCCTAAATATAAATCAACCATTCCCCAGTACTGGAGCTTCTTCTTATCGGCAAAGGTTTTGGAGTTGTGCGGGTCGTAGTAGCGTAAGTAGTACCAGCTGCTGCCGGCCCAGTTAGGCATCGTATCAGTTTCGCGCTTAGCCGGCTTGCCGCAGACCGGGCAAGGAACGTTAACCCATTTAGTGACACTAGCCAGCGGGCTTTTGCCATTGTCGGTCGGTTCGTAGTGACTGACTGGCGGCAACTCAACTGGCAGTTGTTCGTCCGGCACCGCCAAGGCGCCATGTTCGGGGCAATGAATAATAGGGATTGGCTCGCCCCAGTAATGCTGGCGGCTAAAGATCCAATCACGCAGCTTATAATTGACCTTTTCGGTTGCTAAGCCCTGCTCTACCAAATGATTTACGATTTGCTCGCGGGCTTGTCCGCTCGGCATGCGGTCATAAACACCGGAGTTAATCATTATGCCTTCGGCGGTAGTACACTCATTATCCGATGCTGCATTTTTAATCACTCGCATAATAGGCAGATCAAACTTCTTAGCGAATTCCCAGTCACGCTCGTCATGAGCCGGCACAGCCATCACGGCTCCCGTGCCATAACTCATTAACACGTAATCGGCTATCCAGATCGGGATCGGCTGATGGTTGGCTGGGTTGATAGCGTACGCGCCGGTAAATACGCCGGTTTTTTCGCGCTCGGTCTCCTGGCGTTCAACTTCTGATTTAGACCCCGCGGTTTTAACGTAGCTGTTGACTTTTGCTTTGTGCGCCGGCGAGGTCAAGTGCCCGATAAGTGGATGCTCCGGAGCCAAAACCATAAAGGTGGCGCCGAACAAAGTGTCGGGCCTGGTCGTAAATACGGTTACCTTTTCAGCGGAGCCCTCGACCGCAAAATCAATTTCGGCGCCCTGGCTTTTGCCAACCCAGTTGATTTGTTGGTCGGCAATACGGCTGGGGTAATCGACGTTTTCCAAGCCTTTAATCAACCGATCGGCATAATCAGTGATACGTAACAGCCATTGTTTGAGCAGCTTTTTTCCCACCGGCGTGTCGCAACGCTCGTGCCGGCCGTTCACTACTTCTTCGTTGGCCAGTCCGGTTTTGCAGTGCGGGCACCAGTTGATAGCGGTTTCGTCCTGATAGGCCAATCCGGCTTTAAAAAACTGCAAAAACAGCCACTGAGTCCACTTATAATACTCTGGATCGGTAGTGCGGAAGCTGCGGCTCCAATCTATGCCAAAGCCCAGGCTCTCAAACTGTTTTTGGAAGTTGGCTATGTTGCGTTCGGTGGCTACTTGCGGCGCGATTTTATTCTTGATGGCATAATTTTCCGTCGGCAGGCCGAAAGCATCGTAGCCCATCGGGTACAAAACATTATGCCCTTCCATGCGTTTTTGACGGGCCAGGATATCACCTAGCGTGTATTCACGGACATGGCCTAAATGCAAACCGTCGCCGGAAGGGTATGGGAATTCCGTCAGCATAACAAACTTCGGACGTGCGTCAAAATCCACGGCTTGGTAAAGCCGTTCCTTAGCCCAGGCCTTCTGCCACTTCGGCTCTATCTCTTTGGGGTTATAACGTTTCATAACTAACTCTTTGGTTCGATCAAATTATACCTTATATAAAAGACCATTACCTAGTGGCTAAATGTAGCCTGCACCTTTATAATTAAACTGTCTTTAAGGTTAACAATGGTTGCAGTTGCATTTCGTAAAGGTGGTAGGCTAGAAGATTTCCAGCGACTAATTGAATCAATTTATAGTTTGCCGGACGATCGTCTCTATTCCATTTATGATCTTTTAGCCCAACAACAGCGTTTTACGACCCGTGCCTTAAAAGGTATCAGAAAAAAAGACCAGGATAAAATAAAAGTTAATCTAGCCATAGCCTTGGCTTGGTGTATGGCCGTGGCTAATCGTTTGCACATTAATATAGAGCAAGAAGTCGTTAAACTTTTTCGGGAAGCTTGCCCTTATTGCGGGCGAAAACCTTGCACTTGCAAAGCTATTAAGAGAGCTTCGGTCAAGCCGAAAAATAAAGTCACAGCTAATAAAAATATTGACCAGCTCCAAAAAATGTTCGCCGAAATCTATCCGCCAACCGCTAGGACGATACAAGATGCCGGTATCCATGTAGCCGAAGAAATGGGAGAGGTCAGCGAAGCTATCCACAATTTTTTAGGTCAGCATTCTACAGTATCGTTTTCTGAAATTCAGACGGAAATTGCCGATTATGTTTCTTGTCTGTTTGGGCTGGCTAACTCAGTACCGATTGATGTGACTGACATATTAGCCGAACTTTTTTATAAAAACTGCCACGTTTGTCACAAAGCACCCTGCATTTGCAGCTATTCGTCGGTCTCCCGGTTATCTACTTAACCTAAGGCGGTTAGCCAGTTAGCGTTGCTTTCGTTCCGACTATGGCTGGCGGCATCGTAAACTTCGACGATTTTGGCAGTAATCGGTCTGATTTTGCCGTCGCCGATAGGGCGTTTATCGACTGAGGCCACAGGCGTGATGCGGACGCTGCTGCCGGAAAGGAAAATCTCGTCTGCCAGATAGAGTTCGCTGCGGTCGATGCTGCGTCCCGCCGTCGGGATCCCCAGTTTTTGAGCAAGTTGAAAGACGGTGTCGCGCGTCAGGCCTTCCAGCAGGTCGGTCGACCCATCGGGCGTAATCAGTTTGCCACCACGTACCATAAAGATGTTAGAAACCGTGCTTTCGGCCACGTGGCCGTGTTCGTCGAGCGAGATGGCGTCATCGTAACCATTGGCCAAAGCTTCGTTTTTCATCAGGCTGGAGTTGGCATAGCTGCCGTTGATTTTGGCTCGCGAAGGAATGGCGTTGTCGGGCGTGCGCACCCAACTGGAGACGCAAAGGTTTGCGCCGCTAAGCGGCAGATAAGGTTCATATTTATATACGAAGGCAGCCAGCGAGTGCTTGAGCCCGCGCATCTTGGTGCCGCTCATCAGCTCGTTCACGAACACAGTCACACGTACCAAGGCATCTTCTTTGACGTTATTGCGTTTTAAAAGCTCGGCCATAGTTTTTGCGAATTTGTCGTAATCCCAGTTTTCTAGAAGGTCGTGAAAGTCCATGATCCGCGCCGAATTTTGCAATCGCTTAAAGTGATCTTCCAGCCTGAACATATACAGCTTACCTGCCTTCTTGTCCCAGTTGGCCGGAAAGACGGTGTAGACGCTCAGGCCGTAAAGCATCGGCGCACTGGCAATACTTAAGTTTGCTTTACTAAACGGTACGAAGCTATTGGAAAAATAGGCCTCGGACTGGGCGAGTGTTTTCATTTTAGAATTGTTGCAGGTAGTTAGTCGTAAAGCTGGTGGTTAGCGATTCGCGCTGGTTGTGGCGTTCTTTAGCCAAGTGAATGAGCTTTTGCACCAGTTCCACGTTACTTATGCCTTTTTGCCGCCAGTTGTGAGCGTACAAACCACCCGGCAGCGGGTTGACTTCGTTAAAGTAAACTTTACCGGTTTTGCTATCAATCAGCATGTCAACGCGGGCGATGCCGCTGCAGCCCAGTGCTTTATAGACGTTGAGCCCGGTTTGTTCAGCCCTTTTATACAGCTCTTCTGGCAGTTTGGCCGGTATCTGGCTGTAGCCCTGGCTACCTTGAGAACCTTTGCCTTTACCGCCTTTCTTGCCGCCATGCATGTATTTGGTGTCAAAATCAAAAAAATCTTCTGGCTTGGTGAGTGGCTGCTCTAAATAGGCGGGCGTGAGCTGGTCGTTACCGATAACCGGCAATGTTACTTCAATTAAGTTATGTACTTCTTCTTCGGCCAGGACTTTGTCGTCATAATGAACGGCTACTTCCAGCGCGTTGCGCAGTTCTGTGTCGTTAATCACTCGGCTGATGCCGATACTGGAACCTAAATGCGCCGGCTTGACAAATATGGGGTACTTTAGGCTTTTATCAATGGCTTTGACAGCTTGCCCGGGATTGCGCTCGAGCTCCGGCCGACTAAAGTTTAGAAATTCCGACGTTGGAATATCGTTGGCTACTGCCAGCTGTTTAGCTAAGACCTTATCCATAGCAATAGCACTGGCCGCCTGGCCGCAGCCAACGTACGGCACGCCAGCCAAGTCCAGCAGGCCCATCAGCGCGCCGTCTTCGCCGTAAGTGCCGTGCATGGCTGGAAAAACTATATCAATCTTGCGCAAAGTTTTGCGCCCGGCAATGCCACTGGCTTTAATGAGTGTCATGCTGCCGTCAAACTGGACGCTGGCCGGCGGGCTTTTGTGTAAAAAATCTTTTATGCCGCCAGAGCTAAAAAGCGTGATGTCTTTGAGTTTTTCGTCCCAATGCCAGCTGCCATCTTTGGCAATGTAAACCGCCTCCACCCGGTACTTTTTTGTTAGCTCCAATGGTTTTATGATGCTGGCGATAGCCGTGACGATGCTGACATCGTGCTCGGCGCTGCGCCCACCAAAAATAACTGCGACTGTTTCCATGCAATTAGTATATGCAATTACCACCTACAATTGCAATGCCTATGCGTAGTTGTCGGGCCAGTCGTTTTGCAGCATCACCAAATCGCCAACAGCCACGAACTCGGCCAAGTTGCTATAAAATTCCAGCGGCTTGGTTTCTATCTTTAGCTCGCCCTCGTAACCGGCGTCCTTAAGCCCGGCTTCGATAAACTGGGTGGTGGAGTTCTGCATAAGTACGACTTTGTCCGGCTTGGCCGCCGCAATCAGCTCGCCCATTTCTATGTGCACTTTGCGCGTTTCCGGCCCCTGATCTACCAGCCCCGGCGTAACGTACCATTTGCGTTCGGCCGGCAACTCGGCTAACAGCGCCGTACCAGCGCGGACGCCTTCGATATTGCCGTTATATGTATCGTCGATCACCCAGCCGCCGCCGAGTTTGTATGGCCGCATGCGGTGCTCGAATGGCGCGGTGGCGGCAATGCCTTTAGCAACTTGCTCGTCGCTTAGGCCAACTTGATTTGCTAAGGCTGCCGCTAATGACAGCGGGCCAAGTTGGTGCCGGCCAAGCAGCTTACTTTTTAGCTTTAAAGTTTTGTGGCCTTTGGTTAGCTCGAACCTGAGGCCGTCTAGGCCAACTTTTACCTTGCCTACTTTCCAGCCGAGCGCACCGTTTTGGTCGTAGCGGTGCATGGCTTTGACCATAAACGGTTCTGCTGCCGAAGATTCCCCATTTACGTAAACATTCTTGTTGTTCAAATAGCGTGCCAGCTCAAAAATATCATTGCCGGCCGCTTGCAAGGTTTTATAACGGTCCAGGTGCGCCGGCGCCACTCCGGTAATCACTCCGCGCGTAGGATGAGTAACGCGGCAAAAGTTTAGAACATCGCCCGGCCCGCCCTCACCATATTCTATTATCAGGATGTCTTCGTCGCCTTTGAGCCCTTTAGCGAAACGGGCATGGCTTACCGGCACGTTTTTGTTGGCCGGCGTGGCGGCGACTTTTTTGCCTTGG
>CAZUPM010000001.1:0-38310 GCA_964622365.1 uncultured Candidatus Saccharibacteria bacterium | reverse complement strand
ATTCCTTCATGCTGGTTTTGCCATAGCTACCTGCGACAGCCAGTTTTAGTCCTTTGTGCTGTTTAAATATCCGGCCGGATTCGGTAATCAGCTTTTGTTCCTTAGGCTTAACAATCAAAACTCGGCCGGCTGCAATAAATATCGCTACCAAATGCGCCCAAACCACCGGATACGACAAAATCAAAGCCAGCCCGAAGGCTACGCCGCCCGTAAAACTAAACCACGCGCCGTAAATAACCAGGGTCAGGCCGCCAAGCACCTGGGCCAGCATACCGAGAGTCAAGCCCAGCAGTAGCAGACGCGCCGCTTTAGTGCGCTCCAGCTGCTTACGCTGCATAACTTTAGCGAAGTTCTGGGTGCGCCAGTACCATGCCAGATATGGGCCAACCCGGTATTCGCAGGCTTGCAGCATATAAACCAGCGTGGCGGCGTAGTTTGGCGAGTAAAGGCTTAGGATGGCCCGTATCATTTTAGAAACTCCGTCACAGCTCTAGTAACCTCTCCTGGCTTATCTATTTGGATAAAATGTCCAGCGCCTGGCAAAACCTCTAATGTTGAGCCGCCAATTAGCTCGTGCAGTAGCTCCCCGTAACGGACCGGCGTTTGTTCATCGGCTTCGCCGTAAATCAAAAGCGTAGGCACGTCAAGCTTGGCGGCGTCCTCGCGAATATCATCAATCACGATTTTTTTAAAAGTTGCCTGCATGTGTTCCGCTACCAGCATATCAGAGCCAACGCTTTTATAAACCCGGCGACGCAGTTTATCTTTAGCAGACTTGGGCAACGGCGTGGTTAACGCTTTACCGGCTTTAGTTATATAGCGCAAGGCTTTGACCCGCCCTTTGTATTCGCCCCGGATGCCAGCACTGGCTAGCAGCACCAATTTTTCGGCGTCAAGCTTTCCTGCAGTCAAGCCCCGAATAGCTACCGCCCCGCCATTACTATGTCCGATCAAAGCGTAAATATCTTTGATATTTAATTTCTTTAAGAAAACAGCTATAAAATTCGCGTAGTCGTCCAGCCCCCAGGCTTCACGCGGCTGCTCACTGCCTCCAAAGCCAGGTAAGTCTGGCACAACAACTTCAAAATTTTTGGAGAGTTCGTGGGTTAGCGCGGCCCAGCTGACGCTGCTATCGCCCCACCCATGTAGAATAACTAAAGTTTTACCCTTACCGGTCCGTCCGTAATTTGTCAGCAGGCCATATACAACAATTTGCATACGTTTATTATAACTAAAGTTGGTGGAGCATGTGGGATTCGAACCCACGACCTCCTGCGTGCAAAGCAGGCGCGCTAGCCGGACTGCGCCAATGCCCCAAATGGTCGGGGTGGGCGGACTTGAACCTCCGACCTCAGCGTCCCGAACGCTGCGCGCTAGCCAACTGCGCCACACCCCGCCATAGAAAATGGTGCCGCAGAGAGGACTTGAACCTCCACGGGGTTGCCCCCACTACGCCCTGAACGTAGCGTGTATACCAATTTCACCACTGCGGCATTAAAAGGTTTTTGCTTAAGAAATCTTATCTGTTTTTGACCGAAAACTCAAGCTGTTTAGTCGGTTACCTTGCCCAGACGGACTGCCCAGTTCTGCACGTTGTCAAAACGGTCATATGCCTGGTTGATGGTTCGGTCACTCAAACTGTAGACTGGTTCATTGGTGATATATAAAAACCGCGGCTGATATAAACCCAGTGCTGGCGCATCTTGCTGCCAGGCTTGCAGAAACGGCTCGTACTTAATCACTCTGAGCGCCGGGTTCAGGCGCGTTCGTCCGGCTTCTAGCGATTCGTTCGCAGTCGAAGAATTATACTCCGAAAAATTCAATCCGCTGCTGGTGCCGGGCGAAGCTTGCGAGCCATCCCAGTAAACGAACACGTCTGGGTCTACACCGATCGATATGCCGTAAAGCAGTGCGTCATAGCCATGAAAAGTAACTGTGTCCTGCAGGTCGGTTGGCGACTGGAATACGGTTTTAACTGCCGCGCCGATAAGTCTCCATGCTTGTTGCAGTCGGCCAGCCACATAACGGTTTTCCAAATTATCGGCGGCATAAAGGTTAAAGCTCAAGGGCTGACCACTTTTGCTACGGATCCCGTTTTGGCCGGCTATCCAGCCGTCGTTCTGCAACAAGCTGGCGGCGTTGGCTGGGTTGCCGGTTGCCTGCGCGTATGCCGGATTGTAGCCAAGTTGATTGAGCAGCAGCGGTTCGCGGACCGGCGTCGCGCGATAACTTAAACCATTGATGATATCGTTCACTGGCGCTGCCAACACCAGCGCTTGTCTAACTTTAGCGTCGCTCAGCACGCCGCTGGTGGTTTTAAAGAAGACCATATTGGCCGCGGTTAGCTGCAAGTTGTAAATATGCAAGTTAGAATCTCCGGATATTTTAGAGGGGACACTTTCAAGCCCCGCAAGCCCATTAAGCTCGCCAGCTTGAAAGCTTGAGATCATCAAGTCTTTACTGTGATAAGCGATTACGGTGAACTGCTTAAGCTTGGGCTCGCCAAGAGCATAATCAGTAAAAGGCGTCAAAGTAATTTGTTCCTGACGGCTAGCAGGCGTATCGCCGGCGACAGCTAAAGCTTCCCAGCTGAAAGGTCCGGCGCCAACTGGATTGTCGTTAAAGTTTGCTGTCGCCAATTCGCTCACCGGAACATTTTGCAATAGATGCTTAGGCACAATGCCGTTAGTCAACGAATAGGGAAAGGAACTGAGCGGATTGCTAAGCGTAAAAGTTACCGTTAGCGGACCCTTTTGAGCTATGGTGACATTCTGCCAGCTGGAGTTAAGTGGCGATTGGGCGTCGGGGTTCTGGATAGTTTGGTACGTAAATACAATGTCTGCTGCCGTTAATGGCTGCCCGTCCTGCCAGGTCAAGCCTGGCTTGAGCGTAACCGTATACACCTTGCCCGTCGAGTCGACGCTCCAACTTCTGGCTAGTTCTCCCGCCAGCTGGTTGCGAGTGTTATAAGTAAATAAGCTCCCGAATACAAGATGCGAAACCGCGCTGTCGACCGGACTGGTGGCATAAAGTGGATTGGGGGTAGAAAAGTCTCCAAGCACTCCTTCGGTGTAAATGCCGCCGCTAACGGCTTCGGTTTTTTGGTAATAGCCGCTCAGGGCTCTAGCTTCAAACAGCACGGTGCCGCTTAAACAAGCCAACAGCCCAAACCAAACGAGCAGAAATCTTCGTATATGCAATAAGCGGCTCAGCCGGCCGACAACGTGTTTGTCTATTGTCACTTCGGCCTGGGAGCCGAGATTTTCAACCTGCCGACGGCTTCGCCTCAGGCGGCGTCTTAACCGCAGTTTAGTAGCTTTGCTAACCATCGCCGCGATAAGTAATAGTTTAAGTTAAGATTCCGAGTACTAGTGAAACGGTAAAGACAGTGGCCATTAATATAGTCAGCTGGTACAAGGTTTTGTCGGTACCCCTTCTGGTCATGTTGATCTCGCCGCTGCCGCCCAAACCCGCGCCCAGTGAGGCGCCACGTGTCTGGACTAATATCAAAAGCGTCATAAGCAACATAGAAATCAGGCTAACGTAATTAAGCAGGCTCATAATTCCTCTACTATCCTTGTTACCAAATAGTTTACCAGCCCGATGACCATGCCGGCAAGTATGGCCACCCAAAAGTGAGTAATCTGCAGGCTGCTGTAAAGCTGGCTGACGAGCCAAACCGTAAAGCCGTTGATGATAATCATAAACAAACCAAGCGTCACCACAACTGCCGGCAGCGAAAGGAATACGATTATCGGCTTTAATAGAGTATTGATAATCGCCAATATGAGGCCAGCCACGATTATCACGCTTGCGCTGTTGCCATAGCTTATGTGATTGCCCAGCAGGGCCGCGGCAATCCATAGCCCCAGACTACTGACTGCCCAGCGGACCAAAAAACGGACCGGAAAGCTTTTAGACGCTTTAGCCATAAGCAAATTATACCAGAGCCGCTCCGGATCCAGTGATTCTCCAGCGATGTCGGCCATCTCCCTCCTAAAACATGTTTTGACCTCTCTGCGTAACAAATATCTACGATCGTGAGTATTTGTTACGTTTTGGGTTTAAGGATTATTTATGCGCAAGGGTTGGTTATGATAATAATAGCTAACAACCTAAATCTATAGGTCGCGGGGCAGGCTGGCGCTCAAAATTTCGCAGCCATCTTTGGAGATAAATATGTCGTCTTCTATTCGAACGCCAATACCCTCTTCGGGTATATAAATCCCCGGCTCGCAGGTCAGCACCATGCCCGATTCAAGCGGCCGGCTGTAATCACCTGCATCATGCACATCCAAACCTAAAAAGTGTGAAACCGCGTGCGGATAGTACTGTCTGACACTTTTGGTATTAATTGATTTAATCAAGCCCAGTTTTTTAAGTTGTTCGCCAATAAAGTTTTCGATTTGCTTTTCGTTATCTTTAAGCAGTGCGCCTGGTTTTAGCAGTCTCAGAGCGAAATCTTGCGTTTCCAGAACGGCTTGATGCACGGCTTTTTGCCGAGGCGTTGGTTCTTTACCAAAACTAAAAACGCGCGTGATATCGGCCGCGTAATGGGAATATTCCGCGCCGGCGTCAATCAGTGTCAAGTCTCCGGCTCGAATCGGTCCCGCGTTTTTCATGTAGTGCAAAACGCAGGCATTCCGACCGCTGCCGACAATCGGGTCATAGGCGTGCTGCGCGCCGGCTTTTTTAAAAATTTGGGTGAAGTCGGCCTCGAGCTCGTATTCGTATCCGTAGGAACGGCTTCTGACAGCCTGGAAAGCCTGAATTGAAAGATAAACAGCTGTTTGGATGGCGGCAATTTCGGCCGGCTGCTTGATAGTTCGCATCAAAGCCAATTGGGAGCGTAAATCGGTCAGTTTTAAATCCGGTTCGTACCGATTTAGTTTTCGGATCAGCCTGGCGCGTGCTGGGTTGGTATACATGCCGTGGGATTTTACATACGGCGGTGGCGTAAAGATAGTGGCAGCCTGCTTGGATTTTTTGAGCTCGGCCGACAGCTTTTGCCAGCCTTCCCGTTCCGGCAGTATCTTTTTTACGCCAGAGATTACACTCAACCCAGAATAGCCGATCAACCCGCTAAAGACATCTTGATAATCCGAACGGCTGGGTAAGATCAAATATTCTTCGTTTTTGTCAATTACCAAAACTACATCAGGCTCACCAATGCCGGTCAGGTACCAAAAGTTGGAGTCTTGTTGAAACGGCAACGGACTGTCGGCGCTGCGTTGCATTAAACCGGCTGCCGTGGCCACTACAGGCCCGTAGGTTTTAGCCAACTCGCGCAAACGTTTGCGATTGCCCGCAAAAAACTCCGCCGTAAATAACGTACTCATAACAGAGCCTTATTGTAGCAAACAGGCAGTTAAAAAGTTGTAATTTAGGTATTGCATAATTTAGTTAATTATATTATAATCTTAGTATATGACAAAGGATCGCATAGTAGAATTCGATGCGCTCATAAAACAGCGTGAAGACCTGAGTGAGCAACTGCAAACGGCTAGCAGCTTTAGCCGCGACATCTTTGAGACAGCTGTCGGTCGAGCTGAGCAAAAGCTAGCCGAGCTGGCTGCCCAGCCGGAAGTCCGGGATCACCTTTTGCAAGTTGGCGCACCGCTTTTTAAAGGCCTGGAAGAATTAGACAGATTGCAAGCTTTAGGAAACGGTCTGGCTGACGAAGAAGTCGCCAATCGTTGAGCCGAAATCGTCAGGCGCATCGAAAGCGACCCCAGGTTGGCTTACGCCACCGGCTACGTTGGCGTGACGGCCATAGCCGGAACAGCTCAAGAAAGCCATTCAACCGAGCCGCCTGTCCGACGGCAAGCTGAAAGACGAATTTCGCCAGAGCCAGGCGAAAGACCGCCAAAATCGTTTGAAATCACCTACACTGGTGGCGCCATTCAAGTAGGCAAAGGCGGAAAATATATCAAAACCAGCTCAGCTCGGTACGAAGGTCAAAATGATTACGGTGACGTCAGAATAAAAACTCTAGAACTTTTAATTTCAGCCGGCCGCGAAGTGCCAATCCAGGAAATTCAAGATAAAGTTTTAAAGGCAGAGTTTGGTGACAAAATCCAAACTCTAAGCAGCGCCATGGCCCAGGTCAGAAGTTGGTTGCCGTCAATCACATATAGGCGACAACCCATCTTCGTCCACAATGGCAAGCGAGGGCCGGCTTCTGCGTACAGCATTCAGCCTGACTTTGCTGGCCTTAAATTCGTAAAAAAAGAGGTTACCGAGCAGCCGAGTCATGAGCCCGGCCAGACGCCGGCCGTGATTGAGGTTAAGGAAAACGTACAAGATACCGAAGCTGGACCTGTCGAGGTGCTAAGCGACCCCAGCCTCTTCCCGCTTAACCGATACGAAACTTACATAGTGGCCGAGTCGTTAGCGCTTAATAATGAAATCCTCGTTAGCCTGGGTATTGAACCGATCCCGGAAAAACTTGTAGATGCATTGCGGGGGAAGATTGGCACTCGCGAAATCGCCTTAGGCGAAGCGATGTATGGTAGTGATATTAAAGAAACCCGGCGCAAATTATTCGAAAAGCTGCGTAACTTCTTTGGCGATGAAGATTTGGTATTGCGGGCTATTGGCGAAATGAGCGAAAAAGATGAGCGCTACGGGCTGTTTCAGCATCTCTTTTTGATTGAGGACGAAGATCGCTGGAATTTATATAGCCAACTGGCGAGCGCCGAACGCGGTCTGGCCGTAACTTTCGATACTGGACGCCGACAGAGTTATCGAATCGATAGCATCGAAAGAATCGTTGAGCTCGAAGAAGGTAGAATTAGAATACCTTTGACCGGTAAGTCAGAAGGTGATGATGAGGATCTTAACAACCTTTACGGCACAACACCGGTGATTGCGGCGATTGGTCGAGTCAGCCTGGAAACAGTCGATGACGAAGACGAACAAAGCGAAAGTGACGAAGAAGAAACCATCACCGAACCGACAGAACTGAAGAACGGAACAGTCGACTCTGAGAAAGCTAAAAAGCAAGAACAGCACGAACCGCTAGCCAAAGAGTTACGCGAACAAGCTTTAACCTGGCTAGAGGATATTGACCGGTTTAATCTAGCTGGCAGGCATAATACTTCAGCTTTGCGAGCCGCTTTTCCGTTCATGTCTCCAAGTTTTGTCCATGGTGCCAGCGAGAACGGCCTGATCAGTCGGGACTCGCTCGAAATGACCAGGACAGACATTCTGCGTTTAATCGTTTATAAAGAATATCGCCAGGAAATGTCAGTTACTAAAAGAACTACCAGCGGCCTAAGCCGACCGGCAATCGACGACATATTAGACCAAGCCGTTAAAGATTATGATGCCGAAAAGGCCAGAACCAGTGGCCGCAGCACCAACGGCGGCAAGTAAGTTTAAACCTGCTTAAAAAGTGCTTTGGATTTTGTGGAGCCAATAATTTTCGCAACTTCAGACTGGTCGGCGGCTAGCACGGCGCGTTTGCTGCCGAAGGCCTTTAGTAGTTTTTTGCGGGTGGCCGGACCGATGCCCGGGATGTCATCAAGGCTGCTGGCCGTTTGGCGTTTGGTTTTTAAAACTGAGTGGTAGCTGATGGCAAAGCGGTGCGATTCGTCGCGGATGCGTTGCAACAGTTTGACCAGATTTGTATTGTGGGGCAGGTTAATCAAAATAAAATCCTGCGACTGCGTCGCAAAACCACCAAGCTTATGCAGCACCTTTTCGTTCAAAAATATATTACTGCCCCTGCTTACTACTTGATACTTGATATTTGCTACTTGATCCACCTTGCGAATCACGATTTGCTCTTCGCGCTTGGCTAGACCGATGAAGGGAATCTGCGGGTGACTCGACTCATCGCACGCTTTGATTGCGGCGTCCAGCTGGCCTTTGCCGCCGTCAATCAAAACTAAGTCAGGCTTACCCCACGCTTTGATATTTTTATCGCTCAACCGGCGCTTAAGAGTTTGCTGCATATTGGCGAAATCATCGTTTTTTTGGCTGACTTTGAACTTGCGGTATTCGCTTTTATCGCTAACCCCGTTGCTAAAAACCACCATACTGGCCACGACGTCCGTGCCCGACATATGGGATATGTCGTAACCTTCTATCCGGCGAGGAAACTTTTCGAGCCCGAGCAAGTCCACCAGCTCGTTAAGCGCGTGGTCTTTGCTGATATCCTGGAATTCTTTATCACTAAAAACCACTTGCCGGCTGATGTTTTGCAGAGCGGAAAGCTGATTTCTGACTTTCGCAGCCTTTTCAAACTCCGAAGCTTTAGCGTAAGTTTTCATCTCCTTTTCTAGTTCTTTTTCGACCGTCTTGCGTTTGCCCTCTATTACAGTTATCAACTTTCTTAAGTTAGCGCGGTAATCGTTCAGCGAGGTTTTGCCTTCCTCTAGCCCTGGGTCCAACCCTAAATGATAATGCAGAGTCGCCCGTTTTTGCCCGTTGATTTTCCGGGTTGCGAATGGAAAAATCCGGCGCAGCGGTTTTAGAGCTTGACGAACCGAGTAGGCGCTCAAAAAAGGTCCAAAGTAGCGCGCGCCGTCGTCCAATGGCCGGCGAGTGGTGCTGACAGTTGGGAATGCGCTATCGTAATCTATTCGAATAAACACCATACTCTTATCGTCGCGCAGCAAAATGTTATAACGCGGCATGTAGCGGCGTATCATCTCCGCCTCCAAAAACAACGCTTCTACCTCACTATCCACAACCATCCAATCAACGTCGGCTATTTCAGCAACTAGAAGATCTGTTTTAGGCTCGCGCGTCCGCGACTTCTGGAAGTATTGCCTCACCCGGTTGCGCAGGTTGGCTGCCTTGCCCACGTAAATGATTTCGCCGGAAGCGTCCTTGTGAAAGTACACGCCCGGCGAATTCGGCAAGTCTTTCAATTTTTCCTTGATGCTCATACTCTGTATATTGTAGGCCATCACGTTCTTGCGCCGCTATTACTTGGCCTATAAGCCGACGGCTGTCTAATTTTTCTAACCACCCGTTAAGCAATGCTTGTTCACGCTCGCTAACCGGCCTCCAAGCTTCCGGGAAGGGTTTCGCGAAAGCTCTGGATAGCAACTCGCGTTGTGTTCTAGGATAGCGTTCTAGCCGTTGCATAGCAATTTCAAAGCTGTCATCGCTGACAGCTAAGGCACGTTCTTTACTGGTTTGTGTATGGAAATGATTTATTTGTCCGGCAAGAGCCCTGCCCGGTACAAGACTTTCAGAAGCGCGAGCTAAAGACGAATAAATAAATCGCCACTGGACCGAAGGGTCAAGTTTAAAGAACTCCTGTTTATGTTGTGGTGATCGCTGAAGGTCGGAACCTTGTGCTGGCTGATTTACTGGCTTGATGGTCTGCTCATCAAAATCGCGCTGGAACTGAAAAGCAGAAATAGCTTCGGCTTCTTCTAATAGCTGCTTGGCACTAGCCGATTCGTCTGATATGGTTACGCCTGGCTCAATTTCTAAAATCGTCATGTTTCGTTTTCCCGTTTATTTTCGAAACTTATTTATATTTTAACGCCGCTTGTCAACTATTGTTAAAATTTTAGGCGTAAATTTTGGCGCAATTCGGGCAATAGGTGGCTTGTCGGCAATCTTCGCAGACTAAGATTAGGTCGTTGCAGGTTTGGTTGGCGCAATTTTCATAGTTGCTGGTTTTGCCCTGGCAATGGACGCAATGGCCAATATCTTTGGCTTTGTTTGAAAATTTTACTCCCATGCGGCCGTCAAAAACATGCAGCGAGCCTTGCCACATCCCTCCATCACCATACTTTTCGCCATACTTTACGATGCCACCATCCATCTGGTAAACATCTTTGAAACCGCGGTTCTTCATGAGCATGCTTAAAATTTCGCAGCGTATGCCACCGGTACAGTAAGTTACGAGAGGTTTGTTTTTAAGATGGTCATATTTACCGCTTTCCAGCTCTGGAATAAAGTCTTTGGCGGTGCGAGTTTTCGGCACCACAGCGTTTTTAAATATCCCGACAGCCGCTTCGTAAGTGTTGCGCCCATCAAAAAATACGACATCGTCGCGATTTTTGATTAGCTCATGGAGCTGCTCGGGCTTAAGGTGTTTGCCGCCACCTACTACACCATTTTCATCAACTTTCAGCTCATCTAAGGCATCAAAGGTCACGATTTCTTCGCGTACTTTTATGCTGAGTTTCGGAAAGTCTTCCCGGCAGCCTTCACTCCATTTGAAAACCATCCCTTTGAACGGCTCGAATGCCATAGACTCTTTAGCATAAGTTTTTAAATCTTCTATTTCGCCGCCGAGCGTGCCGTTGATGCCGTGTTTGGCTATGATGATCCGGCCGCGCAAGTCCAGCTTTTCGCATAAAGCCTTTTGCCACAACCGTACCGCCTCGGGATCCTTAATCGGCACGAATTTGTAGTACAGAATTATTTTTTGCATAGCTAAACTAAGATTTTTCGGTACTGAGGATTACTGTTTTTCGGGGTTGGTGCCTTGTTCGTGGCTTTCTTTTTGTTCTTTGCCGCCCGGGCGGATTTCCTCGGCCTGAGTTTCGGCGTTCTTCTCGTCTGACTCAGCGCTACCTTCTTCGGATTCGACGTCTTCGGCTTCTTCCGGCTCGGCCGCACCGGCTAGCGCGTCATTGGCTGCGGCCAGCGCGCTGGGCTCATAAACCGTCGCTATGGAATGTTCTGGCTCAGTTAATATTGTTACCCCAGACGGGACCACGATATCAGCGACTGTAAGTTTATCGCCGACTTCCACCAGGCTCGAAGCGTCCATAATAATTTCGTCAGGTAGATCTTTAGGCAAAGCTTCTACTTCGACGCTTTCCAGCTGGTGGATAACTATAAGGCTGGCTTTTTCGGCCGGAATGTCTTCGCTTAAGCGGAGCGGTATTTCGGTAGTAACTTTTTCGTCTGCCGTAACGGCACCAAACACAACATGGCTAAGTTTATGTTTGCGAGGTTCAAAAGTGGCGGTTTTGATAAGCGCCGTGTAAGTTTTGCCACCAACTTTTACGCTTATAGGGTGGTGCTTGCCAGCTTGCCTGTAGGCGCTCACCAAATCCAAATACGGCGCCATAACATGTACAGAGGGCTTGCCGTGGTCGTGAATCACGGCCGGCACCAAACCATCGCGACGCAATTGTTTGACCTGTTTGCCCAGCACATTGCGTTCTTCTAATAACAGGCTAATATCTTCAGCCATGACTCTCCTTAAGCTTTGTTGGGTATTATTATAACAAGAACAACAGGTTTTGTGTACTTCTTTAGCGAAAAAAGTTAAGCTATAGGCTCATGCTTAATCCGACACACTTAATCCAAAGTGGCGGTCTGTTATTGCTAGCCCTAATGGTCTTCGCCGAAAGCGGCATGATGGTGGGTTTTTTCTTACCCGGAGATACTCTGTTGCTTGGCGCTGGCGTTTTGGCCGCCGCGGGTAAATTATCCGTCGCGGCAGCTATAATCGTCGCGGCTTTAGCTGCAATTGCCGGCGATAATACAGGCTACCAAATCGGTAAAACCGCTGGCCCTAAGATCTTTAAAAAGAAAAGTAGCTTGTTTTTCCGTCACGAGTACTTAATGCAGTCCGAAAAGTTTTTTGAACGTTATGGCGCCAAAACCATGTTGATAGTTCACTTCATACCTATAGCCCGAACATTTGTACCGATCGTGGCCGGGGTTGGCCGAATGCATCGGCCCAAATTCGCGATATTTGATGCTGTGGGCGATACAGCCTGGGCTGTAATCGTAACTATGCTTGGCTATTGGTTCGGCCGCGAAGTCCCGAACGTTGACCACTACATCTTACCGGTTTTCGCGTTGGCTGCTGCTGTCAGCTTCGGCCCCATGGCCTATCACTTAGTAAAAGCGTTGTTTGGCAGGAGGTCACTTACCAAAACCAACAAGAATAGCAAAAGCTTAGGTTCAGACTAGGTTCAGCTCATCTCTGACTATCATGCTCATTTCTTCCAGTGCTTCGGTCGACGCAGGGTCAATATTGCGGGCGCAGTCCATAAGTTGTCTATCTTCAGATAAAGTCATTTCATACGCAGGATCAGTTAGGTGTCGAAGGTGAGCAGCTAGAAAACGTCGCTCATCCTTCTTGTAATGACGGTTATTAAGCGCTTCACGTCGTCGGTAAATAATAAACAAACTATGGGCCGCCAAACTTGCACAAGCCTCATCGTAGTACGATTCGGGATAATTACTGCGTAATTCTTGCAGCTGCTCAAGGCTATACATTGTAGCTATATTATAACACTTTATGCAAGTATTGGCCAGTATAAGAATTCTTATTTTTGGCGACTTGCTCTGGTGTGCCTTCGGCAACAACTTTCCCACCGGCCGCTCCACCTTCGGGCCCCATGTCAATCAGCCAGTCGGCATTTTTAATCACGTCTAAGTTGTGTTCGATAACTATCATGCTGTTGCCGGCTGCTACTAGCGCGTGCAGAACATTCAGGAGCTTGTCGACGTCGGCCATATGCAGGCCGGTGGTCGGTTCGTCCAGGATGTAGAGCGTGCGTCCGGTCGCGCGCCGGCTAAGCTCGGTGCTGAGCTTAATGCGCTGGGCTTCGCCGCCGCTTAAAGTCGTGGCGGGCTGGCCGAGGTGGATGTAGCCGAGGCCAACGTCGACCAAAGTTTGCAGCTTGCGGGCAATAGCCGGAATACTTTCAAAAAAATCCAGGGCTTGTTCGCAGGTCATTTCCAGCACGTCGCTGATAGTTTTGCCTTTGTAGTGGATTTCGAGCGCCTCGCGGTTGTATCGTTTGCCATGGCACACTTCGCAGGTAACGTAAACATCCGGCAAAAAGTGCATTTCTATTTTAATAATGCCGTCTCCGGCACAATTCTCGCAGCGTCCGCCTTTGACGTTAAAGCTGAATCGGCCAGGTGTGTAGCCGCGCAGTTTAGCCTCCGGGACAGAGGCGAAAAGTTCACGTATCGGCGTGAATAGGCCAGTGTAAGTCGCCGGGTTGCTGCGAGGCGTGCGTCCTATCGGCGACTGGTCAATGATAATGGCTTTATCCAGCTGCTTGATACCTTCTATATCATCGTGCCGTCCCGGAACAGTGCCGGCGCGGTGCAAGCGGGCTAGCAGTTCTTTGGCTAAAATATCATTTATCAGGCTGGATTTGCCGGAACCGCTGACGCCGCTGACCACTACCAGTTTTCCCAGGGGGATTTTTACGTCTATGTTTTGCAGATTATTTTCGCGCGCTCCTTTGACGATTAATTCTTTGCCGTTGCCAGCGCGGCGCATTTCGGGCGTGGTGATTTTTTTAAGGCCCGACAGGTATTCGGCCGTGATACTGCCCTTGGTTTTGATAACTTCTGCCGGCGAGCCGCTGGCCACTACTTCGCCGCCATGGATACCGGCACCTGGTCCGATATCCAGCAAATAATCGGCGCTGCGGATAGTTTCTTCGTCGTGTTCCACTACAATTACGGTGTTGCCAAGGTCGCGCAGATTTTTTAACGTGGCCAGCAAGCGGGCGTTATCGCGCTGGTGCAGGCCGATACTCGGTTCGTCCAAAACATAAAGCACACCCATAAGGCCGGAACCGATCTGGGTAGCCAACCGGATGCGCTGGGCTTCGCCGCCGCTCAAAGTCGTAGCGCTGCGCAGCAACGTCAGATAATTCAGGCCGACGTCTTGCAAAAACTTCAGTCGGGCGCTAATTTCTTTGATTATCTGGTGCGCTATATGCTGCTCTTTTTCGCTAAGCTTGAGCGAGTTAAAAAATTCCGTCGCGTCGTCAATCGAAAGCTCGCAGATATCCATTATAGAATGGCCGGCTAAGGTCACAGCCAACACTTCCGGCTTAAGCCTGAGCCCCCTGCAAGCATAGCAGGGCTTTTCTTGCATAAACCGTTCTATGTCGCGACGGATAAAATCGCTTTCGGTTTCTTTGTGCCTACGTTCCAGATTAGGGACAACGCCTTCGTAAGTCGTTTCAAAACTGCGGCCGATGCCAAGCGTAACCCTATAAGTTTCTTTGCCGGTACCGTACATGATGCGATCGATATCTTCTCCCTTAAGGTCAGCTGTTGGCTCATGCAGGCTAAAACCATAACGGTCTGATACGGCTTGTAACTTTTTGATGTACCAAGCGTCGGTATTAATGCGGTTAAATGGCCGGATGGCGCCTTCTGCTATAGTCAGTCGGCCGTTGGGGATTACCAGCTCGGGATCAACTTCCAGCCTACTACCCAAGCCGGTGCAGACTGGGCATGCGCCATGCGGCGAGTTAAAGCTGAAAGTCCGGGGTTCTAATTCCGGGATTTGGACGTCGGGGTGATCCGTGCAAGCGTACATCAAACTATAGTCATATTCTTCTTTGGAATCCGCATTGAGCACTTTTAACTTGCCATCAGCTATGTCAACTGCCTGTTCTACGGACTGTGCGAGCCGGCTGCGGCTGGCTTCGTCGTTTACAAGCCTGTCAACTATAATTTCGATTTTATGTTTGAGGTTTTTATCGAGTGTCGGGAATTCATCCAATGAATAAACTACGCCGTCTATCCGGGCCCGCGCAAAGCCGGCACGCTGGTATTGCTCGGGTATGTGTTCGAACGCGCCTTTTTTATCAACCACCACAGGGGCTAGAATCATCAGGCGGCCGCCGGCCGCCAGTGCTGTTATCTGCTCGATTATGTTGGCTACGGTTTGCTGCTTGACTGGCTTGCCGCAAACCGGACAATGCGGAATACCAATGCGGGCGAACAAAAGCCGCAGATAATCATAAATCTCGGTAACGGTTGCGACCGTCGAGCGCGGATTCCGTGATGTGGATTTTTGGTCGATGCTAATAGCCGGGCTCAGGCCATCAATCTGGTCAACGTCCGGTTTTTCCATCAAGCCTAAAAATTGGCGGGCATAACTGCTCAAGCTTTCCACGTAGCGCCGCTGGCCTTCGGCGTAAATCGTATCAAAGGCAAGGCTGGATTTGCCCGAACCCGATAAACCAGTAATTACTACCAGCTTTTCACGGGGGATTTCAACGCTAACGTTTTTTAGGTTATGCTCACGGGCACCTTTAACGACGATTTTTTCTGCCATAAGTCGAACAAGTATAGCAAAAAACGGAGAGATTTTCTAGACCACGCTTCAAAAGCAAAGTCATTTGTGTAAGAAAACTAACTAAGTTTATTGATTTACTTGCAATAGCGGTGTATAATATACATAAGCGTATCCTTAAAGCGGGTAAACTGTTGTGCAACTACTTTTGCAAAGCATAGTTGTCTTGGGCCTGATACCCGGGACCGGAATCCAGATTAGTTTTATAATCTGGCTTATTGGCGTGGTTTTGGCCAGCTCAATTTTGGTTATTTGGTTATTGCGTCGCAGGCCGGCAATCCGCAAGTGGCTAATTGCCAGCTTCTTTTTCTTGAATCTCCACCATCACGTCAAGCAAGCCCACTTCTCTAAGATAGCTTTGTAGCTGGCCGATCACGTGCCGTTGGTTATCGGTCAAGTCGGCCTTGGACTCGACTTCTTTTAGCCTGAGCTGAAACCGAGCAAAGTTTTTGGATAGCTTTTGCGTACGGAACTCTTCCCATAATTTTCGTTCGTCGCTAGTTAGATCTTCAGGAAAATTGCGTGCCTTATAAAGCGGCAAAAGCGTTTTGAGCCGCTGGTCGTGAAAAAGGCTGGCCAGACCTGTTAACTTGCCTGTTTCGGCCGTCCGGATTGTCGCAAAGGCCCGACGGTCGTGGTCGTCGCAAAAGCCGTCATATAGCTGAGAGTCAACATCCTGTTCGCTGGCCACCAGACTGGTCTGGCGCTGCTTTTCCATCATCGCCTGCGCATTTTGCAGCTTGGCCGCAAAGTCTTTGGCGGCACGTAATTTGGCAAGGTTTTCTTCCCAGGTTTTTTGGTTAAGCTGGATACGTTCTTGCGATACCTTATCCAGCACGCCAAGCGGCGCTACCGCCGGACAACGGTTAAATTTGATCGTTTTGACCGGCAATCGCTTAGCGTCTGGCTCTTTTTGCCAGCGCCACAACTCCACTAATTCTGCGGGTTTGAGCCCGGTGAATTCGCTTGGATTGAAGTGCAGATCATAGACCAAAGCGCCTTGGCCGCTGATATCATTGGCGACCTTCACGACAACGGCCGTTTTTTCGAACTCGCTGGGATATTTACCACTGGTATAAACGAACGGCTCGCCGGCTTCCACTAGTTCGGCAATTTTGGTTTTGGTACGCCCCTCTAGCAAAAATTCAAAAAGCTTGGGTTGTTCGGTTTTGAGAAGTCGTGCCAAATCAACGGTTGCCATGACATCGCTCAAGGCATCATGCACATTTTTATGCTCAAGTTTGTTGACGGCCGCCAAAAGTTCTAACCGATTGCTGGGTTTACCATCGCTTACAAACGGCCATTCGATGCCGTTCGGCCTTAGCGCCCGGGTCATGCGCACGACATCCAACAAATCCCAGCGGCCGTTGCCATCCTTCCACTGCCATTCGTATGGGTCGTAAAAATTGCGCCAGTGCAGGTAACGCATAAACTCGTCATCGAACCGCACGTTGTTATAGCCCACGAAGATGGTGCCAGGTTTGACAACTTCTTTGTAGAATTTTTTTAAAAACTCAAACTCCGTTAATCCACTTCTTATTGTTTGCTGCGGCGTGATGCCAGTCACGAGCAAAGCGTCCGGATCTGGCAAAATATCCGGCGTAAGCTTGATGAGTTCGTTGAATGGCTTGCCGGCGGGCTTTAAATCAAGATCGGTTCGTTGTCCGGCAAACTGCATGATTCGCGCGGTTTTTGGGCTAAAACCACTGGTTTCCAAATCATAAAAAAAGACGCTCCCTCTCATATCAACAGTCTAGCATGCTAATACTTGATTCTATCGAGATTAGAGATGTAGACTAAAACGCCAAGTTGGGCGCCTTGGCGTTCCAGCTCGTGCATAATGCCCATTTTGCGCATGATGTCGCGCAGTCGTTCAATCCCAGCGGGATTGTTAAAATCAGTGCGCCGCGCAAATCGCTCGATCTTGGGGCCGCTCACAATAAAGCCGTCTTTTACCTTTTCTACTTTCCAGACGCCAGAAGTTTCGGGCAACGTTATAACCGGCAGCTTCTCGGCAGCATCTTGTTTTTTAGCTTGCTTTTGACGTTCGGTTTCAACCATCGCCAGAATTTTGCGCTTAAGGTCGTCTAGATTAAGTTTGGCTTGCGCCGATATAGCTATGATCGGCGTACGCGGCGCTGCGGCCTTGATATGGTTTGTTAAATCGGCAATTATTTCTTTGTCCAGCCCCTCGGTCTTGTTGAGCACGATGATTTGCGGCCGACGCGTAAGGTCGACTTTGTAAGATTTTAGCTCTGCCTGAATAGTTTTATAGGCTCTGGAGACGTCTTCGCTATAGGCGTCAATTAAGTGTAAAATCACTGCCGTCCGTTCCACGTGCCTGAGGAACTCATCGCCAAGGCCTTTGCCTTCGGCAGCGCCTTCAATCAGGCCCGGGATGTCGGCTGCCAGCAAGCTATGTTTTTTATCTACGTCCACTACGCCCAGATTAGGCGTTAGAGTAGTAAAGGGATAATCGGCAATTTCGGGCCTCGCGTTGCTTAACACGCTAAGTAGGGTAGATTTACCGGCGTTGGGCAGCCCGACCAAGCCAACGTCGGCGATCATCTTAAGCTCAAGCGTAGCAGTAAGCTGCTCGCCTGGTTCGCCTTTTTCGGCCACGCGCGGCGCTTGCCTCGTGCTGCTGGTAAAATGAGCGTTGCCAAAACCGCCTTTGCCACCAACCGCTATCACAGCCTCGATGCCATCGCCCGCTAGATCGGCTAAGGCCGATCCGTTTTTATCCAGCACAACTGTTCCTACTGGCACCGGAACCCGCATATCAGCCCCGCTTTTACCATGCATCTTGCGTTTGCCGCCGGCCTGGCCGTTTTCGGCCTTAAGCTCTTTTTGGTAACGAAAGTTAGCCAAAGTGTTTTCGTTGCGGCTGGCCACCAGTATTACGCTACCTCCATTGCCGCCGTCGCCGCCATCCGGACCACCGCGGTCAATGAATTTTTCGTGCCTGAAACTAGCCAGGCCGTCGCCGCCGTCGCCAGCTTTTAAAATCACTTTAGCTTTATCGACAAAACTCATAAGATTAGTTTACAGTACACGGCTAACAGAGAACAGCTCGAACCTGGGGTAGCTTGCTATCAACCGTTTATGTCAAGCGCATGCTTTTAGCGACTTATGTAGTTTGGGAAGAAAGAAGACGGCGCCCAACCGCTGTAGCCGACACGGTCCCACCCGGCTATGCCGTTCATATCTTTGTACTGGATCATGCTACCGTCGGCCGAAACAGCCGTCACTATAGCCACATGGCCCTGGCCGCCGGCCGCATAAGGCGTTTGGGCGATTGAGCCGACGCTTGGCGCAGAACCCACATTCCAGCCGCTAAGCCGGGCGTAATAAGCCCAGCTGCTGGCGTTGCCCCAATTGCTTGGCACGGCAATTTGGCTAGCCACGTACCAGGTACAGTACCCAAAATCATAACCATTACTGCCGTAGCTCGCATAAAAATTATAAACCGGCAAGCTGACCTGCTGTATTTGGCCGCCCGGAATAACTATCTGCTCGCCCGGCGTCAGACCGCTGAGCTCGGCATCGTTAAAGGCAATCAAGTCCTGGACATTGGCGCCGTATTTTTGCGCCAGGCTTTGGGGCGTATCGCCCGGCTTGACCGTATAAACTATCCCCGTAATCGGAGGGATTAACAATTTGGTACCAGGGTAAAGCGTGCTGCTCTTAAGATTGTTTGACCACAAAATACTGTTCGAGGTCACATCAAACTTGGCCGCCAGGCTGGCAACGGTATCACCCGGCTGAGTAACGTAAGTGACTATATCCGCGCGGCTTTTAAGCGCCGTGGCGACTACTTGGGACTTGGCCGCCACCACATCTTCGGCTGGGGCTACCGCTAGCTCTGCCTTAACGGTGTCGGCTTGGTTGCGCACCGCGGTGGCTTCCGGCATGTTAGCGACGTTAGCAATCGATTCGGCAACATCGGCTGCCGAAAGCAAGTCTAAAGGATTGGCTACCGTGCCCGACACCACATAGGTGGCGGCTACCGTTTGTGAAGCACCTGTCCGGGAGAGCGATATCAAAAAAACAACAATCGTCAAAAGTAAAATGAGGTTTACACTTACGATCCCGTATCGCAGGAGCTTCCGGCGGATCGGTTTGCGTAGCAGTGCTCTCTGCCAACGTAAAGCCTTGGCTTTGGGTCGGTTTAAAAATTGGATCCGGGCCAAGGCCTCGTGTGAAATGGTACGAATACAAATCTCCTGGCTTTTAAAGCCAATTTTCCGCTGAGTTTATTTGCTACCTGCCTGGCTTTTCGACCGCCCGGCGTATCTGATTGTAAAAAGCAGCGAAAGTGTAGAATTTTCACGCGGCCGAGTGCCAGCCCCGGATAAATCACTACGCTAGCTATTGTACCAAACGAGTGCTGCCTGCGCAAGCTGCTCGACCTCTGTTACTGGCTGCACAATTTATGGCAGTATTGTTGGATATCAGCCTGGTGCTGCGCCGCGGTTTGCTCAAAGTAAACAGTACCGTTATCGCCCGCCACGAAGTATAGCCAATCCGTGTTCGCCGGATGGGCAGCAGCATTTAACGATTGGGCATTGACATTACTTATGGGCGTCGGCGGCAAGCCATTAATATCATAGGTGTTATATGGAGAATTATAGCTCACGCTTGGCGGTTGGCCGGCCAAAATCGCCCCATAAAAAGCTGTCTGGTCGCTTTGTAGCATCATGCCCATACCCAAGCGCTTTAGAAATACTTGGGCTATTTGGGCTTGGTCAGTAGATTTAGAGGCTTCTTGCCCAACAATCGAGGCTAAAATTATACCTTGATAAGTACTAAGCCCTTCTGAAACAAAAGCGGATTGGAGAGTGGGCGTCAGGTGTTGGCCCATTTCGGCTAACGATTCCCGGATAATCACAGACGGGCTGGTGGCAGCTGTTTTTTGGAACGAATCCGGGTAAAGCAAACCCTCAAGCGTATTAACGTTTGCCGGCTTAAACGCCATAACCGGCAAGTCAGCGTATTGGGCCGGTTGCAGGGCAGCATCTACTGAAGCCGGACTGAAACCGTCGTTAATTAGGTCTGCTCTAACTTGGTCTATCCGGCTACCCGGATAAATCGTCACCAAGTTAGTTTGCACTTTACCTTGAACTAGGATATTTACGATTTCGGCTACCGTCTGATTGGGCGCTAAAGCATAAGTACCGGCTTTTAAATCACCGCGTTCGTTGTGGCTGCGTATGTACCATTCAAATGCCCAGGCTGAACGTATAAGATGGTCGTTGTGTAGTAAATCGGCAATCTGATTTGCGGAAGCGCCTTCTTTAATAGTAACTAGCTGCTGCTTGGGACTTTTACTAACGGCGTTGATGTTGTCGTTGTAAACCCGCAGCATAATAACTGCGGCGGCTATCAGCAAGGCTACGATAAGCAAGCTTACGGCCAAAAAGATTTTGAGCCGTTGGCGCCTGGTGTGGGGCTGGCTGAGCTTAAACATTGCCGGCTCCTACGTACCCGCGCAAAAAATCTTCCAAAATATAGGTAGCGGCCAAGCTGTCGACGTCGCCTTTGGCGTAAGGCTTGCCGCGCGATTTAAGTTCGGCCTCGGCCTTGCGTGAAGTTAGCGCTTCGTCCTGTAAGCAGACCGGAATATCCAATATACTTTTAAGTTCTTCCGCGAACTGGCGGGCGGCTTCGGTTTGGGCGGTTTCCTGGCCGTCCAAGCCACGAGGCAAACCAACTACTACCGTTTTTACCAATTGTTCGTCGCATAAACGCCGTATATTTTTGGCCGTCGCAGAACGTTCCAGAGTGGTAAATGGTTGGGCCAGCCTGGCGGCGCCGCTGGCCAGCGCTATGCCTACGCGCCGTTCGCCAAAATCCAGCGCCATAATGTTGTTTGCACCCGCTCGCATTGCCATCATTATGATGTTACTAGCTGCCCTTGGTCAATTTAATAGTTATTTTGGAGGTATTTTTGGGAGTGCTGCTAACCCAGAACGGGCTATAGTGTACGGTTACGCTGGTAACGCCTGGCAATCCGCCGATTATGTTTTTGACGTCACCCGGCTTTTTGCCGGCAATCTGCTCTTTAAGGCTGGCAATATTTAGCTTAGGCCCGACCGTGGCAGTATCTTGCAAGCTAACTTGCGCGCCGGTACCAGATTGGCTTAGCACGTTAAAGTCCGCTCCGCTAAGGCCGTCGTTCTGGATGGTTTGTTTGGAAGTATCTATTTGGCTATTGATAGCGTTGTCCAGCACCGTTTCCAGGTCGCTTTTTGGCACGCCGAACATCGTATAGGTAATGCTTTGAGTAACGGTAACCGTGCTGGCTTGGTCGCCAGGGTTGGCACTGCTGCTGTTGCTGGGCGAGCCGGCGTTAAACGTCGCCGTTAGCGGGTAAAAGCCGCCGGCTTGCAAATCGTTAGCCAAGGTGGTTTTGATGCTACCAGTATCCGGAGCGGCTAGTTTTTGGGTGGCGCTATCGATATCGCTTTGCGAAACCACCTGCACAATGTTATCAGTTCCACCGCTCGCCGACCCCGTGGCTGTCACGCCTGAGTCATTGGGGACATTAAAGCTGACTGATCCGCCAGTATTATATTGAGAACCAGGGTTCTGAGCAGTAATGTTAGTATTATTACCTTGAAAGTTAGCGCAGCCGGTTTTTGATAATCCATTATAGTTAAAACTAACGTCTTGCTGTGTTACATAAGTAAGGCCGTTATAAGTTATGCCGGTGCCAGCCGCTACGTTACTGGGCGGCAAACCAGGACCACACTCTTGAGCACTCATAGAGACGTTGCCAGTGGCAGTTTGACCTTCGTTTTTTTGGCCTGTAGTGTTAACTGTTTGCTTTTGCGTCTTCTGCGTTTGTTGCAGCTGGGCAGGAATGGTTAAGTTTTGCGGGTCCAGAGTTTTGGCCGTAGTGCTTAAATTAAGCGTCAGGCTGGTGTTAACTCCACTGGTGTTCGTCGCCACGTCGACAGTGGCGTGTGGCAGTATTATATCCGCCAAAATCCAGCCAACCACCAAAATAATAATCAACAAAGCGGCCAAAATTAATTTAAGCCGAAACCTTTCAAAATTTGGCACCTTTTTGTCTTTGGGCGGCTTGGTTTTTTTGGCGGCAGATTTAGGGGCGGCCGGCTCTTCGGCATTATCGTTATCGAGTTCAATAGCCTCTTCTTCGGCAGCGGCATCGCTGGCACGGGGTATTGGCCTAGGCGTCAACTCGGGTTTGGCCTTGCTGGATTTTTCGGCTTTGGCGGCGGCTTCTTCTGTCGGTATGCCAGCTAACTCGCCTACCGATTTGTCGCCGGCAGTTTTGGCGTCAAATTCCTTAGGCGTTTCGTCTTCGTTAACCGAAAGTAGTTCGTCAGCAGGTTCTACGGATTCGGCTACGGATGGAATTTCCGGCTTGGACTGCAGGTTGCCAGCCACATACAGACCAGTTGTCCCAGCTAGCGGCAGCAAGCCCGATTCCGTAGTAATTAACACGATTTGTTTGCGGTCTGCGTCGGCGGCCTTTTTAAGCAACTTCATGTTAACGCTACTTTGCAGCATGGTTGCTCGTTTAGGCAGCACCAACGCCACGATTCGCTGGTTGGCACCGCGCACTTTGTCGATGATGCTGGTTATCTCATCGTCAACATCGATATAAATGGTGTCTTTTTGGCCATCGCTCATGCTCTGCCTCCGGCAAAAGCCTTGATCGTTGAACTTTGATCATTTACCTTTCCTTGACCTTTGACCTTTGAACATACGGTCAATGGTCTATGTTCTAGGAATGATCTACGATCTAAGTTCAAGGATCTAAGTTTTGGTTTCATACCTTAAGCATCCTGTCTAGCTTTTCACGAATAGAACCACCGCCGGCACCAGTAGATTGTTGCAAGGTGTCGAGCCCGACGCGCAGCAGCCCCATGGCAGTGATAAAAGTATGGTCGTTGGCGTCGCCGGTTTTATCGTGTATACCAACAACTTGGTTGGGATGGATGTGCTGCACGGTTGGTTTTCTGGTGAACGGCAGGTTTTTGTGCCAATCGGCTCCTTGCAAAGCTTCCATCAGTAAATTTAGTGAAGAACCGCCACCACAAAGCAGTAAGCGATGTGGCAGGCTGTCGAGCTTGTTGAATTCGCCCAGCGCCAGTTCCACGCCGCTAGTCCAGACATCAAGCGTCTTTTTAATAGCCTTTTCGACAGGGGCTTTTTGGCTTTGTGGCATATGTTGCTCTCCGAGCGCCAGTTTGAGTTGCTCGGCTTTAGGAAACTCCACGCCTAGCTCGCGCTCAATCGAACGCGTGTAAGCCCGGCCGCCGATGCCAAACATTTTAGTGCCCTGAACGCCGCCTTCATCAATCACGGCGATATCGGTAGTGCCACCGCCAACGTCCATTAGTATAGCGCTCATACTGGCGTTCGGGTCATCGCCAATTACGCTACGGGAAACCGCGAACGGTTCGGCTGCAACAGCTAGCAAATCCAGGTCTAGTTCCTGGGCGGTTTTTTCCAATGCACCTATATGAATCAGCGGCGCGAAGGCCGTATAAAGCTGTACTACGCCTTCTTTGCCCTGAAAGCCAATAGGATTGGTAACCTTATAGCCATCTATTTCTATGCTAACCAGCGCGCTGTTTACCAGCCGCACTTCAACATTCTTGCCGCCGAGCTCCAACGCTAAAGATTTTCTGGCGCTGGCCTCGGCTTTTTCTTGCACCAGATGTATGATGCGCTCGACTTCGGCCATATCCACCGGTTTATCAGACAGTTTGCGCGTAAATTTAACGGCCGATGTCGTGCCTTTGACCAGCTCACCGGCGATGCCGATCATGGCCGTGCGGGCGGCCACTCCGGCTTGGGCTTCGGCTTGGTTCAAGGCCTTATCGCAGTTTTCTACCACCGCGGCAATATCGGCTATAGCGCCAGCCTGCATATCGGAAAGCGACTGATGTTGGCGCCCGACACCGATAATTTCGGCTTCATCGCCATTTACCACTTTAGCTATTAGCGCCTTAACAAATTCCGTGCCAACGTCCAGCGCAACTATGTACTGCACTTCGTCCCCAGTTTTGCCGCGGGACTTTTGGACCTCCTTAGCAACCCTGCCGGCGCTTTCGGCGGCCTGCTTGGCGACGTTTTGGCTAAGGTCCTTTAACTTATCAAGCATAGGCATAATCTACTAGATTATAGCACAGGGGTGCCAACTCTCTTCAGCCAAGCTACAGGTATTCTTCAGCCTGCACAACTATTACCGGCCTACCGTGCACGGGCAGCGTAATGCAAACTTCTGCCAGCCATATAAGGTGGTCTAAGCGTTTGGGGTGCTCAATAATACGCATGGCCTCGCTTTCGGCTAAATACCTGTAGTATGGATGCATCTTACCGTTGGCAGATTCTAAATCTTCCATCTATCGTAAAACCGCCTTGATGCGCCGCACTCCGGCAGAACTGGATTCTTCTTTGGTGATTTTGAAAACTTTGCTACCCTCGCCCAATTGTCCAGTATGTTCAACGTGCGGGCCACCGCAAATTTCGCGGCTAAAGTTTTCGCCGTCCGGATCACCAACCGTGTAAACCTTGACCATGTCGCCGTAGCGGTCGCCAAAGGCACCCATCACGCCGCTGGCCAGCGCCTGTTTGGTAGGCTCTTCGCGCCAGGTCATCGGCCAGTCTTTTTTGATTTGCTCGTTTACAATGTCTTCAACTTTTTTAATTTGTTCCGGCGTCATTTTTTCTGGATGGCTGAAGTCAAAACGCAGCCGTTCGGCTGTAATGTTTGAGCCACGTTGGATGACGTGGTCGCCCAGCACGTTGCGCAGCGCCCGGTACATCAAGTGCGTGGCCGTGTGGTATTTAGTTGTGATTTCGCTGTGGTCGGCTAAGCCGCCTTTAAACTCACCCTTGGTCGCCGTCCGCGAACGACTACGCTGTTCAAGCATTAGAAGATGAAAACTCTTTTCCCAGTCTTCAGCAACTTTAATTCCTCTTTTGAATGCTTCTTCAAGTGTCAGTTCTACCGGGAATCCATATGTATCATAAAGAAGAAAAACATCTTTTCCGCTCAAAACAGACTCACGTGTTTGCGCCCATGCTTTAAGAGGTTCACCTGGTTTTAGAGGAGTAGTAGCGGGCTGAACTTTTTCATAAACTTTGTCGTCACCAGTCTGCTGCCAGCCTCTAAGTAACTTTTCAAACTCACGAAGTCCCTTTCGGAGGGTTTGACGGAAGGTCTTTTCTTCGCGCACCAGAACTTCAATCACTTGCTCGCGCTTGGCCGCGACTTCAGGAAAGTCTGCGTGGTATAAATCGGCGACCACCGGCACGACTTTCTCTAAAAAGTTTTGTTCTATACCAAGTTCAAAAGCAAAGCGGATGGCGCGGCGCAGCAGCCGGCGCATCACGTAACCCTGCTCTTTGTTGCTGGGCACGACGCCGTCCACGGCCAAAAAAGTCGCGGCGCGCAAATGGTCGGCAATCACGCGCATGCTTTCGGTGTGGCTTTCGTACTTGCGGCCACTCAGTTCCTCGAGCTTGGCAACTATTGGCCACAATAAACTAATCTTAAAAATGTCCGGATCGTCCAGGCTGGCCGCGGCGATACGTTCCAGGCCGCCGCCAAAGTCCACGTTTTGTTTGGGCAATTTATCAAAACCAGATTTAGTTTTGACGTATTCCATAAAAACGCTGTTACCAATTTCCAGGAACTGCCCGCAGTCGCAGTTGGGATGGCAATGCTCGCCGAATTGCTGCTTTTCCATATCGGTGTGTTCGCGCTCGTAAAAGCGGTAAAAAACTTCGCTGTCCGGGCCGCCGGGCTCGCCAGCCGGCATATCCCCTATTTTGCCCGCGCGGCACCACCAGTTTTTGCTGGCATCGTAATAAAAAATCCGCTCGTTCGGCCGGATGCCGCGCGCGTAGCCTTCGGCTTCGGAACCAATGGCCGCTTCTTCGGCCTCTATGCCGTTTTGGGCATACAGCTGCTCCCAGATACCGGCGCTGTCTTCGTCTTTGGGAATCCCTTTGGCTTCGTCGCCGATAAAACAGGTAACGTAAAGTTTTTTGGGATCCAGCCCGGCCGTTTTGATTAAAAATTCCCAGAACCACGGCAGCTGTTCTTGCTTGAAGTAATTGCCAAGGCTCCAGTTGCCGAGCATTTCAAAAAACGTAGTGTGGCGGTTGTCGCCGACTTCGTCAATATCCTGCGCCCGCAAGCAGGTTTGGCTGTCGGCTAGCCGCTTACCGTCGGGGTGTTCCTGGCCAAGCAAATACGGCAGCAACGGCTGCATCCCACTGCCGGTAAAGAGTGTCGTCGGGTCGTTTTGCGGCACCAGTTGCGCCCGCGGAATCACCTTGTGTCCACGCTCCTCAAAAAATTTAAGATAAGCGTTTCTAATTTCCTGCGCTGTCATTACACTTATTTTAACAGAGGCCGAAAGATTGACAAACAAAAGCAATTTTTATATAGTTTCTATCGTTCGTCAAGGTGGCGAAAGTTCATCCGAATGTTGAGGAGGCATAGTGACAGTACTGCTTGGCATTGCATTACTTGGTAATCTTATCGGCGCATCTGTCGCGGGGGGGCCTAACTGTTAGCAGTGCACTACAAGGCCATGTTACTGCTGCCGGGGTTTCTGCAGGTTGTTCAATAGCTTGTTCCTGCTGCTTTCTTTTTGCAAAGACCTACTTATTTGACGAGCCCAAATAAGAACAGGAAGCCCAGGCCCGTTTAGCTGCTCTTTCCGTGGCAGACTAGTCTCAGCTGAGACGAAAAACAAAGTTCGGATTGTCCGAAAGTCTGCGGGAATTAAACCTCCACTGCCAACGAACGCGCCGTGCGGCGAGAAGAAAAGCTTGATCGCTGGTCCGATGCCGGATCTCCAAACTTTTATCAAACTTCTCAACACTCGCACGGCCTTTTCATATCAGTCGAAAATATATCATAATATAACTATGGCATTTCAGCTTAAAACCGCCGTTTCGAGCAGCTTTAAATTTAGACCAGAGATTGATGAGCTGCATGAAGCGTTCGCCGACCACGGCGTAATTGTGCTCGAGCCTACTAAGGGCTGGCTTTGGACGCCGAACCAGCATTACGAGCCTGGGGAAATCAGGCCCCTGCCGTCTGAAAGACACATGAATCCGAAAGATATAGAATTGCGATTTTTAAAAGCCATAGACGCAGCTGACTTTCTTTACTTAAACAATTTAGAAGGCTATATCGGCAAGATGTGCGCATTCGAAATCGGATATACCTTAGGCCGAAAACCGATTTATGCCCGTAAACCATTTGATGCTTTTGAGTTGGCCAATGGAGACTTGGCTGAGAAAGCTTATTTAGAAAGCCGAATAGTCGTAGCCAGTATCCCTCAAATAGTGGAAATCGAAAGAACCAGGCAGGCCAGTTAGTCACGTTTGAGTAGCACCGTGAAGGCGTCGGCGGGGATGTCGACCTTGCCGAAACGTTTGAGGCGTTCCTTACCTTTTTTTTGTTTGGCCAATACTTTCTTTTTGCGTGTGACGTCGCCGCCGTACAAGCCAACCGTTACGTCTTTGCGAAAAGCGCTTAAATCTTCGCGGGCGATAAACTTGCCGCCAATCGCTGCCTGCAGGCTAACTTTAAAGTTCTGGCGCGGAATCACGTCTTTTAATTTTTCTACTACGTCGCGCCCCAAGGCCTGGGCTGCGCTGCGGTGCGTCATTACGCTCAGCGCGTCGACCTTATCGCCGGCCACGTAAAAGTCCAGCCGCACCAAATCCTCAGTGCGGTAATCGGCCAGCTCGTAGTTGAAAGAACCGTAGCCGCTAGTTAAGCTTTTGAGCTGGTCGTAAAAATCGGTTAGCAAGTTGGCCAGCGGCGCTTCAAAGCTGATGACTGCCTGCGCCTGCACGTAGCTGATGTTTTTTTGCAGTCCACGTTTGGAAGTGATGAGTTGGATGATTGAGCCTACGTAACTTTGCGGCGCGACGATTTCGCCCCTGATCCACGGCTCGCGGATTTCGGTGGTCCCGGAAACATCCGGCAGTTCGCCGGCCGATTTAATATACAGCTCCTCGCCATTCGTGAGTTTAACATGATAATCGGTAGAAGGATTAGTGATGATGAGCTCAAGATTGTATTCGCGCTCCAGCCGTTCGCGTACGATATCCATGTGCAGCAGGCCAAGAAAACCGAGCCGCAGGCCGTGGCCGAGCACCGGCGAATTTTCCGGCGAAAACTGCAGGGCCGAATCGCTTAAGGCCAGTTTTTCGATAGCGTCTTTGAGTTCCTGGTACTGTTCGCCAGAGCTAGGAAAAAAGCCAGCATAAACGAATGGCTTAACGTCCTGGTACCCTGGCAATGGTTGCGTCGCTGGATCTTTTGACAGAGTTATAGTGTCACCGACTTTTGCTTCACGAGTCGACTTAAGGTTGGTGACAATGTAGCCGATCTCACCAGTACGAAGAGTTTCTCCGGCTGCCATTTCGGGTCTGAGCGCGCCGACTTCCAACGCCAAACCTTCGGCACCGGTGGCCAGCATTTTGATCGCTGAATTCTTTTTTATCTGGCCGTCAAAAACCCGCACGTATAAAATCACGCCTCGGTAATCATCATAATAAGAATCAAATATCAAAGCGCGGGTTTGGTCTGAATCGGATTTTTGTGGCGGCGGAATTTTTTCGGTGATGGCTTCGAGAACTTTCTCCACGCCTTCGCCGGTTTTGGCACTAATCAGCAAAATGTCTTCGCGCTTACAGCCCAGCAAATCCATAACTTCGGCACTGACTTTTTCGGCCTCGGCTGCCGACAAATCAATTTTATTAAGAACGGGGATTATAGTCAGATCCGCTGCCATTGCCAGGTACACGTTAGCCAGGGTCTGCGCCTGGATGCCCTGGGTGGCGTCAACTACCAGCAACGCGCCTTCGCAGGCCGCCAGGCTGCGGCTAACCTCGTAGCTAAAATCTACATGCCCGGGCGTGTCAATCAAATTCAGCTCGTAGTTTTTGTAGTTCATGCGGACCGGTGCCAGCTTGATTGTAATGCCACGCTCGCGCTCTAGCTCCATCTTGTCGAGCAGCTGCTCGCGCATCGCCCGTTTTTCGACTGTGCCGGTTAGTTCCAGCAACCGGTCGGCCAACGTCGATTTACCGTGGTCTATATGAGCGATAATACAAAAGTTGCGTATATGCTCCTGATTCATGAAGACTATTGTATACGAATAGGGCGTAAGATTATGCGCCTTAACCGGCTAAATACCGGTTTGACTTCTTCTAGCCCAAACAGCGCCGATATGCCTATATGCACCGCGCCGGTAACCAGGGCTATCAAAAACAGTTTGCTGCCAAGCGTGACTATACCGCGGTCGTTAATCCCAAGCGGGAATATAGAAATCATTACGGCGCCGGTTACTACCGTAAAGCCGGTAACCGAAAACACCCTTAGCACGCCACTAAGAAAATCTAGGTTAAACAGCTTGCGGTCGCGGATCATAATTATAACGATCAATATCAAAACCTCTGCCGTAGCCACGATGGATTGAGCTAGAGCCAAGCCGCTCATCCCGTAAACCGAAGGCTTGGACATAAACGACACTAAAACCACGTTAAAGATAATCGTAAAGACCGAAACTAACAGCGGGGTTTTAGTGTCTTTATGAGAATAAAACCAGCGCGAGACGAGCGTATAAAGCGTTGTGGCCAGTATTGCTAGGGTTAAAAACCCAAAGATAGTGGCTATTTCTGGCGAGTCGTTGGCAAAAATCAGGCGCGCTAAATAACCTCGGGTAAAGAAGCAAACTACCACAACCGGAGCGGCCAGCCACAAAATAACCCTAAAGATTTTTGTAAAATCCTTACGGAAAAGGTCGGGTCGCCCTTGGGCTAAACGGTTGTTGAGCTGCGGGAAGGCAGCTGTACTGATGGCCGTGCCAATCAAAAGCATTGGCGCCTGGCTTAATATGTAAGCATTGTTGTAGTAGCTGATGTAGCCGGCGCCCAGACGGCTGGCGTAATGGGTTTGGACAATCGACTCCGCCTGGTCGATGCCCTGGTCTAGCGAGCGTGGCGGTAACTGCTTGAGTATCGTACGAAAATCCCTGCTGCGCCACAGGATTTTTGCCGACCATTTAAAGTTGGTGCCAAATAGGCCAAGCGAAACTATCCCAAGCTGCAATACAGCGCCCACTAAAGCACCTATGCCCAAGCCCACCAAACCCAGGTTGTTCTTGAATATAAAAATGCTGGCAACTATCGAGAGGTTGTAGGCCAAAGGCGCCAAGGCGTAAAAGAAGAAGCGGCCCATGGTTTGCTGTGTCGCTGTCAATACGCCCGATATGGTGAACAACAGCGGGTCGAATGCCAAAAAACGCATTATAACCACGGTGTTGTGCAACTGGGCCGGGCTCATGTGGGGGGCTACCACATCATGGACAAGCGGACGGGCAAATATTAAGATGATGGCCGCTACCACTCCCATGATTATCATTAGCAAATTAAGTAAGCTTGTAGAAAGTTCCCACATGCCACGTTTATCGCCGCGGTTCAGGTGTTCGGCCAGTACCGGCATAAAAGCCACGCCAAGCGCGCCAGCCGCCAAGGTAAAGAAAAATAAATCAGGTATATTAAAGGCCGCGAAGTAGGCATCGGTACTATGCGGGCCGGTCGCCGGAAAGTTGGCATTAACCAGCTTAGTACGAAGAAAACCCAGAAACTGACCGATTAAGGTCGTGGAAATCAACAGCAAGGCTGTGTTGCCCAACGATATACGTTTGATAGATTTTGCCTGTTGCGGTGGAGCCATCAAAAAGTTCGAAAATTTTATATTAACTTATATACCAGTATAAAACAGGTGGCTCTTGGATAACAGCTGTTTATGCTTAAAAAATTATCCCGCCGCCTAAAACCTGTTCCTCGGCGTAAATTACCGCTGATTGGCCTGGGGTGACCGCCCGGACAGGCTCGCCCAAAACAATACGCCAAATGCCATCCCGCTGTTTTTCTAGACCTTTAACTTCTGTTAGTGGGGCGCGATAGCGGGTCCGCACAGCCAGCCGCCAATTTGAAATTTGGGATTCGATATATGAGGTCGTATTGATCCAGTGCATATCCGTGAGTTTTAGTTCGTGGCTCCACAAATTTTTGTCGTCCAAATCGGTGGTGACAAATACTTCGTTGCGTTTCATATTTTTGCCGGTAACGTAATACGGCAAGCCGCCGCCCACTTCCAGCCCGTGACGCTGGCCGATAGTATAAAAAATCGCGCCGTCGTGCTCGCCGATTACTTGCCCGGATTGATTTATAATCTTGCCTGGCTTTTGCGGGCCTAATTCGCTCAATAAAAATTCCTTGATGCCCACTTTGCCAACAAAACAGATGCCCTGGCTGTCTTTTTTATCGGCCGTGGCTAGCCCTAGGCCTTTAGCCAGCAACCGCACTTTGGTCTTGGTTAGTTCACCAAGCGGGAATAGCGTTTTTTGCAGCGACGCGCCGCTTACCCGGTACAAAAAGTAAGTCTGGTCTTTGTTTTTATCTTGGGCCGCACAAAGGCAGATTTGAGATTTGAGATTTGCGATTTGCGATTTTTCTTTATTCTTTATTCTTTCGTCTCTAGCCATACAGCTTTTTAAGCGGGCGTAATGGCCGGTAGCTATAATATCGGCGCCATCCGCCAAGGCCGTTTCCAAAAAAAGCTTGAATTTAACTTCTTGATTGCACATAACGTCTGGGTTCGGCGTACGGCCAGCCTTATATTCACGCACCATGTAATCAACTACTTTTTGACGATACTGTTTTTGAAAGTCATAAACTTTAAACGGAATGCCGAGCTGCACAGCCACGCGTTTGGCATCCTGATAATCAGTCTTCCACGGGCAAACAAAACCAGGAATATCACGGGTCCAGTTCTTCATGTAAACGCCCGTGACGTCATACCCTTGCCGGATTAGCAGCGCGGCTGTGACGGAACTATCCACGCCGCCACTCATCCCCACAAACACTTTTTTAGCCATGGCTTTACATCTTAGCAAAATTAATTAGTTAGGCCTATTATTCGACGCGTTCGAGGCGTTTGCGGAGAGTGTAAATTTCGTGCCGGCGCCCCAGCCAAAAAGTGAATGCTACGAGGGGTATAAATGGCGCTACGGCCCACCATGCAACTTTAGTTATGGTTTGCCCGGAGTTAGAAGACCCGTTAGCGGCAGCCGCTCCCTGCGCTATCTGGCCAGTGGCCACACCTACCAGCTGCAAAAACGCGGTCTCGCCGCTTTTATCGGTAGCCTCGATTGTGATGTTATACGTACCGGCCGACTGGTATGTATGTTTGATAGTGACAACCCCGGCGTATTGCTCGCTCAGAAGGGTTTGCTGGCTGTCATCACCCCAATCAATACTTAGGGCATAGGGCGCTGTACCGCCATTGATGGTTATTGGCCAATCTAGCTCCTGGCCTGGTTTGGTGCCACGCTCAGCGTAACTACTGGTCAGGGAAAGCAGTGTGGTGAAAGCGGCGAACTGTTGGCTGGCAAAAATTACGGTAGGGCTGTTAGAGTTAGGCCCGGCTTGACCCAACGCGTCATAAACCACAGCCACTAGCTGGTTATCCCCCAAAAACAGGTCTGCTTTATCCGTATAACTGCCGTTTAAGCACTGCGCGGCCCCAACAAAAACATTATTAGTGAAAACTTTAATCAGCATGCCGCTGGGGCAAAGGCCGGCAACTGTAATCGGACTGGAGTTAAAGGTTTGGCCGTTAGTCGGCGTGGTAATGGTTGCCGGTTGGGCTGGCGGCGGTCCGCTGATAGTGCCTTCAAGACCCACTGAGTTCGACTGCGGATTCGGAGGCAAGGGCGCGTTGGCCAGCGCCGGGCTATAGTTAGATAAAACAATGCCTGTGACCACCAGGATTGAAGCGCTGAAACCGGCTAATATCTTAAGTCCGCGCACGCTGTTTTTAGTATATCACTGGCTTATTAAGCTTAAGCAAGTTTGTTAAAGGCTGGGGGTGGTTGACGTCGGCTCGTGCGGTGTTCGGTGGGAGTGATGCCGGCGCCCATGTCGGCGGGCCAGCAACCAAATCAAGGCAACAATTATGATTATGAGCGCGATGACAACCCCGATAAACCACCAAGGAAAGTACCAAAAGCTGGCGCTAGCAACGATAAGGTTACCACTACCTTGCGAGTAGGCCAGGTTCTCATTAATAGTGTAGCGGCCCAGCCAGCTATGTTTTGGCAGCTGGTTAACGTAACGCCGTATACTTTCGGGCAGGATATTTGTCCTCGGCGTCGTGTTATTAAATTGGAAACTAGCGACCACGTGGCCGAACATATCCTTGACCTGGACATTGCCGAACGGTTGTACGTGGATATCGCCGACATTATTAAGTCTGGTTAGCACCGAAACATTGCCCGACGTGAAGAAACTGGTGGGCGTACTGCCGTGCGAAGCCGAAAGTTGTACCAAGTTAAGTTTTTCTACTAAGTTGCCGGGCACAGTGACCAAAAAGAGCGTACCTACGCTGGCCGTCAGGCCGACATTGGACTGATTGCCGCTGTTAACCGGTATAAATCGCACGGCACCGTAATATCCACCGGAATGGGCGTTGGCCGGTACGGTGATAGTGACGTTGATGTACTTTTTCTCTTGAGGAGCCAGTGAAACGTCGGGGATCGAGCTCACCAAAGCTTTGAAGTTGTTGGCCGGTAGCGGCGTATTGTTGTTGAGGAGTAGCCGCGGCGTGCCGCTTTCGTCAGAGCTGGCCACAAAATCATTGACGATGGCTTGGGCGGTCGTCGGCAAGCTAGTGGGGTTCTGGACAGCTATCTGGACAGTCTGGCTCTGTCCCTTATCGACAGTAACTTCATTGATAACCGGCGAAATCAAAAAGCCGTTGGCGCCACCGGAGGTGTTGGCAGCCGCTTGCGCCGGCATCACTAAGGTTAATATTACGCTCAGGCCAAGCAATAGCCCGGATACGGCGTTTCTTGCTCTTAACCCTCTGTTTACTTCTTTCATAACTTATGCCTAAATGCTAACACAAGAATCAGAAATTCGCCAAGCAAATATATGAAAGTGTTGTGGTATAAACGCCTATCGGCTGCCCGCTAGCGATGTTTACTACGTAACTGGCGGTAAAAGTTTGAAAGTTACTGGGGCCCGTGGCAGTCGCCACGACGTCGCCACTATTGAAAGCAAACAGGTTGGGGTTGTCGTAATTGGCTGCCGGCACGCCTATACCGCCGCTGCCCGAAGGATCACTGCCAATTGGCGGATCGTTATTAGCCCTGAGGTTAAGTCCGAACTGGTCGACGCCACTGATTGATTTGCCCGGAGACGACAGAGCCGTTATGACATCGTTACCAGAAGTCATGGTAGTACCGGACACGCTGACACTATAGCCATTTTGGGCGTTGGTGGCGGCCACAAACTGCGAGATGCCGGTGCTGGTATTGGTCGCACTAAAGTTACCAAAGTCCACATAATAAGCGTTGGCCGTAGAGCAATTATGATCGGCAATCGTGGCCGCCGTGCAAAAAATTAAAAACGGTGGAACCTCGGCACTGACGTTCAAGCTGCTGTTAATGGCGATAGCAATGCCGCCGTCTTGCGTGTCCGGGCCGCTGGCATCGGTAGTCTGATAAATATAAACGCGGACGTAAAGCGTATCAACGGTAGTTGAGTTAATTATATTGCTGATGGTATAGGTGTTTGGGTAACCAACAGGCGGCGTCGGCGGCGCGGGGGCGCGCGTCAGCACCACTGTATTTGTCGTAGTCCCCGGGGCGTAAACACTGAATCCTGTCGAGCCGGTTTGGGCCGATAACACCGCTCCGCTAGCGTCCATGCCAGCCGGCGCAGTACAGGAGTATCCGGGGAGCGGGTTGTTAGAACAGAACTGGAACTCAATCGAGCCTAAAGGCGTGACATCATCTGTAATCCCAAAGCCAAAAAGGTGGGTCGCGGTAGCGCCGGCTACGGATGTTGAAAGCTGGTCGAAACGATTAACAAGGTGTGAGGTAGAGCCACGAGCAGGCCAGCGCACGGCTGCCAGCGTCACAAACAACGTTAACAAGACCAGGCCAATTTTGGTTAATAGCTTTTGCATGGCAGTGACAACCTGCCTTTCTAATATGTACCGGTGGCTATAAATGTCAAGGTCGTGGTGTAAATACCAGCTGTCTGGGTAACCGGTATATTAGCGATAAAAGCGATCACTCCAGTCGCGGTGGTGCCAGCGGCGTCTGTTGCGATTTCGTCGCCATACGTAGATAGCGTGTTGGTCGTGTTAAAGGCGAATTTTGCGCCGCCGTCACCGCCGGTAGTGTTAGTACCTGCCGATTGGGTCGTGCTAGAGCAGCCGCTATCGCTATATGGGCTTTGAGGCGTTAAAGTGCTGCCGGTTGATTCATAATTACACAGGCCAAACTGGGCGCTCCCGGACGTGCTGCCAGTGGCTGTCCCACCGATAGCGGTTATGCTGTTGCTACCACTTGTGAGCGTATTGCCTTTGATACGAATTATGGCGCCCGAAGAGGCGTTGGTAGAAATATCATAATGGGTATTTTTATCTACGAACGGCCCGGCATCACTTAAAACTCCGTAGCTATCACCCAGTGTAATGCTCGTACCGCCAGCTGCGCAGTTGGCGCCCGTGTAAACGCAAAAGTTAATTTGCTCTTGGACTTTGGCCGTGACCACGACTTGGGCGGCAGTGCTCATGGCTATACCGCCGGCATCGACCACACCAGTGGTAGTCTGCCCGGTCGAATCCCCGGTATAGGTAGTAACCCCTGACGTGGTAGCGTACGTTAGAATCCGGGCGTAAAAGGTAGTATTGGTAGCTGTTGGATTGGTAGCCGTAGTCAAATCAAAGGAAATGGTTGTGCCGCTATTAACGCTGCCGCCAGAGCCATAAGTTAGGGTTAGGGTGCGTCCGCTGTTGGCCGCAGCTGACGTCCACGAGCCCGGCGAAGTCACTCCGCTAAGGCTGGTAACAGTCGGCGTGCCTACGCTAAAGCCAGTCGGAGCCGTACAAGTATCGCCGATAATAGGGCTGCTACCGCAAAAATCTACCACTATTCCCTGTATATTGCCAGTTGTCGCCGTATTAAAGCTGACAGCATATGTTACGCCGGTTGCGCCGGCGCTCGTGTCGCTAAGTTCAATGGAGCGGCTGGTAACCTGGCCAAAAGCGCTCACGATACTTGTTTTGATGCCGGCTATGGCCGCCAAAACCATGACTATGGCGACAGTAGCAAGTGAAGCTTTTTTTAGAGATTGTTTAAGCATTTTGTTTTTGGATATACCAAAACCATACCATATTTAAGCTAAATCAAGTAGCTTTATCCACAGTTTTAGATTTAGTAGTTTCCTGTGGCGATAAACGTAAGAGTAGTCGTATATATGCCGGCTTGCTGGGAGGTTGATATGTTGCCGATAAAAGCAATCGTGCCGGTCGAGCTAGCTCCTGCCGTCGCGCTAGCTAAGGTGTCACCGTATGTAGAGGTAGTGTTCGTGGTGTTAAAAGCGAATTGAGCCGAGCCGGCGCCCCCCGTACTGCCGGTGCCCGCGGTTTGGCTGGTGGTGCTGCAGCTCGCATTGTTATAGGGGCTGGTGGGCGTCAAGGTGGAACCACTATTTTCCCAGGTACACAGCCCGAATTGTGAAGTTCCGGCCGAACTGGAGGCCGCCGAAGCGCCTATCGCGGCGATACTACTGCTGCCACTTTGCAGCGTATTGCCCTTCATCCGGATTGTAACTCCGCTGGACGCGTTACTGGCTACATCATATTTTGTAGAAATGTCCACAAACGGGCCGGTACTGCTTAGCACGCCGTGAGTGTCGCCTAGTGCAACGCTCGTTCCACCGGCGGCGCAGTTGGCGCCCGTGTAAACGCAAAAAGTTATTTCTTCTTGTACCTTAGCGGTAATAGTAATTGTCGCGGCCGTGCTTAGGGCTATACCGCCAGCGTCAACCAAGCCGGTGTTGGTACCGGTAGCCGAATAGGCTTGCGCGTCAGCCGTGGTAGAAAATGTATAAACACGCGCGTAAAACGTCTGATTGGCCGTAGATGGATTGGTAATGCCGTGGGCCGAGGTGCCCAGGTCTATTGAAACCGAAGTAGACGAATTGATCGACGATGCAGTCCTATCTAGTATAAGCGTGCTAGTGGTGGAATAGGTCGTGTCGACAGTCAGGCCGGTTATGCCCGATTGGTTAGCTAGAACTAGCGTCGCCTCATTAGTATTAAAGCCCGAGGGAGCCGTACAAGTATCGCCGATAATAGGGCTGTTACTGCAAAAATCGACAACTACGCCGCCAACATTACTGGTCGTAGCGGTAGTATATGCTAATGTGTAAGTAACGTTGGTGGCGCCGGCCGAAGAGTCGCTCATTTCTATACTGCGACTGGTGACCTGCCCGTAAGCGTGGGCTACTTCCGGCCCTAAGAACGGCAAAATAACGGCTACAGCCATAAACAACGCTGTCGTAAAACTTACCAGCCCGCTTGATATTTTTTTTGTCTTCACCTGTTTCCTTGGTTAAAGCCTTAAACAAGCTCTCACCCGCACTTTTTTGAGATTACCCCACAAGGTTAGCATAAACGGATTTTATTGCAAACTATTTATCCACAGGGCCTAATAAGTGGAGGTCGCGACTAAAATCTGGCTAAAATTGTATTGGCCGGCGAGCGTACTGGCCGAAATATTTTCTATATAAGAAATCGTATAGTCGGTTTCGCCCGAGCTTGAGTTGGAGTAGGCTATGGTATCGCCCTTGTTGTATTGGAATTTGCCGCACGTATCGTACCCGCTAGACACCGCTCCAAAGCTAAATGTACTGCTGGGCACCTGAACCGGATTAACCCCAAAATTAGCGGGCGCGCCACAGGTGGTGGTGTTAGCCACCAGGTTGATGCCAAATTGTTCGGTGCCGGCCGAAGAAGCCGTAGGGCTGGACAGCGCATTAAGCGAATGACCATTATAAGTAGGCGGTTCGGAGGCCGTTTGTACGATATAGCCTCCCGCCAAATAAGTTTTGACGGAAAACGTACCGGTAGCGGTAGCCGTGGAGCTTATGCTTAGAACACCGAGGTTCACATCGGAGTTATTAACCGTCAGCTCGATGTAGGGCGTACGGTCGGTATTAAACCCGGCCTGCGCTTGGTAATTTGTGCTTTTTGTGTTGCCGACACCTAAAGCTCCGACCGAAGTTTTGGCGCAGTAGCTGCTGGAACAATTGCTCAAATTGCCGCCGGTACCGAAAAATATCTCATTGACGCCGTAGTTCGAAGAGCAAGATTGCTG